>JBEEIS010000124.1:0-11763 GCA_041169755.1 Pseudomonadota bacterium | reverse complement strand
GCGTTTTAGTGAAAGCCTCTTTCGAAGCCTTCGATTCCGAAGAATCTGGCACCGCTTTCAAAACAGCACCCACTCAAACGCCCACGCTTATCGGCTGTGTATTTTTAATGAACCCACCAGTAAGACAGCCCCAGAAAACACCTCTCTGAGCACCACCACCGGCTAACCCCGCTGCGATCAGCGAAGCCTTGAATTATGACACGAATTCGAGGCCCAGGTCAACTTGCAACGAAAAAATTTCCGCCGCCCCAAGCACCACCCGCCGGCCAGCCTCCAACCACCTCCGCCGCCTGCCCCAGCACCCCTGCCTCGGGCTCTCGCCCGACAAGAGCACCGCTGCGTTCAGCGAAGCCTGCGATTATGGCACGGATTCGGGAGAACCCTCGGTCTACGTCACCTGCTTGCAGCAGGCGAGCGGCTACTCAGGCTCGCCGCCTCCGGCCGACAGGCACGGCATTCGCCACCGCAGGCTCGCCGCCACAGACTGAGTGAGACGGAAGGAGGGAGCCAGAGTTCCCGGTGATACCCTTGCGCGCCTCACGCTTCGGACCCCCATGGCACTCCTGACTCTCACCAATGCACAGCTTGCGTTCGGCCACGTGCCGCTGCTCGATCACACGGGTTTCGCCCTGGAGAGCCAGGAGCGGGTGGGCCTGATCGGCCGCAATGGCGCAGGCAAGTCGTCGCTGCTGAAGATCCTGGGAGGGCTGGAACGGCCCGACGACGGCCTGCTTCAGTTGCAGCAAGGGCTGCAAGTCGCCTACGTGGCCCAGGAGCCGCAGCTGGATGGACAAGCCACCGTGTTCGATGCGGTGCGCGCCGGATTGGCGCCACTGTTGACGCTGATTGACACCTACACCAGCGGCCAAGGCGACCTGGACACACTGCAACGGCAGATCGAGGCCCAGGACGGCTGGACCTGGGAACAGCGCGTGGAAGAAACGTTGCAACGCCTGCGCCTGGATGGGCAAGCGCGCGTAGGCACGCTCTCGGGCGGCACGCGCAAGCGGGTGGCGCTGGCCCAGGCGCTGGTGCGCCGGCCCGACGTATTGCTGCTGGACGAACCCACCAACCACCTGGACCTGGACGCGATCGAGTGGCTGGAGGGTCTGCTTTTGGATTTCAAAGGCAGCGTGGTGACGATCACACACGATCGCGCCTTCCTGGACCGGGTGGCCACACGGATCGTCGAACTTGATCGGGGTCAACTGCGCTCCTATCCGGGCAACTTCAGTCGTTACCAGACCCTGAAGGAAGAACAGCTGGCCCAGGAGAGCGTCATACAAGCCAAGGCCGACAAGCTGCTGGCGCAGGAGGAAGTGTGGGTCCGCAAGGGCGTCGAGGCACGCCGCACCCGCGCCCAGGGGCGAATCAACCGTCTGGCGCACTTGCGTCAGCAGCGTGCCGCGCGGCGCGAGGCGCTGGGCCGCGTAAAGCTAGACGTGGCCTCGGGGCTGCCCAGTGGAAAGATCGTGGGCGAGCTCACGCAGGTGACGCAGGCCTTCGGTGACAAGACTGTGGTGCGCGATTTTTCGGCCACCGTGCTGCGCGGCGACAAGGTGGGCCTGATCGGCCCCAATGGCGCGGGCAAGACCACCCTGCTGAAGTTGATCCTGGGCGAACTCACGCCCACCCAGGGCCAGGTGCGCCAGGGCGCCAACCTGCAGGTCGCCTACTTCGACCAGATGCGTAATGCGCTGGACCTGGAGGCCACGCTGGAGGACTTCATCAGCCCCGGCAGCGAGTGGATCGAGATCGGCAACCAGCGCAAGCACGTCAAGAGCTACCTGGGTGATTTCCTGTTCTCGCCGGCGCGCGCGGCGTCGCCGGTGCGCTCGCTGTCGGGGGGCGAGCGTAACCGGCTGCTGCTGGCGCGCCTGTTCGCGCGCCCGGCGAACGTGCTGGTGCTGGACGAACCGACCAACGATCTGGACATCGACACCCTCGAGCTGCTGGAGGAGCTGCTGCAACAGTACGACGGTACGGTCTTCCTCGTGAGCCACGACCGCAGCTTCCTGGATAACGTCGTGACCAGCACGATCGCCTTCGAGGGCGAGGGCCGCTGGCGCGAATATGAAGGCGGCGTTCAGGACTGGCTGACGCAATCACGGCGAGCACAGGCACTGGCTCGGAGCACGATCCCCACGGCCCCCACGGCAACGCCCGCCCCCGAGGCGCCCGACCGTGAGACCCAGCCGGCGGCGGCACCAGGGGCGGGAGTCGCGCGCAAGAAACTGAGCTACAAGGAACAACGCGAGCTGGAAAGCCTGCCAGGCCTGATCGAAGCCCTGGAGCAAGAGCAAAAGGCGCTCGCCGACGAACTGGCCGATGGCAGCGTGTACCGCACCGACGGCGTACGCGCCGCGCAACTCACCGAGCGCAGCGCGCAGATCGAGGACGAACTGATGGCGGCCCTGGAGCGCTGGGAACAACTCGGCGCGGCCTGAGCCTACCGCCTGGTCCGCCCCCGACCCGAGCCAGGGCGCTTCAGTCACGCGCCTCCCGTCTGGCGGGTCGCGATTACAGTCCGACACATGCAGATGACCCGCAACGCCGTCCGATGAATGCCAGCGAGTGGTTCGCTCTCATGGCCTTTGGTGCGGCGATGAGTTTTTCACCGGGCCCCAACACCACGCTGTCCACCGCCCTGGCCGCGAATTTCGGTCTGCGCCGCGCGCTGCGCTTTTGTCTGGCGGTACCCACCGGATGGACCCTGTTGCTTCTCGCATGTGGCCTGGGCCTGGGCGCGCTGGTAACCAGCGTGCCGGCGCTGCGATGGGGGATCAAGCTCACTGGCGTGGCCTACCTGCTGTGGCTGGTGTGGAAGTTGAACCAGACCACCACGCTGGCCCAAGCCGATGCGGCACGCCTGCAGGTGACGTTCCTGCAAGGGGTGGGCCTGCAGTTCGTGAACATCAAGGCCTGGATGATCGCGCTCACACTGACCGCGGGCTGGGTGGTGAACGCCAACGGCCAACCGGCGACGAACACAGGCGAACGCCTGGTCATCGTCGCAGGCTGCATGGTGTTCTATGCCTTCACCAGCAACTTCACCTATGCCCTGATCGGATCCATGCTGCGCGGGTGGCTGGCGCAAGGCCGGCGCCTGCTGTGGTTCAACCGCGTGCTGGGGTTGGTGCTGGTGGTGACGGCGGCGTGGATGCTCACGGTATGACTTCGCCACGGCATGCGGACGTGGCCCGTGGCCTCTGGCTGGGCCTCATCGGCGTGACGCTGTTCGCTCTGACCCTGCCGATGACGAAGCTAGCAGTGGGCACCGACGAACAACCGCAACTGTCCGGCGTGTTCGTAGCGATGGGCCGGGCCGTGGTGGCTGCCGTCCTGTCTGCAGGGCTGCTGTGGGCAACCCGGGCACCGAGGCCGCGACGCGAGGACGGGTGGTCGCTGGCCCTGACGTCGGTGGGCGTGGTGCTGGGTTTCCCCCTGTTCACGTCCCTGGCGATGCGGCACGTGCAGGCGGTGCACGCCAGCGTGATCGTCGGTGTACTGCCTCTGGCGACCGCTGCTGCAGGCGCCTACCTGCAGCGGCAGCGGCCCTCGAACGGTTTTTGGGCCTGCGCCGCACTGGGCAGCGCGCTGGTCGTGGGCTTCGCGATCCTGCGATCGGGATCGACGGGCCTGGCCCTGCACCCGGCCGACCTCTTGCTCCTGGCTGCCATGGTGTGCGCGGCCCTCGGCTACGCCCATGGCGGTCGGCTGTCGCAGCGGATGCGCGCGGAGCATGTGATTTGCTGGGCGCTGGTGATCGCCTTGCCAATCACGCTGCCGATCGCGCTATGGACACTCCCCACGCAGACCATCGCGGCCTCTGCGTGGTGGGCGTTTGCCTATGTGGCGGTGTTCTCGATGTGGCTCGGGTTCTTCGCGTGGTACCGCGGGCTGGCGCTGGGCGGGACTGTGCGCGTGAGCCAGGTGCAATTGGTACAGCCCTTTCTCGGCATGCTGTTTGCCGTGCCGCTTCTGGGTGAGTCAATCGATGCCGTGACGCTGGGGTTTGCTGCGGCGGTGATCGGTACGGTGTTTATCGGAAAGAATATGCCGGTCCAGCGTAACGATCCAACCCCATGACCCCTGCCACCCTGGCCCGCCCTTTCCAGCAGGTCGATGTGTTCACCGAGACCGCCCTCATGGGCAATCCGTTGGCGGTGGTACTCGATGGCACCGGCCTGACCACCGAGCAGATGCAGCGCTTCACCGACTGGACGAACCTGTCCGAGGCGACCTTCGTGCTGCCGCCCACGCATCCCGAGGCCGACTACCAGCTGCGGATCTTCTGCCCAGGTCGGGAGCTGCCCTTCGCGGGCCACCCAACACTGGGGAGCTGCCATGCCTGGCTGCGCGCCGGTGGCAAGTCCAAGGGCGATCAGGTGGTGCAGGAATGCGGTGTGGGTCTGGTGCGCATACGCCGCGACGGCGACCGGTTGGCCTTCGCGGCGCCCCCGCTGCGTCGCGGCGGACCGCTGGACGAGGCTGAATTGGCGCGCATGACCGCGGGCCTGGGCCTGGCGCGCAGCGATATTGTGGCCCACGCCTGGTGCGACAACGGCCCGCAGTGGCGCGGCGTGATGCTGCGGTCGGCGCAGCAGGTGCTGGCCCTGCGGCCCGACAGCGCCCTGCTGGCCGGTATGGAGATCGGCGTGGTGGGGCCATGTGCCGCCGGTGCCGAGTGCGCGTTTGAAGTGCGGGCCTTTTTCCCGGGGCATGGCGGCTTGGCCGAGGACCCAGTGACCGGTAGCCTGAACGCGGCGATCGCACAGTGGCTGATGGGCGCGGGGCTGGCGCCGACGCGCTACATCGCGAGCCAGGGAACGGCCCTGGGCCGTGCCGGACGTGTGCACGTCGAGCAGGATCTGCACGCAACCGGCACGATCTGGATCGGCGGTCAGTCGGTCACCTGCATCGAGGGCCAGGTGTGGCTTTGAATCCGGGACGGGCTTGCGTCGATCACCTGGTGGTGATGGCAGGCTCGCTCGAAGAAGGCGTGGCGTGGTCGGAGGCGGTCCTGGGCGTCACGCCAGGGCCCGGTGGTCAACACGCCTTCATGGGAACACACAACCGTCTGCTACCGATCTCGAGCGCGTCGTTTGAGGACGCCTACCTCGAGATCATCGCCATCGATCCGCAGGGACCTGCGCCGGCACGCCGGCGTTGGTTCGATATGGATACGCCGGACCTGCGGGAACGTATCGCCACGCAAGGCCCGCAGCTGACGCATTTCGTGACGCGCGTGCCCGACGCGGCGTTCGCCGTTCGCGCCTGGCGGACGCTGGGCCTGGACCCTGGCGAGGTCCTGCCGGCTTCGCGCACGACGCCGCAAGGCGAATTGCGCTGGAAGATAACCCTTCGCGATGACGGCGCGCGCCTGTTTGACGGCACCCTGCCCACACTCATCGAGTGGGGACCGATCCACCCGAGCGCCAGCATGCCGCGCGCGCAGATCTGGCTGGAGGCGCTCGAGGCGTGCCATCCAGCCCACCATGAACTGGCCGTAGCCTACGCAGCGATCGGTCTGCGCGACGTCTCGGTGAAACCCGGCGCATCCGGCCTGTCGGCGACGCTGCACACCCCCCGAGGACGCGTGACCCTACGCTGATCACGGCGCGACCTGCGGGTGTCGGCCGGCAGGCCGGTTCGCCCCAAGGCATGCAAGACGGCTTGCCAGTCGCGCCGGCGACGGCTTGGATCGCGGGGGCTGGCCAGAATTTCACGCATGGGAAATCTCTACCTCGTGCGCCACGGCCAGGCCTCGTTCGGCGCCGACGATTACGACCAACTGAGCGCGCTGGGCCACCGGCAAAGCGTGCGCCTGGGCGAGTACTTCGCGCAGCAGGGGCTGCGCTTTGACGCGGTGATCACCGGAACCCTCAAGCGCCACCAGCAGACGCTCGCCGGGATCCTCGAGGGCATGCAGCAGACGGGCGAGCCGCTAGCCTGGCCCGGACTGAACGAATACGACAGCGAGGCAGTGATCCAAGTCATCCACCCGCAACCGCTACCCAAGCCCGACACCCCCGAGTTGTACCGGCAGCACTTTCGCCTCCTGCGCGATGGCCTGACGCAGTGGATGGCGGGCGTCGTGAGCCCGCGCGGCATGCCCACTTACGACGATTTCGTCGCCGGCGTGACCGGCGCGCTAGACCACGTGCGTGCCAGTCACGCCGGTCAGAACGTGCTGCTTGTGAGCAGCGGTGGACCGATCTCGACGGCGGTGGGACGCGTGCTGCAGACGCCGCCCGAGACCACCATCGAGCTGAATCTGCGTATCCGCAATACCTCGGTCACCCAGTTCGCATTCACGCCCAAGCGGCACATGCTCGTGAGCTACAACGGCATCGCGCACCTGGAGGGCGCGCCCTGGCAGGACTGGGTGACCTATGCCTGAGAAGCGGGCAGGCGCCGCTACACTGCGCTCACTCGGCACGCCATGACAAACCCGACCCCGCCCGAAGCTCCGAACGACGCGTCCTGGCAGTTGATCTGCCTGTGCGCCGACTGGTGCGGCACCTGCCGGGAATGGCGGCCGCAACTGGTGCAGGAAGCCGCGCGCCACCCAGGTGTGCGCTTTTCGTGGGTGGATATCGAGGACCAGGCCGACGCCATGGGTGACCTGGACGTCGAGACTTTCCCCACGCTGTTGATCGCGCAGGGGCGCCGTGTGCGCTTTCTCGGACCGGTGCTGCCATCCACCGACGCGATTGGCCGCCTGCTGGAGAGCCTGCGCGCGCACGCGAACAGCGTCACCGCGCCGGCCGGAGCGGACGCCCTGCTCGCCAGGCTGGAGACCGACGGCCTCCAGGCGCCCTGACCCTCGCGCTCCCGTCCTACTTAGCTCTTGTGCCCATCCTGACGAGTGCTGCACCGCTGCGGTCTCTCAAATGCATGGCATGGCCAGTGTGGTGCTGGTCATGGATTCATTTCATCCCACGCATGACCCAAGGAGTACCCACCATGGCTTCCAGCAATCCAGATAGCAACACCGGCGGCAAGAGCGGCGGCGGCTCGAACCGCGGCTTTGCCTCGATGGACCCGCAACGACAGCGCGAGATCGCCAGCCAGGGCGGACGCGCAGCCCACGAGAAAGGCACGGCGCACGAGTTCACCTCGGAGGAGGCGCGCGAGGCCGGCCGCAAGGGCGGACAGGCGCGCAGCCAGAACAACCGCGCCAGCAAGCCCGGTAGCAATCGCTAAGTGGCTGCGCGTGCCGGTGCAGGTCGCAGCGTGATGACGTGCCCTTCGGGGCGCTGGACACGGGCCCTGAGCTGGCCGCAACCCCCTTCGACGTCCTGACCCGCCGACTGGCGCAACTTGGCCAGGACCCCGCGTCGGTGCAGGCTGCGGGCGATGGTGGCGGCGCGCTCCCAGGAGGGGCGCCTGAAATCGAGACCATCGACCGCGTTGAACGGAATCAAGTTCATCACCGCATAGCGGCCCTTGAGAAGCCGCGCGATGCCCTCGACCTCGTCGTCGCCGTCGTTCACGCCCTCAATCAGGGTCCACTGGTACTGGATCGGATAGCCGGTGGCGCGCGCGTAGCGCTCTCCGGCCTCGACGAGTTCTTCCGGAGCGATGCGCGGCGCGCGGGGCAGCAGCTGCTCACGCAGGGCAGGCTTGGTCGTGTGCAGGGACAAGGCCAGTGCGGGCTTGACGCGTCCCTGGGGCAGGCGTTCGAACACGCGCGGGTCACCGACGGTAGAAAACACCAGGTTCTTGTGGCCGATGTTGCCCTGCGTGCCCAGTAGGTCGATGGCTTCGAGCACGTTGTCGAGGTTGTGAGCCGGTTCGCCCATCCCCATGAAGACGACCTTGCGCACCGCGCGGCGCTGGCGCGCCAGGACCACCTGCGCCACGATCTCTGCGCTTTCGACCTGCCGCAGCAGGCCCTCGCGGCCAGTCATGCAAAAAACGCAGCCGACTGCGCAGCCGACTTGGGTGGAGACGCACAGTCCGTCACGCGGCAGCAGCACGCTCTCGACGGCCTGACCGTCGGCGAGGTCGACGAGCAGGCGTTCGGAACCGTCTTCTGCGGGATGCACAGATCGCAGGCGCGCCAAGGCGTCGAGATCCCGGGCCAGCTCGGGCAGGGCCTCGCGTAGGGTTTGGGGCATGAAGTCCTCGACCCGGCGACGGCCGCTGTCCTGGGCCTTGGCCTGGGTCCACAGGCGCAGCACACGTTCTTCGTGTACAGGCCGCGCGCCCAGGGCGCGCAGTCGGTGCCGCAAGGTCTCGATCCGCATGCAGCGAGCTTAACGCGCCCGCCCTGACGACGCGTCAGCCGGTTTGCCCCTGCGTACGGCTCGCACCGCCACCCTGCACGCCACTGGCCTGCGACTGGTGCGAGCGGTCCGGTTCGGCCGGGGAGGAGATGTCGCCCAAGGAGTGAGCCACATCGTCCTGCGCCTCGGGGTTCTTGGCCGCGATGTCGCCGAGGGTCACGATGCCCACGAGATGGTCCTGCGGGTCGACGACGGGCATGCGCCGGATTTGGGCGGCGGCCATCTCGCTCAGGACCTCGTTGACGTCGTCGTTCTCGCGTACGGTGCGCACATGCCCGCTCATGATGTCCGCGAGCTTGCAGGACTTGGCGTCGAGCTCCTGGGCGACGCAGCGCACCACGATGTCGCGGTCGGTGACCATGCCCACGAGCCGGTCGCCATCGCACACGGGGATGGCGCCGACATTGAGTTCCTCCATGGCCTGAGCGGCCTTTACCAGGGTGTCCCCGGGAGCCATGCTGCGCACGCCCCGTGTCATGACGTCTGCCACTGCTTTCATCGTACTCTCCTAGAGTTGGCGCGGCGAGGTGCCGGCGCACGCCCACTCTAGGGGGCTCTCATCGCGACGCCATCAGCCCTGGCGCAAGCTGGCGTAGGACGTCGGCGAAGGCGGGTGCTCAGTCTGCGAGCTGCGGACGATCGACGAGGGTGGACAGCGGCAAGCGATCGACTTCCTGCAGCAGCAAGGCCAGCTGGCGGCCGGCGGCTTGCACCACGGCCCGGCCCTTGGCCGCGGTGGCACGCGCCGCGTTGCCAGCGGCGCCCTCGGGGTGGTAGTCCTGCATCTGCCACCCGAGCTTGGCGCTGCGACCATTACCCAGGATGGCGAAGGACTGCGCGCGGTCCTGGGAGGTGGAGCGAAAGTCGCGCGCCCGGGCCATGTCGACCTGCTCGGGCTGGAGGGCCAGCATCATGGAGGTCTCGATCTCGCCGGCGTGGATGCCGAAGCGGTGTTCCTCTGGCGGGAAGAGGCCGTTGACCTCATCGCCCAGGGGCAGGTCGTACCAGTTCACCGAGTAAACCAGCAGGTCGCAGCGCGTGCGAAGGTCGCGCGCCACGATGTCCATCACGCTGACCTGCCCGCCGTGGGCGTTGAACAGGACCAGCTTGCGTACGCCGGCGCGCGCCACCGATTCGCCGATCTCTGTCCACAGACGTATGAGCGTTTCGGCCGAGAGGGTGAGAGTGCCGGGAAAGCGAATGTGCTCATTGCTCTTGCCCACCGCCTGCGTGGGCAGGAACAGGACGTCCAGTGACTCGGGCAGGTGCTCGAGGCTGGCGGCGACGATGCCGTCGGCCAGCGTGGTATCCACATTCAGCGGCAGGTGGGGGCCGTGCTGCTCGGTCGCGGCCACGGGCAGTACGGCGACGGTGCGCTGTGCGGCACCCGAGGCCTGACGCCGGGCGAAGTCGAGGGTGCTGAGGTCGGACCAATAACGAACAGGACGGCTCATGCCCCGATCTTAGGCCGATCGGCCCCCCTGCCCCAGCGCGTGCCGGGCGGCGTGGGCAATGTGGGCCGCATCCACGCCGAAGAAGCCACGCAGGGCGGCCCGCGTGTCGCTGCGGCCGAAGCCGTCGGTGCCCAGCGTGAGGCAGGGCCGGCCCGTGGGCAAAAAGGCGCGTACCTGCTCGGGCACGGCGCGCACGTAGTCGGTGGCAGCGATGATGGGGGCGCCCGCCCCCGCGCCGCCTTGCGTCCCTGGCGCCAGCAGCTGCTGGAGGTAGGGCGCCGGGCCGGCCTCGCCCCGCAAGGCGCGCTGTTCGCACTGCACCCCGTCACGCGCGAGCTCGCTCCAACTGGTGACGCTGATCACCTCCGAGGCAATCCCCTGCGCCGCCAGGTCCTGGGCCGCCAGGATCACCTCCGTGAGGATGGCACCCGACCCCATGAGGGTCACGCGCGGCGCGCCCTCGCCATACGTCGCATAGCGGTAGGCCCCACGGATCACGCCCTCGCGCGCGCCGGCCGGCAGGTCGGGCTGCGCGTAGTTCTCGTTCATGAGGGTGAGGTAATAGAAGACGTCCTGCTGCTGCACCAGCATCTCGCGCATGCCCTGGTCCACGATGACCGCCATCTCCCCGGCGAAGGCGGGGTCGTAGGCCTTGCAATTGGGAATGGTGGCGGCCACCAGGTGGCTGCTGCCGTCCTGGTGCTGCAGGCCCTCGCCGCCCAGGGTGGTACGGCCCGAGGTGGCTCCGAGCAGGAAGCCACGCGCGCGCTGGTCGGCGGCGGCCCAGATGGCGTCGCCCACGCGCTGGAAGCCGAACATGGAGTAGTAGATGTAGAAGGGCAGCATGGGCACGCCGTGCACGCTGTAGCTGGTGGCGGCAGCCGTCCAGCTGGCGATGGCGCCGGCCTCGCTGATGCCCTCCTCCAGGATCTGGCCGTCGAGTGCCTCGCGGTAGGACAGCACCGAGCCGATGTCCTCGGGTTCGTAGCGTTGGCCCACGCTGGAATAGATGCCCACTTGTTTGAACAGGTTGGCCATGCCGAAGGTGCGGGCCTCGTCGGCGACGATGGGGACGATGCGTGGGCCCAGCGCCTTGTCTTTCAGCAGGTTGCCCAGCATGCGCACGAAGGCCATGGTGGTGGACATCTCCTTGCCGGCTGCCTCGATGGCGAACTGCGCGTACGCGGCCACCTCGGGTACCGGCAGCATTGGCGCCGTGGTCTGGCGCTGCGGCAGGTACCCGCCCAGTGCGGCGCGGCGTTCATGGAGGTACCGGATCTCGGGGCTGTCGTCGGCGGGCTTGTGAAAGGCCAGTGTGGTGGCCTGTTCGTCCGTCAGGGGCAGGTTAAAGCGGTTACGAAATTCGATCAGGGCGGCTTCGTCCAGCTTCTTCTGGCTGTGGGTGGTCATGCGGCCCTGGCCCGCCGTGCCCATGCCGTAGCCCTTCTTGCTGTGAGCGAGGATGACGGTGGGCTGGCCGCGATGGCGGGCGGCTGCGTCGTAGGCGGCGTGGATCTTGACCAGGTCATGGCCACCGCGCTTCAAGCGGTCGATCTGTTCGTCGGTCATGCCCTGGGCGAGCCGCGCCAGGGCCTCGTTCTGGCCGAAGAAGGTGTCGCGGTTGAAGCGGCCGTCCTTGGCGGCGAAGGTCTGCATCTGGCCGTCGACGGTGTGCGCGAAGGCGCGTGCCAACGCGCCTTCGGTGTCGCGCGCGAACAGGCCGTCCCAGTCGCTGCCCCACAGAAGCTTGATGACGTTCCAGCCGGCGCCGCGAAAGAGTTTCTCGAGTTCGTCGACGATGCGGCCGTTGCCCCGCACGGGTCCATCAAGACGCTGCAAATTGCAATTGACCACCCAGACCAGGTTGTCGAGCTTTTCGCGCGAAGCCAGGGTGAGCGCGCTCATGCTCTCGGGCTCGTCCATCTCGCCGTCGCCAAACACGCCCCAGACCTTGCGACCCGCGCAATCGAGCAGGCCGCGATGCGTGAGGTAACGCATGAAGCGCGCGTGATAGA
>JBEEIS010000123.1:0-14091 GCA_041169755.1 Pseudomonadota bacterium | reverse complement strand
GGCGCGAGGTACGGGGCGAGTCCGACGGCAACGGCCCGGTCGATGCCTCCCTCAAGGCCATCGAGAACCACGTCCACAGCGGTGCCGAGATGGTGCTCTATTCGGTCAACGCCATCAGTGGGTCCACCGAGAGCCAGGGCGAGGTGACGGTGCGCCTGCAGAACGCCGGTCGGGTGGTGAACGGGGTGGGGGCTGATCCCGACATCGTGGTGGCCTCCGCCAAGGCTTATCTGAGCGCACTCAACAAGTTACAAAGTAAAGCTGATCGGGTGGCTGCACAAGGCTAGTTTCAATCCCTATAATTCGGTCACAACCTGAAGAGATGGCTCTAAGTGCTTGAATCCGTGCATTTTTCGCCCTTCAGGGGCCAGTCGGGTGCGAAATTTGCGTTCGACTGTCAGAAAATGCACACTCAGACCATGCTGGGGTACCGATTGGAATGAACACTACGTTGCACTGCTTGCTGTCCCTTGTCGCGGCCCTGTTGATGGCGGGCGTTTGCGCGCCGGCCCTGTCCCAGGCCTCCGCGCGCGAAGGGACCGCCGCCCGCAAGGCCGCCCCCGCGCAGGCCAAGCCGGCCCCGAAGGCGTCCCCCAAGGCCACCACGGCCAAGAAGACCGACCGCAAAGGTCGCAGCCCCGCCGGCCCGGTGGCCGCTGCGGCACCCAGCCGCCCGTCGGTCGGCCATCTGGCGGGCCTGCATGAGACGCCCGACGAGCTCGACCTGCGCTCCAGCGTCGCCCTGGTCATCGACCAGGAAACCAATGAAGTCCTGTTCCAGAAAAACCAGACTGCGGTGGTACCGATTGCCTCTCTGACCAAGCTGATGACCGGCATGATCATCAGTGAGGCCCGTCTGTCCATGGACGAGACGATCACCATCACCCAAGACGACGTGGACACCGAAAAGGGCAGCGGCTCGCGCCTGCGAGTGGGCACGCGGCTGACCCGGGCCGAAGCCCTGCACCTGGCCCTGATGTCCAGCGAGAACCGCGCCGCCCATGCCCTGGGCCGCACGCATCCGGAAGGCCTGGCGGCCTTTGTCGCCCTGATGAACGCCAAGGCCCAGATGCTGGGCATGCAAGCCACCACCTTCGTCGAGCCCACCGGCCTGTCCAGCCGCAACCAGTCCAGCGCCCGTGACCTGGCCCTGCTGGTCAACGCTGCGTCCAGCGACGCCATCTTGCGCGAGTACTCCACTTCGCACGGCTACCAGTTCGCGATGGGCAAGCGCACGCTGCAGTACAACAACACCAACCGCCTAGTGAAACATCCCGAGTGGGACATCGGCTTGCAAAAGACCGGCTACATCTCTGAAGCCGGGCAGTGCTTGGTGATGCAGGCCCGGGTGGCGGGTCGCAAGCTCATCATGGTCTTCCTGGATTCGGCCGGCAAACTCAGCCGAATTGGCGACGCCGAGCGCGTGCGGCGCTGGATCGAGACACGCGGCCCCGCGCTTTCGCGCAGCACCTCGAGCGTGGCTCGCCCGATCAGCGGCTGAGACCTGTCTGCCGCGCTTCGCGGTCGCGGGCGCGGGTCGTCCTGCGGTACGGGGCCTCGGCGCCGCAGCGCCACGGCACCTCAAGCGGTCTGGTGTCCCAGCGCTGACGAGATGTCTTGGGCGGTAGCTTGCAGCTTGGGCAGCCAGCCCTCGTCCAGCCGGTCGGCTGGCGCCGAGATCGACAGCCCGGCCACCAGCCGGTTCTGGTCGTCGTAGATGCCGGCGGCCATGCAGCGCACTCCCAGTTCCAGTTCCTCATTGTCCCGGGCGATGCCGTACTGGCGTGCCTTGGACAACTCGCGCTCGAGCGCAGGCAGCTGGGTGATGCTGTTACGCGTGTGGCCGGCCAGGCCGGTCCGGGTGGCGTAGGCGCGCACGCGCTGCGCGTCGTCAGCCGCCAGGAAGAGTTTGCCCGTCGAGGTGAGGTGCAGCGGGGCGCGACCGCCGATGGCGCGCACGACCTGCATGCCCGAGCGTTCGCTGTA
This sequence comes from Pseudomonadota bacterium, assembly GCA_041169755.1. Taxonomy (GTDB): domain Bacteria; phylum Pseudomonadota; class Gammaproteobacteria; order Burkholderiales; family Burkholderiaceae_C; genus Ramlibacter. The sequence goes on along the minus strand of JBEEIS010000123.1, from coordinate 12,105 downwards.
AGCCCGTTCGATGTAGACGATCTCGTCGCCTTGGCGCATGGACAGGTTCACTGGCTGCTGGATCTGCTTGTGCAGCTCGCGCATGGGTGCCAGCGCCGCGTCGCGCACGCTCAGGCGACCTTTGACCAGGTTGCCCAGCTCCAGCAGACGCATGCCCAGGCGGTAGCTGCCGGCTTCCGGCCGGTCGACGAACCGGCCAATGGCCAGGTCGTTCAGGATGCGGTGGGTGGTGGAGGGGTGCAGCCCGGTGCGCGCGCTGATTTCCTTGAGCGGCATGGGCTCTTCGCGGGAAGCCAGCACATCGATGAGCGCGAACATGCGTTCGAGCACCTGGATAGTGGGCGTGGGGGCGGCGGCGGCCTCGGTCTTCTTCATGGGCAAGCCTTGGAAAGAGCTGCCCCTATTTTATCTTGTGAAACGCTATTTGCCATCGTGGCCGGCGATCCAGGTGCCGTCGTGCAACACCTCGTAGGGCCGAAACCGCATCTTGTAGTTCATCTTGGGGCTCTGGGCGATCCAGTAGCCCAGGTAGACATGGGGCAGGCCCAGCTGGCGAGCCTGTTCAATTTGCCACAGGACGCTGTAGGTGCCGTAGCTGGCCCGCGCGTCGGGTTCGTAGAAGGTGTAGACCGCCGACAGGCCGTCGCCCAGCACGTCCAGGATGGAGACCATGCGCAGCGCCCCGGCGCTGCCGTCGGGCGTGCTGTCGCGAAACTCGACCAGCCGGGAGTTGACCCGGCTTTGCAGCAGGAACTGGGTGTACTGGTCGATGCTGTCGTGGTCCATGCCGCCGCCGCAGTGGCGGCCGGCCTGGTAGCGCAGATACAGGTGGTAGTGCTCAGGCACGAAGCACAGCTTGAGTACGCGTGCCTGCAGGCCCGCATGCTGTGCCCACGCGCGGCGCTGGCTGCGGTCGGGCTTGAAGTCGGCGGCGCGCACCCGCAGCGGTACGCAGGCACGGCACCCGTCGCAATAGGGGCGGTAGGTGAACATGCCGCTGCGCCGGAAGCCGCTGGTCACCAGTTCCGAGTAGGCGTCGTTGTGTATGAGGTGGCTGGGGGTGGCCACCTGAGACCGCGCCTGGCGGCCCGGCAGGTAGCTGCAGGGGTAGGGCGCTGTGGCGTAGAACTGCAGCGTCTGGAGCGGGAGGTCCTTGAGGTGGGTCACGCTGAAGGGGGGGGCGGCAGGAGTTCGCGCCAGTATAAGGAATCGAAACGCCAATCGAGGGGGGGCTCGGGGGCATGCCGCGCCACCCGCGCCACGAAGTCGCTGCGCGGGATTTCGCGGGCGCCCAGGGAAGCCAGGTGCCGTGTGTTCTGCTGGCAGTCGATCAACTCGACCCCATGGGCCCGGCAGAAGGCCACCAGGGCTGCCAGCGCGATCTTGGAGGCGTCGGGCATGCGGGTGAACATGGATTCGCCGAACACCGCCCGGCCCAGGGCCACGCCGTACAAGCCCCCCACGAGCGTGCCGTCCACCCAGGTCTCGACGCTATAGGCGTGGCCGGCGCTGTGCAGCGCCTGGTAGGCCTGAACCATCGAGGGCATGATCCAGGTGCCGTCCTGGCCCTCGCGGACGCTGCCGGCGCATTCGGTGATGACGCGGTCGAAGGCGGTGTTGAAACGGACCTCGCAGGACGGGTCCTGAACGAAGCGCTGCAGGGTCTTGCGCAGCGACCGGTGCAGGCGGAATTCGGCGGGGAAGAGCACCATGCGCGGGTCGGTGCTCCACCAGAGGATAGGCTGGCCCCGGCTGAACCAGGGAAAGATGCCGGCGCGGTAGGCGCGGCACAGGGTGTCGGTGTTCAGTTCGCCGCCGGCGGCCAGGAGGCCGGGGGCGGAGGCGTCCGGGCCCCAGGCCAGGCGGGTGTCGGGAAAGGGATCGCCGGGCTCGAGCCAGGGCAGGGGCGGTTCGCGCCGGGTCATGGCGACCATTATGATCTCGAGCTTTGCCAATGAAATGGCACCCCGAAGAACACACGGAGAACCCCGATGAAGAGACCTGTCCACTCCTTGGCCGCGATCGCGTTGCTGGCCGCCGCCGCTGGCACGCACGCCCAGGCGGTCGATCCGCTGCAGGCGCGCAGCTGGGCCGCTTCTTGCGCCAGCTGCCATGGCACCGTGGGTCAGGCCCAGCCGGGCATGCCGTCGCTGGCCGGTCAATCCAAGGACGACCTGGTTCGCAAGATGCAGGACTACAAGGCAGGACGTCTGCCCGCCACGCTGATGCACCAGCTGGCCAAGGGCTACACGGACGAACAGATCGAAGCCATCGCCGCTTACTTCGCGGCGCAGAAGAAATAAGCAGGGAGCGCCCATCATGAAACGTCGTCAATTTATCCAGGCCGCCTCTGCGGCCGGTGTGCTGGGCCTGGCGGGCTGCGCCACGACCGGGGGCAACACCGGGCCGCACGTGGTGGTCGTCGGTGGTGGCTATGGCGGTGCCACCGCGGCCAAGTACGTGCGCATGTGGTCGGACTACGGCATCCGTGTGACGCTGGTCGAGCCCAACGCCACTTTCGTGTCGTGCCCGATTTCCAACCTCGTGATCGGCGGCAGCAAGACCATCGCCGATGTCACCAGCTCCTACGAGAACCTCGAACGTCGCCACGGTGTGCGCATCGTGCGCGACTTCGTGAGCACGATCGACGCCGAGAAGCGCCTGCTGACCCTGGCCGGCGGCGCCCAGTTGGCGTACGACCGCCTGATCCTCTCGCCTGGCATCGACTTCATGCTGGAGGCACTGCCCGGCCTGAATCGCCCTGGCGCCCAGGACCAGGTGCTGCACGCCTGGAAGGCCGGCCCGCAGACCGTGGCCCTGCGCCGCCAGCTGGAGGCCATGCCCGATGGCGGCGTGTTCGCCATGACCATTCCGCAGGCACCTTACCGCTGCCCGCCCGGCCCCTACGAGCGCGCCTGCCAGGTGGCTTCGTACTTCAAGAAATCCAAGCCGCGCAGCAAGGTCCTGATCCTGGACGAGAACGACGACGTGACCTCCAAGGGCGCTCTGTTCAAGAAGGCCTGGGCCGAACGCTACGCCGGCATCGTGGAGTACCGCTCCAAGCACAAGCTGATGGATGTGGACGTGGCGGGCAAGACCCTGAAGTTCGACTTCAACGACGACGTCAAGGCTGCAGTCCTGAACGTGATTCCGGCCATGCGGGCCGGCGATATCGCGGTGCGCACGGGCCTGGCCACGGCCAACAAGCGCTGGTGCGAGGTGGACTTCCTGACCTTCGAGTCCAAGGCCGCACGCAATGTGCACGTGCTGGGCGACGCGACCCAGAGTGCGCCGGGCATGCCCAAGTCGGGCCATATGGCCAACCAGCATGGCAAGACCTGTGCGGCAGCCGTGGTGGCCCTGCTGTCTGGGCGCACCGTGAACGCGATGCCCGTCTACAACAACACCTGCTACAGCTTCGTGAGCGACTCGGAGGTGGTTCACGTGGCCAGCGTGCACCGCTATGACGCCGCGCAGAAGACCATGCTGACGGTGCCCGGCTCGGGCGGCTTGTCCCCGGCGGCCAACGAGCTCGAGGGCTTCTACGCCATGGGCTGGGCCCGCAACATCTGGGCCGACACGCTGTCCTAATCGATCAGGCGGCCGGTGACGATGGCGCCTGCCGCCATCGATGCCAGCGTGAGCCAGGCGGTCAGCGCGAAGAGCGCGCCGCCGGTGACGAGCGCACCCACCGCGCAGCCCACGCACAGCACCGCGCCCAGACCCATCATCACGCCGCCCGCGAGATAGCGCAGCATCGAGGGCGCGTCGTGGAAACCCTCCAGGCGCAACTCGCGGCCGGCCAGGCCGCCGATGAAAGCACCCAGGACGGTGCCCGGGATCAGACCGAACTCGAAGCCGATCTTGGGGGCGGGGTCCTGCAGCACCCGCATCAGCCACTCTGCTGAAGGGGCGCTGAAGTTCAGGCCATGCACCTGTAGCGGCTCGAAGGACGCGCGCGCCATGGCCTGGCTGAAGGCCCAGGCCGCAGTCACGGCCAAGCCCACGCCCACGCCACCCACCCAGCCCCAGCTGCGGGTGGTGCGATCGCGCTGGCCAGTCATGAGCGCCACAGCCAGCACCAGCAAGAGCAGGCCCAGCGCCAGACCGACCCCATGCCCCGCGCCGACTGCGGCCAGCAGGCTGCGCGAGGGGCCGGGATCGACCCGCCACCAGCTTCCGATGGCGGTGCGTAGCGGCGCGAGCCACCCCGAGATGGCCGCCTGCACTGCCAGCGCGAACATCAGGCCCGTGACCAGCGCGCGCAGATTGCCCGTGGCGGCCAGCACCAGCAGGCGCGCAGGACAGCCGCGCGTGAGGACCATGCCAGCCCCGAAGATCAGGCCGCCCACCAGCACGCCGGAGAGGCTGGCCTGCGCGGCGATCTGGCGCACCGCCTTGACGTCCAGGGCGCCGGCGAGGGCCAGGGCCTGCACGCCGATGACCGCCGTGGCGAAGGCCAGCAACCAGACCGCGAGTTTCTCGCCCAGAACGCCGCGCCCGACTTCGAGCGCCGCGGCGCGAAAGCAAAAGCGCGAACGCTGCGCGAACAGGCCGAAGGCCAGTCCGATGGCCAGGCCGCCCGAAGCAAGCAAGGCCGGTTCGCCCCAGCGGTCGATGAGGTCGGTCAACATGTCAATAACAGGGCGCGCTATAGGTGGAAGTGGCCGATAGTAATATGCAAAAAAGACCTTTGAGGAGATCGCGATGCAGACACGCCGTGACACGCTGCGGCATGCCGCAGCCCTGGCCGGCCTGCTGGCCACCAGTGGCTTCCTGGCGCCCGCGGCGCAGGCGGCCTACAACAAGGCTGCCTTCGATGCCCGCACCTTGCAGGAGGCGGTCCGGGCCCTGGGATCGGGCGCCCTCGTCGAGAGCCGCGACGTGGTGCTGGCCACGCTGGATATCTCCGAAAACGGCCAGGAAGTCCCCCTGGGCGTGAGTACTGCGCTACCCGGCGTACGCCAGCTGCTGCTGCTGGTGGAAAAGAATCCCGCGCCGCTGGTGGCAGCCTTTGCGCTGACCGATGCGGTGGAGGCGAATCTGGCGATCCGCACCAAGATGATCCAGACCTCGGATGTCTACGGCGTGGCCGTCATGGCCGACGGTCGGATGCTGTTCGCGCGCAAGAACGTACGCGTGACGGTGGGCGGCTGCGGCTGAAGCAAGGAGTCCGTCATGGCTGAACCGACCCGTATCCGTGCCCAGCTTGCTGGCGACAAGGCCCATGTGCGCGTGCAGATGCGCCACGACATGGAATCTGGCCAGCGCAAGGACGCTGGCGGACGCACCATCCCTGCCTGGCATATCCAGGAGGTGACCGTGCTTCACAACGAGCGCCCGGTATTGACCGCCCAGTGGGGACCCGGCGTATCCAAGAACCCATACCTGCAGTTCACGCTCAAGGGCGCGAAAGCGGGTGACCGGGTAGCGATTGTGTGGAGCGACAACCGCAGCGCGTCGCGTCGCGACGAAGCCGTGGTCGCCTGATCGCGCTTGGCTCCGGCAAGGCCGGGCTCAGTATCGGTTGATGTCGTCCTGCTCCAGGCGTTTCTGGTCGGACTTTTTCTTGAACACGCGGCGCAGGGCCAGGACGGCAATCGCCGAGGCGACGGCGAAGACCAGCACGTCGCGGTTCAGGTTGTAGCCGCCACCTGCATATTGGGCCCCCGCAACCGCGAGCATGCCGACGCCAAAGCCCAGAAGAATGAACGAGAGCGTGAGCATCTCGGCGATGGCCAGGGCGAAGGCCAGCAGCAGGGAGATCTGGTAGGCGTCCATGCAAGGCCTCAGGATTTGCCGGCCAGGCGTTCGAGTGCGCCGGTGAGACCCCCGAGGACATCGGAGGGCAGCAGGACCAGCTTGGAATTGGAGCCCTTGGACAACTCTTGGACCGCATTGGCCTGGATCTTCTTGATCTCGAAGGCTACTGCGGCCTCGCCGCCGGCGGCAATGGCGCGGGCGACGGCGCTGACGGCATAGGCCTCGGCGTCGGCGCGGATCTTCATGGCCTCGGCCTGCTTTTGGGCGGCGTACAACTGCGCATCGGCATCGAGCTCGGTGGCTTGCTTCTTACCCTCGGCTTCGCGCACGAGCGCGCGGCGATTGCGTTCGGCGTTGAGCTGCAGCTGCATGGCCTGGCGCGTTTCGGCGTCGACATCCACCTCCAGGATCTCCACGCGCGTGAGGACGATGCCCCACTCGTCGGAGACGGCCTTGAGGTCGTCCTCGATCTCGGTGGACAGGTGGCGGCGATTCGATTGCACACCGTCCAGGTCGGTCTTGCCGATGACGCTGCGCACAGTGCCGTTGACGATGGTCATGATCGCGTCGTCCACATTGGCGATGCGATACATGGTCTTGGATGCGTCAGCGATGCGATAGAGCACCGCCAGCGAGATGGCGATGGTGACGTTGTCCAGGGTGATGGCGTTGATCGGGCGCGGCGGCAGCTGGCGTTCCTGGATGGGAACCTTGTGGTGGATGGTCTCCAGGAAGGGGACCAGCAAGTGAAAGCCCGCTTCGAGCGTTCGGTTGTACTTGCCCAGGCGCTCGACGAGCCAGTTTTCGGACTGAGGAACGATCTTGACCGCGGCGCGCAGGGCGACGATGACCACGAGGGCGAGGACGATGTAGACGATGGAGAGGGATGCCATGGGGTGGACCTGGGTGTTCCGCCGTGGGGCGGGGTGTGGGTGTGTGCTGGGCGTATCGTACGTGATCGGCTTTTGTGTGCCGGTTCGTCAGTCAGTGCTGGCCTCAGGACACAGCGCCTTGCCCATAGCGCCCCTGCAGCAGCTGGCCGCTGCGAAAGCGCTCGAGTGCGTAGGGCTGCAGGCAGACGTCGGTGGGCAGGCCCAGCGCTTGCTGCGCCAGTACCCGTCCGACCGCCGGCGACAGCTTGAAGCCGTGGCCGGAAAAGCCAAAGCCCATCACCAGCCCCGCGACCTCAGGGATCGATCCGAGCACCGGGTTCCAGTCGGGTGTGACGTCATAGACCCCCGTCCAGGCTGAGGCCAGGCCGGCCTCGGCAAAGGAGGGAAAGCGCTGTGCCACTTGTTCACCCACTTGCGCGACGTAGTCCATGGGGATGTCACCCTGCTCGTTGTCCGGCGTGGCCAGCGTCTCGCCGGCAGTGCCTTCGCTCACCAGCATCTGACGTCCACCATAGCTGCGGCAGTAAAGCATGCCCGGCGAGCCCAAGTCCTTGTATACGGGCATCTGGTAGGTGTAGTCCTGGGGTCCCTGCAGGGCGATGACGCGATGGCGATCCGCGGTCAGTGGCACCTGGATTCCGGTCCACTGCGCCAGTTCGTGGGTCCAGATATTCTGGGTGCTGATCACGCAGGCCGTAGCCTCCAGGCCTTGTGCGGTATGCACGCCTTGCACCCGCCCGCCCTCAATCCACAGGCCCTGAACGCTCACCCCTTCACGAAACTGCACGCCCAGGCGGCGAGCGGCGCGCGCGTAGCTGGTGGCAACGAGGTAGGCATCGGCGAAGCCGGCCTCAGGTTCAAAGCCGATGAGGGCCGCGTCGTCGAAGTGCGCAATCGGCAGACAGGCGGCAGCGTCCTTCGGGGTCAGCAGGCGCACTTCGATGCCAAGGTCTTGCTGCGAGGCCAGCGCCGCGCGCAGGGGTTCGAGCTTGGGGCCTGTCGGTGCGGCAATGAGGTAGCCGCATCGCACGAGGCCCGCGCTGGCTTCGTCGTCCTGCAGGTGTTCGGCGAAGCGCTCAAAGACCGACCATGAGCGCCTGGCCAGTTCCATGTTGGGGGCGACCGAATAGTGCGTGCGCAGGATGCCGCTCGATTGCGAGGTGGTGCCTGCGCCTATCTGGTCACGCTCCAGGACAAGAACGCGCTGGCAGCCCAGAGCGGCCAGGTTCCAGGCGACCGACGTGCCCACCACGCCAGCCCCGATCACGATCGCGTCCCAGGGCCTGTTTGAATACTTTTGCATCGATTTAAAAGCGCTGCGCGCCACTGGTGTTGACCGCGAACATCACACACGGGGTAACACCCTTGTCTGCCTGGGCAATCGTCCTCAGACTTCGGTGCGTGCTTGTCTTTGGCGTTCCGGGAAATCCGGGTCGCTATGGTATTTTGGTCCCCATCTTTAAATCAAGGAACCATCGGATGAAATTCAATCGACGAATGGCTGTGGTCTTGGTCGCTGCAGCCGCAGTGATCTCCGGGGCTGCGATCGCCCAGCAAAGAGTGTTCTTCGGTATCGCGACCGGCGGCACGGGCGGGACCTACTATCCCTTGGGTGGCATGCTGGCCCAGCTGATTTCCAACAAAGCCAGCGTCGACGGTCGCAAGATCACCGCCACGGCAGAAGCTGCGGGTGCCTCGGTGGGCAATGCGAAGCTGCTGGGAACCCGTGACATCGAATCGGCCTTCGTGGCCGCAGACATCCTGGATGCGGCATACAACGGCAAGAACCAGTTCGCGGGCGCAGGGTTGAAGAACCTGAGAGCACTCGGCGCTCTCTATCCGGAGACCGTGCAACTGATTACACGGGCTGACTCGGGCATCAATAGCGTCAAGGACCTCAAGGGCAAGAGTATTTCCTCGGGCGCGCCCGGGTCGGGCCAGTACCAGCTCGTGACCGACCTGTTGCGTGTCAATGGCATCAATCGCAATGAGGTCCGGGAGGACAGCTCCTCGTTCTCGCAAGCGGTGGACAAGATCAAGGACGGCAACTTGCACGCCACCTTGATTACTGCCGGCGTGCCGGTGGCCGCTGTGACGGACTTTGCCCAGAGTCATGCACTCAAGGTGATTCCCTTGGCGGGACCCGAGGTGGCCGCTCTGCTTAAGGAGCAGCCGTACTACACCCAGGTGCAGTTGCCCGCCAACACCTATCGCGGCCAGGCCGCCGCTGTGCCTACGCTCGCCGTGATGGCGATCTGGGCCACACACGACGCAGTTCCAGAGAACGTGGCCTATGAAGTGACCAAGGCGCTGTACGAGAACACTGCCATCATGGGACAGGTCCACGTCCAGGGAAAGAACATCACCCTGGCGACGGCCACTGCGGTGGCGGGCGTGCCGCTGCACCCTGGGGCGGTGCGCTACTTCAAGGAGAAGGGCCTGATCAAGTGAGGCCCTGGCAGCGCAGCGCCCTCGCGGTGCTAGCGCTGTCGGCTGCCCTGGGGGGCGCGGCGTGCGAGCTGGTGTTGTCCGAGCACCGCAGCGGCCTGCCACTGCAGCGGCTACCCCTGGACCCCGCCAAACCCGCGATGGAGATCGTGTTTACCCACTCGGTGCTGGGAACGACGGTGATCGATCGCTATGACTGGCGTGTGGGCGAGGCCGGGTGGTACGCCCAGCTGGTCGAAGAGCGTTTCGAGGGGGAGGGGTATGGCCTTCCAGCCCAAGCTGCTGCCGGCGAGGTGTTGCTGCGCGAAGGAGCAGGCTGGCGCCTGTTGCTGCAGCGGCGGGTCGATCCGTTGGTCGTGCGGCCCTTGCCCGCTCAGCACGTGCGGCTTCGCTTGCCGCAACAGACAGAAATGCTGCTGGGGTCCCTGAGCACGCAATCCATACACATGCAGGTGCAGGGTTGCCCTGCGCCGACGAAGGCTATCCCATGAGTGCGACACAAGAAGAAGTCGATCGCCTGATCGAGCAGTTTGATCCCGAGTCCAATTTTCGGCGACTGGCCGGCCTGAGCGCTGGCATCGTGATGGTGCTGGCCGCCGGCTTGTCCGCCTGGCATTACTACACCGCAGGCTTTGGCTTGCACAACGAGATCGCTCACCGCGCCATCCACCTGAGTGTGGTGCTGGGTCTGTGCTTCCTGGTGTTCCCGCGCCAGCGGCGCCTGTCGGGGCATTGGGAATGGACGGTCTCGCTGGGCTTGGTCGCCTTCTACCTGTTTATGGGGCTGAGCCTCCTGAACAACCTGTCCGAGCCCGTCAGCCTGGGGGCGAAGGCTGCCTTCGTGACCGTGCTGCTGGCGATCGCCGGACTGTCGTTGCCCCTCAAGGCCTACGACGGCAGCCATCAGAGCATTCCATGGCGCGACTGGGTCTTCGCGGTTCTGGCCGCGAGCTTCTCGCTGTATTTGCTGGTGTTTTTCGATTCGATCTACATCCAGCGGCCTGGCCAGCACACGCCGATCGATCTGATGATGGGCGTGATCGCGATCGCGATGGTGATCGAGGCGACGCGCCGCACCATGGGCATCTTTTTGCCCTTGCTGGCAATCGTGACCATCTTGTATGGCTTGCTGGGGCCGATGTTGCCCGGCGGTCTGGCCCATCGCGGTTACAGCATCGGGCGAATCGTCGCGCACCTGTACAAGGGCACGGAAGGCATCTACGGCATCCCCGTGGGGGTGGTGGCGACCTTCGTCTTTCACTTCGTCCTGTTCGGGATCATGGCGCAACTGACCGGACTGGGTCAGTTGTTCGTGAATCTGGCCACCATTGCGGCAGGTCGCTATTCGGGTGGGCCGGCCAAGGTAAGCGTGGTGTCCTCCGGGCTGTTCGGGATGATTTCCGGCTCGGCGATTGCCAACACGGTGACCACCGGGGTGATGACTATTCCGATGATGAAGAAGGTGGGGTTCTCTCCGCGCTTTGCTGGCGCGGTGGAGGCCTCGGCTTCGTGTGGCGGCCAGATTACGCCGCCGATCATGGGCGCAGCGGCCTTCATCATGGCCGAGACCCTGGGCATCCCGTACAACGACCTGATCCTGGTGGCGGTCGTGCCGGCCACCCTACATTACTTTGCCATTCTGTACATGGTGCATCTGGAGTCCAAGCGCTTGAAGCTGCTGGGGATTCCCGCCAGCGAGATTCCTTCCTTGGGCAAGGTGCTGGGCAGCTCATGGCATCTCTTCATTCCGTTGGTGGTGATGGTGACGCTGCTTCTGCTGCAGTACACGCCCTTCTTGGCGGCGTTCTGGGGGATCACACTCACGGTGGCCTGCTCCTGGATTCCGCGGCTGCTTGGCCCGCTGGGGCAGAACATGAGTGGTATCGCTGTGGGACCCCGCGCCTTGCTGCAAGGCTTGGACATGGGGGCGAAGTCGGCGCTGGGCATCGGTGCAGCCTGCGCCTGCGTGGGCTTTGTGCTGGGGATTACCACGCTGACCGGAATGGGATTCAAATTTTCGGCGTGGGTGCTGGATTTGTCGGGCGTGGCGGCACAGACCTTCATGACACTTGACGTGTTTGGATGGTTTGAGTTGAAGCAGGTCACGATCTTGTTTGGCCTGGCCTTTACCGCGATTGCCTGCATCGTCATGGGCTCCGGCGTGCCCACGACGCCGACTTACATCATCTTGGCTGCGATCGTCGCGCCGGCGCTGGCGCAACTGGGGGTGCCCCAGTTGGCCACTCACTTCTTCGTGTTCTATTACGGCGTGTTGGCCGATGTGACGCCTCCGGTCGCCTTGGCTGCATTCGCTGCGGCTGGTATTGCGCGCAGCGAGCCGATGTCAACGGGATTGACAGCGTTTCGGCTCTCCATGGGCAAGGTGCTTGTGCCCTTTGCCTTCGTGTATTCGCCAGTGCTTTTACTGGTCGGATTCAATTGGGCGGGCTTTTTACTGGCCGCCATGTGCGCGATCGTGGCGGTGATGGGGTTGGGCGCGGCCTATACCGGCTTCGTGGCGCGCCCGGTGGGGCGACCCGCCTTCGTGCTGCTCAATTTGTTTTCCTTATCACTGATCTTTGCCAATCCTTGGGTGGCCGCAGTGAGTGTGCCCGCGGTGGTATTCCTTTTGTTGTGGCACGCGCGGCCGCTGCCAGTACAGGGGTGAGGGGGCGAAGGCTGGGGTGGCCTACACACCGCGGAGGTGATTTGTGTTGAATGCGCGCGTCTTTCGGCTGTTCGTTAGCTCCACGTTCAGTGACTTCATCGCCGAGCGCGAGGCCCTGCAAAAAGAGGTGTTTCCGAAACTCGAGCGCTATTGCGCCGAGCGCGGTGCGCGTTTCGAGGCGGTGGATTTGCGCTGGGGCATCACCGAAGAGGCCCAGCGCGAGCACGACACGATGCGCATCTGCCTGGAGGAGGTGCGGCGCTGCCAGCAACTTTCGCCGCGACCCAATTTCGCGGTGCTGCTGGGGGACCGGTATGGCTGGGAGCCGGTGCC
>JBEEIS010000122.1:0-10345 GCA_041169755.1 Pseudomonadota bacterium | reverse complement strand
CGGCCCTGGTTGGGCGTCAACGCCGCCGAACTCGCCGGGGGCGTGCGCATCACGCGCGTGAACCCCAACAGCCCCGCCGAGGCGGGCGGGCTGCGGCCTGGCCACTGGGTATTGGCGGTGGACGACCAGCCGGTGCGCTCCCTGGAGGCTTTCTACAAGCAGGTCTGGGCGCGCGGCGTGGCCGGCAGTTCCATCCGAGTGAGCGTGCGCGAAGGCAGTGCGGTGCGTGTGCTCGAGTTGCCTGTCCGTGACCGCAGCATGGCCATTGAACGGCCCAAGGGGATCTGAGTGTTGATATGGCGACGGACGGTCGGACTCGCGCTGGCCCTTTCACTGGCGGCCTGCGGCGAGGCCCCGGGTTCTGCAGCGCACACGCAGCTGCAGGCGCCCCGGATGCACATGATCAGCCGCGACCTGTCCCGGGTCATCGGCGAGCGGGGCTACGCGGAACTGATCGAAGTGGTGAACTCAGAGCAGCGACTGGTGACCCAGGAGCGCGCCAAGAAACGGGTGGAGGCGATCACCGCGCGCCTGGTGCGCCAGGCCGTCGCCGCCTACCCTTTCAGCAAGGACTGGTCCTGGGAATTGCAGCTCCTGAAGGACGACGCGATCAACGCGACCTGCATGCCGGGCGGGAAGATGACCCTCAACACCGGACTGATCGCCCTCACCCAGTGGGACGAAGACAAGCTGGCCACGGTCCTGGGGCATGAGATCGCGCATGCCTTGCTGGAGCACGGTCGGGTGTCCATTGGGCGCGGTGCGGTGACCCTGGGAACGCTGCGGGTGGTCGCCGAGAGCTTCAAGATGGGGCAGGTTCGCCTCAACGCACTGGCCGAAGGCCTGGGCACCGTGACCTTGCCGCTGGAGCGCGAACACGAACGTGAAGCCGACCTTCTGGGCATGCAGTTGATGGCGCGCGCAGGCTTCGATCCGGTCAAGGGTGCTGCCATCTGGGTCGACATGGGCGGCGACGAAGCCGTGCCCTTGCTGGCGCAGAGGCTGGAGTCCTACCGAGGCTCGCACCCCACGTCCGCCGAGCGCCTGGCCCGACTGACCGACATTGCGGCCCAACTGGCCGCGCGAGCCAAACCATGAATCCGAGCCTTCCGGTTCCGAACACGTTGGTGTTCGACCTCGCCGCGGGTCGCTGCTCCGACTGGCTGGCGCAGGCGCGCGCTCTGTGGGCGGGACGCCCCTTCTTCCTGCTGGCCCTGTCGGCGCTGGTGGTCTTTTTGCGCTGGACCCTGGACGGCCTGGGAGAGGACGTGTTGATCGTCGTGTCCTACCTCACCGACGCCTGGATCTTCACCTGGTTGGTTCTGGGCGTGTCGCGCGCGCCCGGCGGCAGCGCGTGGGCCATCGCGCGTGCCGGATGGCAGGGCCTTCGGGGGCGCTTCTTTGCGGTGCTCAAGACGGTGCTGTGGGGCATTCCCTCGGCGATGACGTCCTATTTCATCTTCCTGCTCGTTCCCGAGGGCGTGCAGGCGCTGGTGGTGCTTCAGGGCAATGTGCTGGTGGCCACAGGGGTGCTGTTCGTTGCTTTGGTGGTCGGCGGGTTCTTGTCGATGTTGCTGTGTCTGTTGCCCGTCCTGGCTGCCATGCAGATGGCGCGTGACTCGCAGGCCACGCTGCTATCGAGTGGCTTGTGGGCCTATCGCGGCATTCGCGCGGGCATTCGGCCGCTGGCGGTTCTGTTCGTGGTGTTCGTGTCCAGCGTGGCGGTGTGCAATGCAGCGGTGACCTTGGCTTTGGGGCACCTGCCTCTGGAGCTGTTCGAAGGCTGGTCCTCGGGCGACATCCTGGGCGTGCTGTCGCAGTCGCCGCTGACGGTCTTCTTTGCGATGAACGCCTTTCTGGCCTTGCTGCCTGGCGTGGCGGGCGATCTGCTTCGAAGCGCAGACACCGACTTGTCCGACGAGATTTTTTCCGACGCCGACAAGGTGACGCACGGCGATGCCTTCGGTGTGCGGGTTCTCGAACGCGCGAGCCAGGCCTTGCGCATGGCGGCGATGCTGTTCGTGGTCTTCCTCGTGATTTACGCGGCCCTCTCCGGGTACGATGAAGCGGCGCATTGGCTGGTGTTCGCGGTCCTGGCGTATGTTTGCGGGGGCAGTTTCCGCAAGTCGGCTAAGGCCTGGCGCGAACGGCAGTCGTGGTCACTGCGCTATCGCTTCGTGATCACGCCGCTGCTGCTGCTGGGCGTGCTGATCGCGATTGGCCAGCTTCCCGATCCGCCCGAAGAGCCCGCGCAGGACGCAGCACAGGAAGCCAAGCCTTGACCGCCCCACCCCGACGATTCACAACGCAGACAGGAATCCTCAAGATGCCCTTTTTCAACAGCGATGACCGCCATGGCGGTGCCCTTCTCGGTCGGGCGGTGAACCTGCGGTCCCTCCTGGTGGGGGTGGCTCTGGTCGCACTGACCTTCACGGGCGGCCTTCGCGTCGCTGCGGCATCAGGCCCCAACGCGGGTGGACCGCAGGGCGCGGCTGGCGCCGGTCCGCGGCTTGCACTGGTGATCGGCAACGGCGACTATCGCGATCTTCCCAAGTTGATCGGTGCAGTCAGCGATGCCGACCTCATGGCGGAGACGCTGACAGCGCGGGGCTTCAAGGTGGTCAAGGCCACCAACGTCAGGCGCGCGGTCATGGTGGCCCTGCTGGCCGATTTCGAGCAGACGCTGGCCAGCCAAGGCGGTGTCGGCGTCTTCTATTTCTCCGGCCAGGCCGCTCACGCCGCTGGAGAAGAGATCATGTTTCCCGTCGAAGCCCGTGCGACGGGCAGTCTGTCGCTCCTGAAGGAGGAAGGTATCAGCCTGTCCCAGGTTCAAAGGGACCTGCCGGCGCGGACCGCGCGGCCATGGCGTGATAACGGCATCGTGACCATTTACGCGACGTCGAAAGGTCAAGTGGCCTTTGATAGCCTTCCCGGCCAGAAAAATTCCCCGTTCGCGATCGCGTTCGTCAACGCAGTGAAGCAGCCGGGTGACGTTCCGGAGGTCTTCCAGCGGGTGCGCCAGAGCGTTGAAGAGGCGTTTCGTGACCCGAGAGCGCAAGGCTTCAAGCAGACGCCCGACATCAGCGGGCAGCTGCGCGAGGGTTTCTTTTTCAACCAGGCCGCTCGCGACCCGGTGGGCAGCGTGAGCCGGATCCTGCTGCTGGATACCTCCCGCGACACCGTGTCCTCGGGTGGTTTGACACGCTGAAGTCAGAGGCCGTACGGTCGATAGGACGCAGGCAAGCGCGCCATACGACAGACGGGACGATCTATCCAGGCGTCGGCGCGCCGGCCGTCGTGCCCCGGCGCTTTTACGAGGTGCACGGTCCTCGGATGGGCCTGGTGGCCTTGGCGCTTGAGGAAAAGTTGCCGGGCACGACCATCCATCTGTTGTGGAGAGCCGACATGCCCCTGTCCATTTCGGCGCAGCGACTGATGGACATTTTTTCGCAAGAAGCCACGGCAGTGGGCGTGGCCGGGTAGGACGGCTGGCGGAGGCGGTGAGATTCGAACTCACGAACGGTTTCCCGTTGCCGGTTTTCAAGACCGGTGCAATCGACCACTCTGCCACACCTCCGCGGCAGCGCGCATTGTAGGTCCGGCGGTGGGCTAGGGGCACCGCCACTGCATCGGCATGGCGGTGTTGTTGGCCAGCAGGATGCCGTCCCGAATTAGCACGGTCTCCTTGCCCAGTTGTTCGGAATACACCGAGCGTCGTACCGTGCGCAGGTCGGTCTCCATGATGACCCGGTTGCTGAAGCTCTCGCCCTGTGCCACGTTGCGGGAATCCACCAGGTATTCGAAGCGGTGCAGGCCGTTGGCCATGCCTGCGTATTTCACGCTGGCCATGCGGATCGCGGAGCGTGTCCCCAACTGGCCGTTGAAGTAGGTCTCGCCCAGGATCCGGCCGTCTTCCAGCTTGAATGACGAGAACAACTTGCTACAGTCGGTGCCCCACCGACCCAGCATGGTCGCCACGAAGCTGCGAAGCACCGTCTCGGGCGAGGCTGTTGCCAGCGACGCGGGCGCCGCCAGTTCGGCCTCGGACTGCTTGCGCGGCGAGGTGCGGTGTTCGCCGTTTTCGTTCATGGCGCTCACGGCGGGTGCCGGTACGCCCGCCTGCACCGGGCCGTACAGGGCTGCGAGCAGCAGACCCAGGACGCGCAGGGTCGTAGGGGTTCGGATCGCGCGCATCGCGTTCATGGGTCGGGTTACTCCATCAAGGGCCAGTGCGTATTGTCCCGCCTCGGTGATGGCCGAAAAAATGGTTTGCACGCACCATTTATGAGTACTTTTGGTGCGAACTTATCTGCCAATTGGCGAGCCGAATAACCCTGATCCGATGTCTAGAATGGGCCGGGTTATCTACACCTTAAAACAACCATGAAACTCAAGGCTAGCCTCATTGCCGCAGCGGCACTCCTGATCGCGACCCCCAGCTTCGCCCAGCTCGGAGGACTCCTCAACAAGATCAAGGACCGCGTCGATCAGGCAACGCAGAAGCCCGCTGCCCCGGGGGCACCGGCGGGTGGACAGGCGCCTGCGGCGCCCGGGATGCCTGCCGTACCTGGCATGCCTGCCGTGCCCGGCGCCGCAGCGCCTGCTGCCGTGGCCGCACCGGCTGTGGCCGCACCCGCTGCCAACAACGACATCCGCCAGAAGTGGCTCAGCGACCCTTTCCCGGACATTCCCCAGGAAGTCACCGACCAGGACATTCAGGCCACCACCGTGGCCTCGGTGAACAAGATCTTCGCCTACCTGAATTCGCCGGTGATGGCCAAGGCCTACAAGCAGTGCCAGACGGTTGAAGAAGCGCGCATCGGCGCGCGCGGCGCCGAGTTGCGCCAGGCCAGCAACGCCGCCAAGACCAACACCGAAAAGAACCAGCTGCTCGAACAGTCCAAGGCGGTGGATTCGCTCAAGACCAAGATTGCCCCCACGACCTGCCTGTTGCGTGTCGTTCGCCGTGCGACCTTGGACCTGAGCCTCGAGTACTACGGCACGCAGCCCAAGTACGGCGGTAACAAGGGGCCTGATGAACAATTCAACGTGGTGCAGGTGTTCCGAGTGGCCCGTGCCCTCGAGAAAAACGAGCTCACGAACGCCTTCCATACTGCGATGGCGGAGGAAATTTCGATCAACTACAACGAGTGGATCGACAAGTACCTGGTCAAGGTCTTCAAGGCCAACGCCGAGGAGTTGAAGAAACAGGTCCCGGCCAACGACCGCAAGACCCGTGAACAGCTCGATGCTGGCGCCGAGTTCGGTGCCGCCCGCCGCGTCGAGTTCTACAACCAGGTCGTGAACACCGTGGCGGGCTGGCTCAGCGGGGACGTGGTCAAGCCCTGAGCGATCTACTTGGGCAAACTGTTCATGCGCAGGGGTCGGCGCGGCCTTTGCGCGTGAGCGAGGTCGACGCGGATGAGCCGCGGGGGATCGTCAGACAGATGTAGCGTTGATCGCTGGGGTGACTCCTACGATCGCGCGTCGATCCATCACCCGCATACCCGCCATGTCAGGCCTTCCGCATGTTCCCTCGCTGATTCCGGGGGCGACCGTCCCCCGTCTGCGCAATCCCAAACCTGATGCGCACGGAGCTACCTCTGTCGACCCGCCCGCCGTGACGGTCGCGCCGCCGCTGCGCGGCGTGAGTCCGGGGTCGCCCTCGGGCGTGTCCGCTCACGCCGACCTGCCGGCGCCTGCAACGACACCCATTGCCTCTCGCACAGCGCGTCTTGTGGAAGACGAGCCGGATACTGCATTCGTCACGCCCGCGAGGCCGGAGCGGATCGTTGCGTGGGCCGGTCCCGAGGATTCCCCGCCCAAGTCGCCTGGAGCCTCAGGCCCCTCACCTGAAAAGCCTTTCGCGCGTGAAAGTAAAACGCGAACGCAGTACGACGGATACCGAGGCGAGCCGCTGGGCGTCACCTCATCGACCGAGTCGCGCGCCATCGAATGCATTGAGAAAGATCTGGGGGAAGTTCAAGAGTCTCTGGGCTACCTGTCGTACCAGACCCAACCGGATAGCCGCGAAGCGCTGGTGGCCCTTGTGGCCCACCACCTGGCGAACGTCAAGCGGCAACTCAATCCGTTTTTACGCGAAGGGCGCATCAGCGAAGACTTCGCGAGCCTGAAAACACAGTACGACCTCTTGTACGAGGGCTATCTCAATTGTTTGCAATCGCCCGGCACCCCGGTCGCTGTTGCGGCGGCCGGTACCACAGCGCCGGACAAGCACCCGTCGCCTAAGAAGCCCGAGTGATCAGTGCGCGGCGCCCGGCCGCAGCATGCCCTTGTGCTCGATGAACTCGATCACCCGGGCCAGGCCTTCGCGGGTCTTGAGGTTGGTCATGACATAGGGCTTGCCCTGGCGCATGCGCTGGGTGTCGGCTTCCATCACCGCCAGGTCGGCGCCCACATGCGGCGCCAGGTCGGTCTTGTTGATCACGAAGAGGTCACTCTTGGTGATGCCGGGCCCACCCTTGCGCGGGATCTTTTCGCCCGCGGCCACGTCGATGACATAGATCGTGAGGTCCGACAACTCGGGGCTGAAGGTGGCAGCCAGGTTGTCGCCGCCCGATTCGACGAACACCACGTCCGCCTCCGGGAAGGCCTCGAGCATCCGGTCAATCGCCTCGAGGTTGATGGAGGCATCTTCGCGGATGGCGGTGTGCGGGCAGCCGCCCGTCTCCACACCCATGATGCGCTCGGCGGGCAGCGCGCCGCTCACGGTGAGTAGGCGCTGATCTTCCTTGGTGTAGATGTCGTTGGTGATGGCCACCAGGTCCCATTGCTCGCGCATCGTCTTGCAAAGCATTTCGAGCAGGGTGGTCTTGCCGGAGCCGACGGGTCCGCCGATGCCCACGCGCAGGGGCGGGAGTTTCTTGGTGCGGTTGGGAATGTGATGCAGGGTCATGAGCGGAACAGGCGTGAGTATTGATGTTCATGCCGCGAGGAGAGGATGGCGAGCATGGGCGAAAAGGATTGGCGCGACGCGTCGTCCAGCGTGAGGGCGTGATCGACGGCCTGCGGGATGTCGTGGGCCAGGCGGGCCAGGATACGCTGACCTGCGCTTTGGCCCAGTGGCACCGATTTGATCGCGGCCTGCATCATGTTCTCGGCCCAGCCAAAGGCGAAGGCGAGCACGATGGAGCGGACCGGGGCTGCGCTGGCCGAGGCGGACAGGGCAAAGGCGACCGGGTAGCTCAGGTGTCCCAGCGGGCGGGCGGTGACGACCAGGTCCGGGTGCACTGATTTCAGCCATTCGACGAAGGAGCGACCCATCTGCTCGGTCTGCTGACGCAGCTCGCGGGTCTCTCGGGTGTTCAGGACCCAATCGTTCAGGGCCTGTACGCGTTCGGTGTCACCGGTGCGCCAGGCGGCCACAGCTTGGCTCACCACCGCCAGATCCGAGCGCCCCAGGGTCAGGTGCAGCTGGTCGACCAGCCAGCGCGCAGCGCTAACTTCGTCGGTGATGAGGCCGGCATCGACCGCACCTTCCAGGCCCTCGGAATACGAGAAGCCACCCACCGGCAAGGCCGGCGAGGCCAGCCAGATCAATTGCAGCAGGGCGCTGTCGTCGCCCTCAGTGCGGGTGGCCATGCCCGTGGTCGTGATCGTGGGCGTGATCATGCGCGTGTGTGTGGCCTTGATGGCTATGGCCGTGGTGGCTATGCCCATGCCCACCGTGGCCGCCACCATACGCGCCGCCCTCGGGCTCGAAGGTGTCTCGGGTCGCGTTCACGATCAGATGCATGGCGCGCAGCATGTCGGCCAGCACATGATCGGGTTCGATCTTCAGATGCTCGGGTCGCAGCTCGATGGGGACATGCCGATTACCCAAGTGGTAGGCGGCCCGGGTCAGGTCAAAGGGTGTGCCGTGTTGCGGGCAGGCGGTGATGACCAGCACCGCCTGGGGCGCTGCAATCACGCGCACCAGCGAGCCGTCTTCTGCCACCAGCACATCGCCGCCGCGTGCGGCAGTGCCCCGGGGCAGAAAGACGCCCAGTGCGCGCCCGCTGGAGTCGGTGCAGTCAAAGCGGCTTTTCTGGCGCACATCCCAATCGAGTTCGACGGTGGCGGCGCGCCGCACCAAGGCCGGTGCCAGGCCTTGGCCGCCGGGCAGGCATTTACTCACATGCAAGAGGGTCACGGTGTGCGGCGCCTAGAACAAGAAATACCGCTGCGCCATCGGCAGCACGGTGGCGGGCTCGCACGTGAGCAGCTGGCCATCGGCGCGTACCGCGTAGGTCTGCGCGTCGATTTCCATCTTCGGCAGCCAGTCGTTGTGGATCATGTGCTGCTTGCGCACACGACGGATGTCCTTGGCGGCGCTGACCACTTTGCCCAGGCCGAAGCGTGCGGGCACGCCGGCGCTCAAGGCCGTCTGCGAGACGAAGGTGATGGACGACTTCAGCAGCGAGCCACCGAAGCTGCCGAACATCGGGCGGAAATGCACCGGCTGCGGCGTGGGGATGGACGCGTTGGGGTCGCCCATGGCCGCCATGGCAATGGTGCCACCCTTGACGATGACCGAGGGTTTGATGCCAAAGAAGGCGGGCTTCCAGATCACGAGGTCGGCCCATTTGCCCACCTCGAGACTGCCCACCTCATGGCTGATGCCGTGCGCAATGGCGGGGTTGATCGTGTACTTGGCCACGTAGCGCTTGGCCCGCGCGTTGTCGTGGCGGTCGGTGTCGCCGGGCAGCTTGCCGCGTTGCAGCTTCATCTTGTGCGCGGTCTGCCAGCACCGCAGGATCACCTCGCCCACGCGGCCCATGGCCTGCGAGTCAGAGCTGAACATGCTGATGGCGCCCAGGTCGTGCAGGATGTCCTCGGCGGCGATGGTTTCCTTGCGGATACGACTTTCGGCAAAGGCCAGATCTTCGGCGATGGCCGGATCCAGGTGGTGGCACACCATCAGCATGTCGACGTGTTCGTCGAGTGTGTTGACGGTGTAGGGCATGGTGGGGTTGGTCGACGAAGGCAGGAAGTTGGCCTCGCCCACCACCCGCAGGATGTCGGGCGCATGGCCGCCGCCCGCGCCCTCAGTGTGGAAGGCGCACAGGCCTCGCCCCTGGGTGGCGGCGATGGTGTCCTCCACGAAGCCTGATTCGTTGAGCGTGTCCGAGTGGATGGCGACCTGGATATCCATCGCGTCGGCCACGTCCAGGCAGTTGCTGATGGCGCTGGGGGTGGTGCCCCAGTCCTCGTGCAGCTTCAGGCCGATGGCGCCGGCCTCGATCTGCTCGCGCAGGGCCTGGGGCTGACTGGCGTTGCCCTTGCCCATGAAGCCCAGGTTCATCGGGAAGGCGTCGGCCGCTTGCAGCATGCGCTCCATGTGCCAGGGGCCGGGGGTGCAGGTGGTGGCAAAGGTGCCAGTGGCCGGTCCGGTACCGCCACCGAACATAGTGGTGATGCCCGAGGCCAGGGCTTCTTCGATCTGCTGCGGGCAAATGAAGTGGATGTGGCTGTCGATACCGCCAGCGGTGACGATGCTGCCTTCGCAGGCGATGATCTCGGTGCCCGGGCCGATGATGATCTCCACGCCGGGTTGGGTGTCGGGGTTGCCGGCCTTGCCGATCGCGACGATGCGACCGTTTTTCAGGCCGATGTCGGCCTTGACGATGCCCCAGTGGTCGATGATGAGGGCGTTGGTCAGCACCGTGTCCACCGCGCCCTGTTCGCGACTGCGCTGGCTCTGTGCCATGCCGTCGCGGATGGTCTTGCCGCCGCCGAACTTCACTTCTTCACCGTAGCCGCCGGCGCGCAAGGTGTAGTCGTCTTCGACCTCGATCACCAGGTCGGTGTCGGCCAGGCGCACGCGGTCGCCCTTTGTGGGGCCAAACATTTCCGCGTAGGCGCGGCGTCCGATCTTGCTCATGTCAAGCCTTTCCCTGCACGAGGCCGCGAAAGCCCCAGATCTCGCGCGCACCCGCGAAGTCCACCAGTTCCACCGTGCGTTGTTGCCCGGGTTCGAAGCGGACTGCGGTGCCCGAGGCAATATTCAGACGCATGCCCCGTGCGGCGTCGCGATCAAACGCGAGCGCGCCATTGGTTTCAGCGAAGTGGTAGTGCGAGCCGACCTGGATCGGTCGCTGCGAGGTGTTGCGCACGACGACGGTGGCCGTGCGTCGCCCCGGATTGATCGCGAGGTCACCCGGCTCGGGCAGGACTTCTCCGGGCGTCATCATTTACCGCCCCGCGAGAGCCACACCACGACCGCCACCGCCACCGCGCCCAGAAGCAGCCCCAGGGTGTCGGTGGCATGCCAGTGGGAGCCGCCCGAGAGCCCGTGCCCTTCGTGGGCCAGCGCGAGGCCGGAGGTCCAGGCCAGCGAAGCGGC
>JBEEIS010000121.1:0-10921 GCA_041169755.1 Pseudomonadota bacterium | reverse complement strand
TTGGCGCGAGAACAGGTCCAGCACCACCGCCAGGTACAGCCAACCCTCGTGGGTTCGGATATAGGTGATGTCTGTGGCCCAGGACTGGTTGACGCCATCGGGCGTGAACTGCCGGTTCAGGTGGTTGGGCGCCACCACCGCAGGCTTGCCACCCCGTCCGCCCGAACGGCGCCGATAGCCCGTTTGTGAACGGATGCCCTCGCGGCGCAGCAGTCTGGCCACGCGGTGTTTGCCACAGCGCTCTCCCAGATCACGCATGTCCAGTGTCAGCTTGCGATAGCCATAGACGCAGCCGCTTTCCAGCCAAGCCTGTTTGAGCAAGCCCAGCAGCCTCAGGTCATCGCGTACCTTGTCACTGATGGGTTGCTTCTTCCAGGCGTAGTAACCACTTGGGTGCACATCCATAACCGTGCACAGCCGCCTAACACCATGGGCCTTTTCATGGCGTTCAATGAACGCGTACCTCACCCAGACTGCTTGGCAAAGTACGCTGCGGCCTTTTTTAAGATGTCGCGCTCCTCGGTCACCCGCTTGAGTTCAGCCTTCAGGCGTCGCAACTCTTCGGTTTGGGACAGCTGTTCCTGACGCTGGCCAGGGGGCATCTGCTGCTCCTTCATCCACTTGTACAGGCTGTGCGTGCTGACCCCAAGCCGGGCAGACACCTCGGCTACCGGGTGTCCCCGCTCAACGATCTGGCGGACCGCTTCGATCTTGAATTCTTCTGGCAATCGCTTTTGATTCATGGCACCTCCTATTAGGCCTCAGGTTTGAGGCTCGAAGGTGTCTACAGGTTCCGGGTCGATTCAACCAAGTGGCTCAATCTTCAGCGTGAAACTTGGCTCAGTTTGCTAGATGCATCAACAGTGGGTTCAATCGTCATGAGTCGAATGGCGTCGTCTGATTGCGCCACGAAGCTGGCCGGCGGCAAGTACCCCAAGGTGCTGTGCGACTGAGAGTGGTTGTAGGCCTCGCGCCAGTTGTCGATGACGTTGCGTATGTGCAGCATCCGATAGCCGAAGCGGCGGCGCGGGCTCGCGAATTCCTTCAGGCGCTCGTGCAGTGACTCGTTGCCCAGGTTGACCTGGCCCCTAGAATTCGCGCGGTCGCGATCCCGCCATCGTTGATTCGTTCTCTTGTTCGTCAATGCAATTTTCTTCGTTGACAACCTGCCGGCCAACAGGTAAATTTTCGTCCATTCGGTCGCGAATGCCGTGAAGCAAAACTAATCAAGGCCAGTCGGGCGGTGATGCTCTGCTCGGCACTAGGAGACAAGCCATGAATCCCATGCACACCCCGCGCCGCAGCCTTCTGGCCGCGGCGCTCCTGATGACCGTCGGAGGTCAAGCCCTGGCACAGGCCGCGGATTGGCCCACCCGCCAGCCTATCCGGCTGGTAATTCCCGGCCCGCCCGGTGGCGCCATGGACATCTTCGCGCGCCTGGTCCAGGTGTCGCTGGAGAGCGCGCTCAAGCAGACCCTTGTCATCGACTACAAGCCCGGAGCCAACAGCATCATTGGCCTGGATGCCGTGGCCAAGGCGGCCCCGGACGGCTACACCTTGGTGATCGCACCGTCGTCGGCCATCGCGCTGAACTCCATGATGGTGGCCAAGCTGCCCTACGACGCCCAGCGCGATCTGGTTCCGGTGGCCCAGATGGGCGCGGCCGGCACGCTGCTGGTGGCGCACCCGGGGTCTGGCTTCAAGACTCTGGCCGATGTCGTGGCCTACGCCCGCGCGAATCCTGGCAAGCTGTCCGTCGCTTCCTGGGGCAATGGCTCGACCGGCCATCTCGCCCTGGAAGGTATCAAGGCGCATTACAAGATCGACATCACCCATGTCCCCTACAAGACCACGGCACAGGAGGTCACGGATCTGGTGGCCGGCATGGTCCCCGTCGGATTCACGGATATCGCTTCCCCCATTCCTCACATTCGCTCGGGAAAACTGATCGCCTTGGGCGCGACGGGCTCTGCACGCGGCCCTGCGCTACCTGAGGTTCCCACGGTCACCGAACAGGGCTTCAAGTTCGACACGGATGGTTGGTTCGGTGTGTTCGCCCCGGCTGGCACTCCCCAAGCCATCGTCAATCGGCTCAATCAGGAGTTCGGCAACGCCATGGCCCAGGAAGAAGTCAAGAAGCGATTTGCTGCCCAGAACATGGGCGTGCCGCCGCACAAGAACGCGATGCAGTTTGCCGCCACCGTGAAAGCAGATACTGAACTCTGGCAAGGCCTGGCCAGACGAGCCAACCTCAAACCTGATTGACCGACCGCTGCTTGTGAAACCTGCCCACCCGATGACACGCGCCGCGCAGCAGCGGGCGCTTGAACCCCTGAACTTCGCGGACAAGCGAGATTTTGATGACGTCCAGCGCGGGTTCATTGGCACGTTCCCCGATGCGCAATACAACGCGGACAGCGGTGGCTCTGCCTGGTCCATGGGGGCCTACGGGTTCTTGCAGGAGGAGTCCGCCCCGGACACGGTACATCCCAGCCTTTGGCGCGTGGCCAGGCTGAACGCCGTACACGGGTTGTTCAAGGTCACCGAAGGCATCTACCAAGTCCGCGGATTTTCCTTGGCTAATGTCACCTTCGTCGAGGGTGATGAAGGCGTAGCCGTCATTGACCCGTTGACCTACGTCGAAGCGGCGCGCGCCGCATTTGCGCTGTACCGCAAGCACCGGGGCGATCGGCCAGTCAAAGCCATCATTTACACGCACAGCCACCGCGACCACTATGGCGGGGCTGCAGGCATCCTCACCCAGGAAGAGGCGCAGGTTCAGGGCGTGCCCATCATCGCCCCGGCAGGCCTGATCGAGGAGGCGTTTACCGAAACGATCCTGGCTGGTGTGCCCATGCGCAGGCGCTCGCTGTACCAGTTCGGCACCACGCTCCAACCAGGCCCCAAGGGGCATGTGGACTCGGGCCTGGGCAAGGCGGTTGGCCGCGGGCGCGATGGTTTCATTCCACCCACCCGGTTCATCAGCACGTCTGGTGAAGAGGTGATGATCGACGGCAATTCCTTTGTGTTCCAGCTCACGCCTGGCACCGAGGCGCCCGCCGAGATGAACATATTCCTGCCTGGTCTGCGTGCGCTGAATCTGGCCGAAAATGCCTGCCATACCCTCCACAACTTGTGTCCCCTGCGTGGTGCCAAGACCCGGGATGCTTTGGCTTGGTCACGCTATCTGGACGAAGCCCTCCAGAGCTATGTGCCGCAGGTTGACGTGGTCTACGCCCAGCATCAGTGGCCGGTCTGGGGGCAGGCGCGTATCGAGGAGTTTGTGGCTGGTCAGCGGGACATGTACCGCTACCTTCACGACCAGACCCTGCGTCTGGCCAGCCATGGCCTGACGCCGACCGAAATCGGTGAACAGCTGCTGCTGCCCACCAAGCTGTCGCGGCAGTGGTTTGCCCGCGGCTACTACGGCGCGGTGGTGCACAACGTAGCGGCCATCTATGCCCACTACCTGGGCCCGTACGATGGCAATCCGGCCAATCTCCACCCGCTCACACCGATCGAAGAGGGTCGACACTACCTGCGCTACATGGGAGGGGCGGACCGTGTGCTTGAACTGGCGCGTACCGACTTCGAGTCGGGTCAGTTCCGCTGGGTGGTGCGCGTGCTCAAGCAGGTCATCTTTGCCGAGCCTGGCCATGCTGCCGCTCGCGCCCTGTATGCCGACGCGCTTGAGCAATTGGGCTATCAGTCGGAATCGAGCACCTGGCGCAACAGCTACTTGTTGGCTGCGCAGGAACTGCGCGACCCACCCCGTGGCGGTGCGCACCAGACACTTCCGATCAGCGCTGACATGGTCACCTTGCTGCCACTGGGCAAGTTCCTTGAGTTCTTGGCGGTCCGTGTCCACGGGGAGCGGGCTCAGGACCTGCAGGCCCGCTTCAACTGGACTTTGACCGAGCGTGACGGGAGCCGGCAGGAGCAGCGCCTCACACTCTCGCACGGCGCGCTGAGCCACCTACCTGGTCTTCATCGGGGCCAAGCTGATGCTTCGGTCGTTACGTCCCGCGCCGACCTGGCTCAACTGCTCAAGGGCCGCGATGCCCTTCTGGCGGCCATCGATGACGGCAGGCTGGCCATGGAAGGCGACCGGCGGGTGTTCCGAGCTTTCGCAGAGACGCTGGAAACATTTGAGCCCATGTTCAACGTCGTTGAGCCCTGAGTTCGAAGACCTCGGTATTGAGAGGCTGGCGACTTCGCGCTGTAACTGTCCGCGGCTCTATTCCAATGGTCTGCCACCTACTTCAGGATTGGCGATCTTTGGCCCTTCCAACTTCCCGCTAGAGAGCGGGAATGGCGCAGCTCCTCGGCCCACTCCGCGGGCCTTTTTATGGGGCGGACGCTGCCACCGACAGTGGCCGGATCGTCTCGGCCAGCAGGTCCCGCAGTGCATGCAGGGGCGCAGGCACCGGAACCTGCCGAAGCACAGCGACGTGTAGCTCGTGCAGCAAGGTCGGCCCATGGATCGGTACCGCCACCAACCCCATCACCCGGGCCAGCGGACGCGCATAGCCGGGGAAAATGGCAATGCCCTGGCCCGTCGACGCCATGGCCAGGCCCGAGCTGGCCGTGGTGGTCTCTACCACGTCGGAGAATGTGACCGCGGACTCCAGTTGCCGGTCGACTTTCTGTGCCGAGCTGCGAGTGAGGTACAGGCGCTGATGGGCCAGTTGCGCCCAGCCCAGGCGGGCGCGCCGGGCCAGCGGGTGGCGCGGCGCCAGATAGGCCTCCCACCAGGAGCTGTAGATGGGGCGGCAGTCGAAGGCCTCGTCATCGGGCAGGTCCACCCCGATGGCCATGTCCGCCTGGCGGCTGCGTAGGGCCTCAGCGATGTCGCGGGTGGCCACGTCCAGCGGATGCACGTGTAGCCCCGGCCAACGCTCATGGACCAGGGACAGGGCCGGAGGCAGCAGACAGGTCAGGATGGCCTGGGTGGTCGCGATGCGTACCACACTGCGACCGCGCTGCAGGTCGGCGGCCAGACGATGAGCGCCGTCGAACTCGGCCAGTACCCGCTGCACCTGGGAGAGGTAGCCCGCGCCCGCCTCGGTCAGGCGCACGCTGCGGGTGGTGCGATCCAGCAGGCGAAAGCCGACGGCCTCTTCCAGCTCGCGGATCGCCAGGCTCACCGCCGGCGCGCTCACATGCAGCAGGCCGGCGGCGGCGGCGAAACTGCCGCACCGGGCCACCGCGTCGAAGCTGCGCAGGTGGCGGATCTTGATGCGGGCCTCTCCGTGCATGGGGTTGTCTTGGCGGTGGTGGGGCATCTCGGCAAGGCGTCAGCGTCATTGATAAGTAAAACCGTATTTGTATCGCAGAAAAACTCACTTTACCCAGGCAGCCCTCTTCAATAAAGTGCGAGGCCATGTCCGAAGGCTCCATCGACTACCGCAGCGAGGGCGGTATCGCCCTCATCACCCTCAACCGCCCGGCCAAGCGCAACGCGCTCACCGCCACCTTGTGTGATCAATTGCGGGCCGCATTCGCCCGCCTGCGCGATGGCGAGGACCGGGTGGGTATCCTCTGCGCCGAGGGCGAGACCTTCTGCGCTGGCGCCGACCTCAGCGCTCCACCGCCTCAGTTCTGGCGCGCGGTCCCCGACATCGGCATCGAGTTGGGTAAGCCGCTGATCGCCGCCGTCCAGGGCCCGGTGGTGGGCCTGGCGGTCACCCTGCTGGCCTTCTGCGACTTGTGCGTAGCGGCCGAGGACGCCCGCTTCATCTACCCCGAGGCCAAGGTCGGTGTCTCCAAGGGCCTGGTCACCGCCCTGGCCGCCCGCGTGCCGCACAAGATCGCGATGGAACTGATGCTCCTGGGCGGGCCGCTCTCTGCCCAGCGCGCCTACGAGGGCGGCTTCGTCAACCGCGTGGTTCCCCAGGGTCAGCAGGTATCCGTGGCTCGCGAGATGGCAGCCACCATTGCCGCCTCCGCGCCCCTGGTCATTCGTCAGCTCAAGGACTTCACCCGCCAGACCCTGCCGCGCAGCCCCGCTGAGACCCTGTACCTGGCAACCCGCGTCGTCGACGCGGTAGGCGACAGCGAGGATGCGGCCGAAGGCCTGCGCGCTTTCCAGGAAAAGCGCGCGCCGCGCTTCCAGGGGCGATGAGCGTGAGCGCCCAGACCGTGACCGGATCGGCCACCACGGCCGGCCTCTCCCCCGCCCTCGCCGCCGCCCTGGCCGCGCGCTTCGGCGACCGTCTGTCCACCGCCATCGCGCTCCGCGAGCAGCACGCCCGCGGCGAATCGCCCTTCCCGCCGGCCCTGCCCGACGCGGTGGTCTTCATTCAGAGCGCCGAAGAGGTGCAGTTCGTGCTGCGGCACTGTCACGAGGCTGGCGTGCCCGTGATCGCCCACGGCGCCGGCTCCTCGCTGGAGGGCCAGCTGCTGGCGCTGCGTGGAGGGGTGAGCCTGGACCTCACCCGCATGGACCGCATCCTGCGCATCGATGACGAAGACTTCACCGCCACGGTGGAGCCCGGAGTGACGAAAGAGCAGCTCAATCAGGCGCTACGGGACCTGGGCCTGTTCTTCCCGGTAGACCCCGGCGCCCACGCCACTTTGGGCGGCATGTGTGCCACCCGGGCCTCGGGCACCACCACCGTCCGCTACGGCACGATGCGTGACAACGTGCGGGCGATGCAGGTGGTGCTGGCCGACGGTCGCCTGATACGCAGCGGCACCCGCGCGGTCAAGTCCTCCGCCGGCTACGACTTGACGCGCCTGTTCATCGGTTCCGAGGGGACGCTGGGCGTGATCACCGAGGTGACGCTGCAGCTCTATCCCCTTCCCGAGGCAGTGTCCGCCGCGGTCGTGACCTTTGCCGAGACCGAGGGTGCCGTGCGCACCGTGATCGAATCATTACAGGCGGGCCTGCCGGTGGCGCGCAGCGAGTACCTGTGCGCCGCCTCCATCCGCGCCATTGCCGCGGCCAACCCGGGCCTGGCCCTGCGGGAGAGGCCCACCCTGTTCGTGGAGTTCCACGGCTCACCCGCGGCGCTGGCGGAGCAGTCTGAGCTGCTGCGCGAGATCGCGCAGGGTCATGGCGGCGAGGACTTCCAGTGGGCCCATGAGCCCGAGGCCCGCACCCGCCTGTGGCAGGCGCGGCACCGCGCCTACTACTCGTGCAAGGTGAGCCGTGCCGGCGCCGAGGTGGTGGTCACCGACACCTGCGTGCCCATCTCCCAACTGGCCGGCTGCATCGCACGTGCTGGCCAGGCGATGACGGATGCGCCCTTCCCGCACATGATCTTCGGCCATGTGGGCGAAGGTAACTTCCACGTGCTGATGATTGTGGACCCCACGGACTCCGCCGAGATGGAAGAGGCCGAACGGCGCAATAGGCGCATCGTCGACATCGCCCTGGCCGCCGGCGGCACCTGCACTGGCGAACACGGTATCGGCCTGCACAAGAAGGAGTTCCTGCTGCGCGAAACCGGCGCCGAGGCAGTGGACCTGATGCGGCAGATCAAGGCCCTGCTGGACCCGAAGGACATTCTCAACCCCGGCAAGATCTTTTAACAAGAAGGAGACGACATGAACCGCAAATCTGAAGGCGAGAAGCCCATGGGCCTCAGCCGCCGCACTTTGGTGGCCGCCACCGCTGCCGCGCCCTTCGCTGCGCCGGCCATCGTGCGCGCCCAGTCGACCGCTGATCGCTGGCCCTCGCGCCAGGTCACCATCATCTCGCCCTACAACCCGGGCGGCACCAATGACACCGTGGCCCGCCTGGCCGCCGAGCGCCTGCAGAAGGCCCTAGGCCAGCCCTTCGTGGTGGAGAACCGGCCCGGCGCCGCCGGCATTGTGGGCACCCAGAGCGTAATCCGCGCCAAGCCCGACGGCTACACCCTGCTGGCCGGCAACAACGGCGTGCTGGTGATCCAGTCGGCCGGGCGGGTGCCGCCGCCCTATGACCCCCTTACTCAGCTCAGCCCCGTGGTCAAGCTGGTTGACGCCGCCCAGTTCATCTCGATCAGCGGCGAGCTGCCAGCCAAGACGATCGGCGAGTTCATCGCCCTGGCGAAGGCCCAGCCAGGCAAGCTCAACTACAGCTCCTCGGGCATCGGCTCCTTCGGCCACTTTCTGGGCGAGTATTTGAAGATGGTTGCCGGCATCGACATCCTGCATGTGCCCGCCAAGGGCAGCGCAGCGGCCCTCACCGAGATGATGGCGGGGCGCATCCACATGATGATCGACCCGCTGCCGCTGACCCAGATCACTGACCCGAGGGTACGCGTGCTGGCCACGCTCAACACCCGCCGCTTCGAGGGTCAGGCCCAGATCCCGACCATGCGGGAGGCCGGTGGCCCCGAGATGGACCTGCAGGGCTGGTTCGGTCTGGCGGGCCCAGCGGGCCTGCCGCAGGAGGTGTTGGAGAAGATCGGCGCTGTCGCCCGAACCATGACCAACGACCCGGAGGTACGCAAGACCTGGGTCGGTGCAGGTCTGATCCCCTCTGTCGCCGAGAGCAGCGCCTTTCGCGAGATCCTGCGCGCAGATCTGGCCCGCGCCGCCGAGATCCGCGCCCGCGCCAAGATTGTGTTGGACTGAGGCCGTCGGGACGGGGACAAGCAGTGACAAGAACAGGGAGCAGACGATGAAGCAGATGGTGCTTGAAGGCATCAAGGTGCTGGACCTCTCGCGGGTGCTGGCTGGGCCCTGGTGCACCCAGACCCTTGCCGACATGGGTGCGGAGGTCTTCAAGATCGAGCGCCCTGGCGTGGGCGACGAGATGCGGCACTCGCCCCCCTTTCTCAAGAACCGGCAGGGTGAGGCCACCCGTGACACGCCCTCCTACTTCTGCGTCAACCGCGGCAAGAAGTCGCTCACGGTGGACATCACCCAGCCCGAGGGCCAGACCCTGCTGCTTGACCTGGCCCGACGCTGCGATGTGCTGGTGGAGAACTACAAGGTCGGCGACCTGGCCCGCTACGGGCTGGACTACGCTTCAGTGTCCAAGGTCAATCCGGGCATCGTCTACTGCTCCATCACCGGCTACGGCCAGGATGGGCCCATGGCCACCTGGCCCGGCTACGACCCGGTGCTGCAGGCGGTCTCCGGCATCATGAGCACCTGTGGCGTGCCCGAGGGCCAGCCCGGCGCCGGGCCCATGCGCTCCATGGTGCCCATCGTCGACGTGATGACAGGCATGGTCTCCACCGGCGCGGTGCTGGCCGCTCTGTTCCACCGGGAGCGCACCGGCGAGGGCCAGCATCTGGACATGGCCCTGCTGGATGTGGCGGTGGCCGCCACCAACCACCTCTCGCAGAACTACCTCTCCACTGGCCGCACGCCCGTGCGTGCCGGCAACGGCAGCCTGCTGTTCGCGCCCTCCAACTGCTACCCCTGCGCCGATGGCCTGCTGTTGGTGCAGATCGGCAACGACAACCAGTGGCAGCGCCTGTGCAAAGCCCTGGGCCGGGAGGATTGGCAGAGTGACGCGCGCTTCATGACCAATGCCGAGCGCATGAAGCACAAGGCCGAACTCGACACCGAAGTGGCGGCCGCGCTGTCCCGGGTGAGCCGTCATGCGATCACCCAGCAGCTGGGCGCCGCCGGCGTGCCCTGCGGCCCGGTTAACACGATTGCGGAGGCCTTCGATCACCCGCAGGTGGTCCATCGCGGCCTGCGCGCAGAGATCGAGCACCCGGTCCATGGCACTATTCCGGTCGTGCGCAGCCCCTACCGCTTTTCCAAGCGGCCGGTACGGATGACGGCGCCGCCATCCATGGGCACCGACACCCGCGCGGTGCTGCGCGAGGAGCTCGGACTGGACGAGGCGCGGCTGGACCAACTCACCAAGGCGGGCGTGCTGTGAGCGCCATTCATCCCCTGATCAGCCCCGAGGCCCTGGCCCACCTGGCTCAGTCCAGCGGCGACCGCCTGCGCATCGTCGACTGCAGTCACGACTTGGGCCAGTCGGCCCTGGGCCGTCAGCAGTACGAGCAGGGCCACATCCCCGGCGCGGTGCATGCGCACCTGGACTGCGACCTCTCTGGCCCCACCACCGGCACG
Source organism: Pseudomonadota bacterium (assembly GCA_041169755.1). Lineage (GTDB taxonomy): Bacteria > Pseudomonadota > Gammaproteobacteria > Burkholderiales > Burkholderiaceae_C > Ramlibacter. The sequence goes on along the minus strand of JBEEIS010000121.1, from coordinate 892 downwards.
AACGGACGTCATCCCCTGCCCAGCCCCGAAGCCCTCTGCGACTGGCTGGGCCGCCAGGGCATCACGCCCGAGATGACGGTGGTGGCCTATGACCGCTCGGGTGCCATGTACGCCGCCCGCCTATGGTGGATGCTGCGCTGGATCGGCCACGCCCAGGCGCGGGTACTCGATGGCGGCTACGCGGCCTGGACCGCGGCGGGCCTGCCGACCGAGGCGGGCAGCGCCGCGCCTGCGCCGGCCAACTACCCGGCGGCTTCGGCCGATGAGCGGCTCGCGGTGGACGCCGCCTTCGTGTTGCGCAACCTGCAGACCCGCGAGGCGGTGCTGGTCGACGCCCGAGGCGCCGGCCGCTACGCCGGCGAGGGCGAGACCATCGACCCGGTGGGCGGCCACATTCCCGGCGCGCTCAACCGCCCCTTCACCGACAACCTGGGCGAGGGCGGCCGCTTCAAGTCGGCCACTACCCTGCGCGCCGAGTGGCAGGCGGTGGCGGGCGCACCCCTGCAGGCACACCTGCAGGGGTCGGCGAATCCAGGCGGCCCGCGCGCCGGCCTGGTGATGCAGTGCGGCTCGGGCGTGACCGCCTGCCACAACCTGCTGGCTCTCGAATCGGCCGGCCTGGGCGGCGCGCGCTTGTACCCGGGCTCCTGGAGCGAGTGGTGCAGCGACCGTTCGCGGCCAATAGTCACGGGATTGCAGCCTTGAGCCTCGCATTGTCTCTGTGATTTTTGCGGCTTTAATACCTGTCGCAGAGACGGGTTAGGCTGGTCACGATGTGAATCGACCCGGCTCTACTAGACACTTCCGAGCCGTTGGGATTGACGTTTTTCGAACTCCACCGGAGAAACACCGCCAGACGTGTTGTGGCGGCGTTTGGGGTTGTAGAACATCT
>JBEEIS010000120.1:0-10478 GCA_041169755.1 Pseudomonadota bacterium | reverse complement strand
CGGCTTGAGCGTGCGGGCTGACAGTCCGTCGTACACGTCGCCGTCAAATGCCAGCAGCGCCTGGCGCGAGTTGCTGGCGGTGAACCGAGACGACCAGGCCTCATAGCGCGCCACGTTCAGGGTGGCCAGCTTGTCGCTCAAGTCCATGAGCGAGGCGATGTCCTGGGGGGATTTGCGCCGCAGAACTCCGATCAATTCGGCCGATGCGTCCGTGAAGCGGGGTGTCGTGTGGGGGACAGCGCCCACGGGCGTGTCGTAATCGAGCGACTTGGCGGGGGACAGCAGATACAGCATGGGCCGGAATTATCGGCGCCAGCCGCGGGCCAGCGCCCACTGCACCAGAGAGGCCACAACCACCAGCGCGCCATAGGTGGCCATCTTGCCGTCTTGACCGAAAAACCACAGGCCGCCGGCCAGGACCGCCACCCCGCTGGCGGTCACGATGGCGGCCTGGCGCCAGAAACCCGTCACAATGTGCCCCGGAGCGAGAAGAAAGCGGGCCGCCAGGGGCATCAGGAGTCCCAACGACACCGCCGGCGCGGCGAAGCCAAGAAGATGGAAGAAAACGTCGAAAAGACCCATCGAGAGAAGGCTGCAGGCCGCTAAGTACTTGATAGAACAACAGATTTTATAATTCAGCCATGGCAGTCTGGGCCCTGGGCATCAACCATACGACGGCGCCGGTCGACGTGCGCGGACGTTTTGCGTTCGCCATCGACCAGATCGCGCCGACCCTCCAAGGCCTGCGTCAGAGCCTGGGCGGCTCCGGCGACCACTTGCCCGAAGCTGCCATCCTCTCCACCTGCAACCGCACCGAGATCTATTGCGCGGGCGAGCGCCCCGCCCTGGAGCCCACCATCGACTGGCTGGCCAGCGCCGGCGGGGTATCGGCCTCGGTCCTGCGTACGCACGCCTACACGCTTGAAGATGGATTGGCCGCCCGACACGCCTTCCGCGTCGCCAGCGGCCTCGATTCCATGGTCCTGGGCGAGGCCCAGATCCTGGGTCAGCTCAAAGACGCGGTACGCGTCGCCGAAGAAGCGGGCGCCCTGGGCACCACCCTGAACCAGATGTTCCAGCGCTCGTTCGCGGTGGCCAAGGAAGTACGCACGGCCACCGAGATCGGCGCCCACTCCATCAGCATGTCCGCCGCCGCGGTGCGACTGGCGGGCCAGCTCTTTGAAGACCTGGGCCAGATCCGTGTGCTGTTCGTCGGCGCCGGCGAAATGATCGAGCTGGCCGCGACGCACTTCGCCGCCAAGAACCCCAAGGCCATCGCCATCGCCAACCGCACCCTGGAGCGCGGCGAGAAGCTCGCCTCGCGCTTTGGCGGCGAAGTGATGCGCCTGGCCGACCTGCCGGGTCGCCTGCACGAATTCGACGCAGTGGTCAGTTCCACCGCCAGCCAGCTTCCGATCATCGGTCTGGGCGCGGTGGAACGCGCCCTGAAACTGCGCAAGCACCGTCCGATGTTCATGGTCGATCTGGCCGTGCCCCGCGACATCGAGCCCGAGGTCAAGGCCCTGGAAGACGTCTACTTGTACACGGTGGACGATCTCGCCCAGGTGGTACAGACCGGCCAGGCTCACCGTCAAGCGGCTGTGGCCGAGGCCGAGGCCATCGTCGATGCGGGCGTGCAGAGTTTTCTGCACTGGATGAACCAGCGACGCACGGTGCCCCTGATCCGTCAGCTCAATGCCCAGGCCGACGAATGGCGTGCGATTGAAATGGCGCGTGCCCGCAAGCTTCTGGCCAAGGGCGAAGACGTAGACGCTGTGCTCGAAGCCCTCTCGCGCGGTCTCACGCAGAAGATGCTGCACGGGGCCATGGCCGAACTGCATGGCGGCAACGAGCAATCGCGCGAGCGCGCCAGCGCCGCGATCGAGCACTTCTTCCTGCGCAAGGAACGTTAGCGGTACGCCGCTGCACCCCACGCGTACGCCCGCCCCCCGTGGCCCAGGCTGCATGCCACGGAACGTGGCGCCCCTTTCGCCCGCTGCCCCGGCTATCTGCAGCGCGCGCGCCCTACCTGCCAGCGCCCTGCCCTGACCCGCCATGAAGCCCTTTCTCCGCCAGCAGCTCGAACGCTATCCGGTACGCCTGCAGGAACTCGATTTCTTCCTGCAGCAACCCGAGGTCGCTCAGGACCTCGAACGCCTGCGCGCGCTCACGCGCGAGCATGCCGAAGTGAGTGAGGTCGCCGGCCTGTATGCGCGTTATCGCCAGCGCGAGGCCGACCTCGCGGGCGCGCAGGAGATGGCCGCCGACCCGGAGATGGCGGACATGGCGCGTGAGGAGATCGCGGCCATCGAGGCGCAACTGCCCCCCCTCGAAGACGCACTGCAGCAGATGCTGCTTCCGCGCGACCCCGACGACGTGCGCAACGTGTTCCTGGAAATCCGCGCCGGCACTGGCGGTGACGAATCGGCCCTTTTCGCGGGCGACCTGCTGCGCCTGTACACCCGCTACGCCGAGCGCCAGGGCTGGCGCTGCGAGATCGTGAGCGAAAGCGCAGGCGAGGTCGGCGGCTACAAGGAGGTGGTGGTGCGTGTCGTGGGCGACGGCGCCTACGGCAAGCTCAAGTTCGAATCGGGCGGCCACCGGGTACAGCGCGTGCCCGCCACCGAGACACAGGGTCGCATCCATACCAGCGCCTGCACCGTCGCCGCCCTGCCCGAACCCGACGAGGCCCAGGCCGTGCAGATCAACCCGGCCGACCTGCGTATCGACACCTTTCGTGCATCGGGGGCTGGCGGCCAACATATCAACAAGACCGATTCGGCGGTACGCGTCACCCACCTGCCCACCGGCATCGTGGCCGAGTGCCAGGACGACCGCTCGCAGCATCGCAACAAGGCCAAGGCCCTGCAGGTGCTGGCCGCCCGCATCCTCGAGGCGGAACGCGCCGAGCGAGCCGCGAAGGAGGCCGCGACCCGTAAGGGCCTGATCGGCAGCGGCGATCGGAGCGACCGCATCCGCACCTACAACTTCCCGCAGGGCCGGGTGACCGACCACCGTATCAACCTGACCCTGTACAAGCTCACCTTCGTGATGGAAGGCGAGCTCGACGAACTGGTTGAGGGATTGCTGCTGGCGCGCAAGGCCGAACAGCTCGAGGAATTGGAAGCGGGCGCGCGGTCATGATCCCGGGCACCCTGGCCTGCGCCCTGCGCGAGGCGATCGCGCGCGGCCTCGACCGGCTGGACGCGCAGCTTCTGCTGCTGCAAGCCCTGGGCCGCGCGCAGCACGAACGCGCCTGGCTGCTGGCGCACGACCAGGACCCGCTGACCGACGGCGTGGTGCGCGTCTTCGACGATCTGTGCGCCCGCCGACTGGCTGGCGAGCCACTGGCCTACCTGGTCGGTCAGAAGGAATTCTTTGGAATGATGCTGTCAGTCGACCCGCGCGTGCTGGTGCCGCGGCCGGACACCGAAACGCTGGTGGAATGGGCGCTGGACGCGATCGCCGGCCGCCCTGCGCCCCAAGTGGCCGACCTGGGCACCGGCAGCGGCGCGATCGCGCTGGCGATCAAGCACCGGCGGCAGGATGCGCGCGTCCTGGGCATCGACCGCAGCGAGGCGGCGCTGGACGTGGCGCGCACCAACAGCCAGCGCCTGGGCCTGGACATCGTCTGGCGGGCTGGGGACTGGCTGCAAGGGCTGGACAGCGAGCTGGACCTGATCGTGAGCAATCCGCCCTACATCCGCGCCGACGACCCGCACCTGGCGGCGCTCACGCACGAGCCCCTGTCAGCGCTGGCGGCGGGCAGCGACGGGCTGCAGGACCTGCGCGCCATCGTGGCAGCCGCCCCGGCCCACCTGGCCCCAGGCGGGTGGCTGCTGCTGGAACATGGCTGGGACCAGGCCGCGAGCGTGCGGGCCCTGTTGTCGGCAGCGGGTTTCGATCAGGTGTCGAGCCGCCGCGACTTGGCCGGCATCGAGCGGTGTAGCGGCGGGCGCCGCTGAGGGAGCGGTGCAGCGGCGGGCGCCGCTGAGGGCTCAGCCCTTGGAGCCGCCTCCTTCGGTGGCGCGCTCGCGGCAGGCGTGCCACAGGTCGGACATGGCGGTGTCCGCGAACTCCTCGAAGCAGGGCGTGCCCAGTGTGTAGTGCACCAGCTTCGCATCGGGCTTGTCCGGGTATTCGATGGCCAGCCAGTTCCAGGTGGGGTCCAGCTCGCCAACCAGGTCGTCGGACAGCCAGGAGAACCGGTGCAGGAAAGAACCCGGGCTCTGGTGCACCAGCTCGGGGGTCAGCACCCGGTTGGCCTCATGGCCGCAGTTCCACAGGATCAGGCTCGACCAGTTCTTGCGCGGGTAGTTCTCGTTCTTGTTGCCCAGGTACTTCACCGTCATCTTGGTGGTGTAGTCGTGCTTCACTACCTGGACAGCCTTGCGTTCGTCGCGCTGGTCCCACAACTGCGCAATGTCGGCGTTACACACCATGTCGCCATCGGCGAACAAGGCCCAGCCGGTGTACCCCATGAGGCTGGGGGTGAGGAAGCGCGAATAGATGAAGGTGTTGCTACCGTCCCGGTGGTTTTCGCTGTAGCCGCTCAGGGTATTGAGCGCCAGCGGCAGGAACTGCACCGGCCGGCTGGCTTTCTCCAGCACGCTCTGGCAGAACACGTGATACGCGATAGCCTCGCGCTGATCGAAGCCGACCACCAGGTTAATTTTTTCCACGGGCGATGCCTTCCAGTATTTTCGCAACGGCGTTGATCGGAGCCTCCCAGCCGCCCTGGGCATCCTGAGAGAAGAACTCGACGCTGGGATACCAGAGGCAGCGTCCGTCCTTCTCGCTCCAGTACCAGAGCTTGCCCACCGCGTGGGGTAACAGCAGCAGGGTCATCTTCCCCAGCGCCCCGGCCAGGTGGGCGGTCGAATTGGACGTGGTCACCACCAGGTCGCAGGCCTGCACCAGGGACAGCAGACTGTCCAGGTCGTTGAAGGCGTCTACCTCGTCCAGCACGGAGATCTCCTGGCGGTGCGCCGGGTCCAGGCGCGCGATGTCGTCCGCGACCTGTCCGTACTGCAGGTTCACGAACTGCACGCCAGGCAGCGCGAACAGCGGCGCCAGCTGAGGCAAGGCGAGCGTCTTGTGCTGGCCGATCTTCTGGTTTGCACTTTTCCAGGACAGACCGCATTTGAGCCCGGGCCAGGCCGCCAGCTGCGTCCGCAGGCGAGCGGTCACCCGGGCATCGTCCACCAGGTAAGGCGAGCGGGCCTTGGCAAAGTCACCCACCGAGGGTCTGAAGAACCGGCCGAGGTCGCCCATGGGCAGGTGCATGTCGTGATCGGCGTCATCGACCGCCGCGTGGCGGTCAATGAACGCCAGCTCGGGAAAGGATCGCTTGAAAATGGGAACCAGGCGAGGGTCCGCAGCGACCTGTGTGGGCAGGCCACAGGCCTGCAGGTCACCGAACATCGACGCATACAGGATCTCGTCCCCCACGCCCTGTTCAGCCCAGACCAGGAGGCGCGATGCCCCCGGCAAGCCGTCCCAGGGCGGCCGCGAAGTAGCCAAGGCCTTGGAAACAGGCGCGCGCACGCGCCAGCGCCACGCATAGTCGTCCCAGCCCCGGGCAAATTCCTGGCGCTGCAGGTACATGAGCCCACGGTTGAAACGCGCCTCGGCGTAAGTGGGATCCAGGTGCACCGAGCGTTCGAAACTCGTCTGCGCCTGCGCCATCCGTCCCAGGTCGTTGAGCACATTGCCCCGGTTGGACCATGCCGCCGCGTAATCGGGCTTGAGGGCGATGGCCTGGTCGAAACTGGCCAGCGCCTCCTCGAGCCGACCGGCCACATGCAAGATCGTGCCCTGGTGGGACCAGGCCTCGGCCTGCGCCGGATCGAGCTGGAGGGCCCGCTGGTAGGCCGCCAGCGCATCCTCATAGCGCTTGGCATCGCCCAGTGCGTCGGCACGCCGCACCCAAGCGGGCGCGTAGTCGGCCTGGCAGGCAATGGCCCGGTCGGCGCTGGCCAATGCCTCGTCATGGCGCCCAAGCTCGGAGAGCGCTGCCGCGCGGTGCGCCCAGGCGTGCGGCAGGTCTGGCGAGAGCGCGATGGCACGGTCAGAGCTTGCCAGGACTTCCTCGTAGCGTCGCAAGGCCTTGAGCACATCGCCCCGGTTAGACCAGGCCTGCGCATAAGCGGGATCCATCTGCAACGCCTGGTCGTAGCTGGCCAGGGCCTCCTCATACCGGCCGAGGTTGTTCAGCGCGTTGCCCCGGTTGGACCAGGCGCGCGGGTCCTGCGGCTGCAGCTCGATGGACTTGTCCAAGCTGACCAGCGCCTCGTCGTAGCGCCCGAGGTCACTCAGGGCCGTGGCGCGGTTGCTCCAGATCTGCGCTGCTGCGGGCTGCAAGGCCAAGGCCTGCTCGTAATGTGCCAGTGCCTGCTGGGGGTTCTTGAGTTCGTCATACAGGCGCCCCAGGTTGAAGTAGATCTCGGGCGAATCACCGCGAAACTTCAAGGCGCGCTGGTAATGCTGCAGGGCCCCCTGGAAATCCCCCGTGCTGGCCTGGGCGACGGCCAGATCATGCAGCGCGTCAAAGAACTCCCCTCCCTTGCGCAGGGCCTGCGTGAAGCTCTCGATGGCGGGCGCGAACTGGCCGGCCTGCAGGTGGCACCGGCCTAGGTAGTACAGCGCCTCCGGCGTGCAATCGGCTTGTTGGCAGGACTGGGCCAGGTGGGCGTAAGCCGCCTGGCCGTCGCCGCGATTGCCCGCTACGTAGGCAAGCAGTTCATGCGCGCGGGCGTGATGCGGGCTGGCGTCCAGCACCTGGCGCGCCAGGCGCTCAGACGCCGGGTAGTCCTGCTGCCGAAAAAACTGGAAGGCCAGTTCCAGCAGCGCCTGGTCACCAGAAGTTCGCATGGTTGTTGTTCGAGTCGGCACGTGCGGCGGCTGCACGCCTGCGCAGGGCCGAGCCGGGGGAGTATGCATGATGCGGCACCCCCGCCCGCCAGGCTTGGCGGGGGCGATAAACGCAGGCGCTTCAGGGTCACTGCCCGAGCGCGGATAATCACGCCACGCAGTCACGGCCCCAGGCCGTCAAGGACCTTCCATGAGCGACACCCTCCAGCGCATCGACCAACTGGTCAAGACCCACGACGTCCTCCTGTTCATGAAGGGGACGGCTACCTTTCCGCAGTGCGGTTTTTCGGGCCGTGCCATCCAGATCCTGAAGGCCTGCGGGGTCGACCCCAAGGCGATGGCCACCGTCAACGTGCTCGAGGACCCTGAAATCCGCCAGGGCATCAAGGAATACAGCAATTGGCCCACCATCCCACAGCTGTACGTGAAGGGTGAATTCATCGGCGGCTCGGACATCATGATGGAGATGTACGAGAGTGGCGAACTGCATCAGGTCCTGACCGCCAAGGGCGCCTGAAGCCCTGGGCGCAACAGGACGGACCCCGGCTCAGGCCAGGAACGTCCAACGCTGCGCCGCCACCAGCACTGCGTTCGGATAGGCCGCGCGGCCTCGGCTGCCGTTGTAGCGGCCTAGGGCCATGAACAGGTCGCCACGCTCGCGGTCCAGGTAGTGACGCAGGATCACGCAGCCAAAACGCAGGTTGGTCTGCATGTGAAAAAGGCGGCTGGCGTCGCCATCACCGATCACCCGGCTCCAGAATGGCATCACCTGCATGTAGCCGCGCGCGCCCACCCGGCTCACGGCGAATTTGCGAAAGCCGCTCTCCACTTCGATCAAGCCGAGAACCAGCCCCGTGTCCAGGCCTGCCCGCCGGGACTCGTACCACACGGTCTGCAAGAACTCCTCCCGCTCCGCGGGTAGGCGTTTGTGCCGCTGCAGCCGCAGGTCCATGGCCTCGAGCCATCGACGATAGGACTGGCGCGCCGGCTCGGCGGTGAACTCTGGAATCGGGGGCGCCGCGTTGGCGATCGCCGAACTCAGAGCCGTGCGTACCGAGTCCGCCAGCGGCTCCTCCAGCTGCGCGCCCGCGCGCGCGGTGAATGGCAGGCCGGCGATGGCCCCCAGGAGCCACCGCCTGCGCAGGGTCACAGCTGGACGCGGGAGCGCAGGTGGTCCACCACGCCGGCCAGCGGCAACGCGGTGGCGGCGGTGTCGCGGCGGTGCTGGTATTCCACCTGGCCTTCCTTGAGGCCCCGGTCGGAGATGACCACGCGGTGCGGCACGCCAATCAACTCCCAGTCGGCGAACATGGCGCCGGGGCGCTCGCCACGGTCGTCCAGCATCACGTCGATGCCCAGAGCGGCAAGATCGTCATGAAGCTTCTGGGCGGCCACCTTCACCGCTTCGCTGCGGTCCATCCCGATCGGGCAGATCACCACGGTGAAGGGCGCGATGGCGTCGGGCCAGATGATCCCGCGCTCGTCGTGGTTCTGCTCGATGGCGGCCGCCGGCAAGCGAGTGATACCGATGCCGTAGCAACCCATCTCCATGAACTGCGGCTTGCCGTTTTCATCGAGGAAGGTGGCATTCATGGCCTTGGAGTACTTGGTGCCCAGGTAGAACACATGGCCCACCTCGATACCTCGCTCGATGGCCAGGGGGCCCTGACCATCGGGCGAGGGGTCGCCCTCGAGCACATTGCGGATGTCGGCCACCAGATCGGGTTCGGGCAGGTCGCGGCCCCAGTTCACACCGGTGTGGTGGAAATCCTCGGCGTTGGCACCGCAGATCCAGTCGGCCATCACGGCCACCTCGCGATCGGCCACCACCTTCACCGGCTTCTTCAAGCCGATGGGACCGAGGTAGCCGGGCTTGGTGCCGAAATGCTCCAGGATCTCGGGCACGGTGGCAAAGCGGAAACCGAGATCCAGCCCCGGCAACTTGCCCGCCTTGACTTCGTTCATGTCGTGATCGCCGCGCACCAGCAGCAGCCAGACCTGGCTTTTGACCACGTTGCCGGCTTCATCCAGCGTGTCGGTGGCCAGCACCAGGGACTTGACGGTGGTTTGCAGCGGCACGCCCAGGAGCTGCGCCACGTCGGCGCAGGTGCTCTTGCCCGGGGTGGGCGTCTTTTCCAGGGCCTTCGAGGCGCCGGGGCGCGGACCCGCCGGGGCCAGGGCCTCGGCCTTTTCCAGGTTGGCGGCGTAGTCGCTCTGGGGGCAATAGACGATGGCGTCCTCGCCGGTGGCGGCGATCACCTGGAATTCCTCGGACAGGTCGCCGCCGATGGCGCCGCTGTCGGCGGCCACGGCGCGATAACGCAGTCCAAAGCGATCGAAGATGCAGCGGTAGGCCTGGGCCATGACCTGGTAGCTGGCCTTGGCCGAGACCATGTCGCGGTCGAAGGAGTAGGCATCCTTCATGATGAATTCGCGCCCCCGCATCAGGCCAAAGCGCGGTCGGCGCTCGTCGCGGAACTTGGTCTGGATCTGGTACAGGTTCTTGGGCAGTTGCTTGTAGCTGCGAAGTTCCTGGCGCGCGATATCGGTGACCACTTCCTCGCTCGTGGGCTGGACCACGAAGTCGCGATCATGGCGGTCCTTGATACGAAGCAATTCAGGGCCCATCTTGGCAAAGCGCCCCGTCTCTTGCCACAACTCCGCGGGCTGGACGACGGGCATGGTGCATTCCACGGCGCCAGCGCGGTCCATCTCTTCGCGCACGATGGCCTCGACCTTGCGGATCACCCGCAGGCCCATAGGCATATAGGTGTAAATCCCGGCCCCGAGTTTCTTGATCATGCCGGCACGGGTCATGAGGCGATGACTGGCCACTTCGGCGTCGGCGGGGGCTTCCTTGAGCGTGGAGATCAGGAACTGGGAGGCTTTCATCGGACTGCGTTGAGGGAGAAAGAGAACGGACGAGTCACTTGCCGCACGAGCAGTGCCGTGCATAATGAACTCAGTTCAAGAATTGGGGTTTGATTATGCTTGACCGTGACGGCTTCAGGCCCAACGTCGGCATCATCCTGCTCAATCAGAAAAACCAGGTGTTCTGGGGCAAGCGCATACGCACCCACAGCTGGCAGTTCCCCCAAGGGGGCATCGACCGTGGCGAAAGCCCCGAGCAGGCGATGTACCGGGAGCTGCATGAGGAAGTGGGCCTGCATGCCGAGCATGTGCGCATCATTGCCCGCACCCGTGACTGGTTGCGCTACGAGGTGCCGGACCGCTACATCCGCCGGGATGCCCGTGGCCATTACAAGGGCCAGAAGCAGATCTGGTACCTGCTGCAACTGGTCGGCGCCGACCACAACCTGAACCTGCGCGCCACCGACCATCCCGAGTTCGATGCCTGGCGCTGGAACGACTACTGGGTGCCACTGGACGTGGTGGTGGAGTTCAAGCGTGGCGTGTATGAAATGGCCTTGAGTGAGCTGGCGCGCTTTCTGCCGCGCCAGGAATCACGCAACCGCTATCTGCGCTCCGGTGGCCCGCGCCAGCGCGACTCGCAAGAGGCCACGTCCCTGCAGCAGCCCGCTGAAATGGAGTTGCCGCCCGGGGCCAGCTTCGACCCTGACCCGCAACATCACTTGCGCTGATGC
>JBEEIS010000119.1:0-5797 GCA_041169755.1 Pseudomonadota bacterium | reverse complement strand
TCCCTGGCCCTGGCCGTGATCGCCCTCATCGACGTGCCCTGGCAGCGTCATAGCTTCATGAAGCGCCTGCGCATGACGCGCCAGGAAATCAAGGACGAGATGAAGGACATGGAGGGCCGCCCCGAGGTCAAGGCCCATATCCGCCGTCGCCAGCGCGAGATGGCCAACGCACGCATGCTCCAGCGGGTGAAGGACGCCGACGTCGTCATCACCAACCCCGAGCACTTCGCCGTCGCCCTCGAATACGACCCGACCAGCAATGGCGCCCCGGTCCTGGTGGCCAAGGGCAGCGACTTCATGGCCGCCAAGATCCGCGAGGAAGCGGCCAACGCCGGCGTGCACCTGTTCGCGGCGCCCGAACTCGCCCGTGCGCTGTACTTCACCACCGAGGCCGAGCACCCGGTGCCCGAAGCCCTCTATCACGCGGTGGCCCAGGTCATCGCCTATGTGTTCAGCCTGGAAGGCGCGCAGCCTGGCCGAGCCGGCATGCGTCGGCCCCATCCCGTGGTGCCTGCCGCCCTGCGTTTCGACGCCGACGGCCGGCGCCTGGAGCCCGAAGCCGCTGCCGCTGCGGCCTGAGCCCCCATCTCCCCTTGATCCGTGCCTGACCTTCCCAGCCACCTGCCATGTCGATGAAAACTCCATCGCCCTCCTCCAGCCAGCCCCTGCCGCTGCCGGAAGCCAACGGCTACTACAGCACCGAGGACGAACAGCGCATGCAGGCCGTCGCGCGTGCCCTGCTGCAGGGCCGCCGCCACATCGCCCTGTCCAGCGCCTCGAGCGAAGCCCTGGACCATTACAGCCGTCTGCTGGTGCGCGACCTGCGCCAGCACGAGCATGTGAAGGTCGTCGCCCACCTGCCGGGCAGCTGCGACAAGCTGGTGCAGCAGGTGAACGACCTGCTGGCCGATGTGCCGCTGTCCCAGGTCGTCACGCGCGAAGGCGCCGTGCAGCGGCCGGTCCATGTCTTCGTGGTCCACGACAGCCCGACCCTCTCCAGCGCCGAATTCGCGCTGCTGGTGCGCCTGGTCAACGACCTGCCTGGCGCCAATCTGCGCATCGCGCTGATCCAGGACCGCGACTTCGCCGTGACGGGCAACCTGCAAGCCCTGGGCGCACAAGCCCTGCACTGGCGCATCCACGTGGCGGGCCTGCCCGTATCGGCGAGCACCGAGGCCTCACGCCAGGCGCTGCGCGAGGCGTTGCACGAGGCACCCGACACCCTGCCGCACTGGGCCCAGCCCGGCGACAAGCCGGCGCGCCGCCGCTGGCGCTGGGCGTTCTGGCGCCGCGAAGACACACCGGCCCCCGCCACGCTGAAAGCCACCGCAAAAACCGCAGCCAAGACAGCGGCGAAAACCGCCAAACCGCTGGCCCGACCCGCAGCCCTGGCCGCGGCCAAGGGATCGCTCAAGGTGCCGACCAAGGCACTGGCCAAGTCACCCGCCAAGGCCCCCGCCCGGTCTGGCCTCAAATCCACCGCCAAGCCTGCAGCGCATACCGCCAAGGCGGCGGTGTCGCCGCAGGACCTGGTGGCCCGACGCAACCGCGTGGTGCTGGTCAGCGGCATCCTGGTCAGTGCCGCACTCGCCGGCGCCCTGGGCACCTGGCTGTCGATCCAGCCGGGGGCCCAACGCGCCTCCAAGCCGGCCGGTCCGATGACCACCACGCCCACCTCCAACCCCACGGCCGCCACGGTCGCCCTGCGAGCCCGGTCATGAGCAACACCCCCACCCCGCCGCCGCCCGCCGTGATTGGCAGCGGCAAGGCGCACACCGTCTCCCTCAAGCCCGGTAGCAACGTCGCCACGCGCGAGACGGCACGACCGCGCGACGAAGACAAGAACCCGGACCTCACCGCCCGACTCATGGCCACGCTGCGGCGCGGCGAAGAGGCCAGCGCTGCCAAGCGGGGCGTCGCTCCCGTCGAGACCGCGCCACAGACCCCCACGCCCACCGACACAGAGGCCGACGCGACTGGGGCATCTTTGATGGGCCTGAGCGCCGCCAACAAGCAACGCCTTGCCCAACTGCGGCAAAGCAACGAAGCCGTGCGCGGCAATTTCGACCGCCTGCCCACCGCAGGCCGCCGCGCCCGCTGACCCAGGAGAGCCTCCCATGAATGCACCCGCGACCCCCGATACCGGCGAGAACACGCCGTCGCCCGACTCGGCGGCCCCTGTCACGCCGAGCGATCCGGCCTTTCAGCCGGCGCAGCCCCCCGTGCTGGCCGATGTGGTCGAGCCTGGACCGGCTGCCGCCACCTCGGCCGAGCCCTCGGACACCCCGCCCACCGTCACCTTGCCGACGCCCGCACCGGAGGTCGCTGCGACACCGCCGGCGGTGGCCCCAGCCTTCGCCGGGCTGAACGAACTGGCCAGTGCCGTGCTGGACGCCGCCGAACTCGCCAACCGCGGCGCCCAGGCGGCCGCCAGCATCACGTCCGACCTGCACCGCACCACCGACGCCCTGCAGGCCACGCAATCGAGCGTGCGCCGGCAAAGCTATGTGGTCATGGGCATCGTCTCGCTGATCACGCTGCTGGCGCTGATGTTCATCGTGGTCACTGGCATTCGCATGAACAGCCGCATCAACCAGCTCGACGCCACCCTGTTGGCCGTGGCCCAGCGCGCCGTCGCCCTCAATGAAGGCCTGGGCTCGCTGGAGACCATCAACGAATCGGTGGGCAAGCTCGCCGGGCAGGTCGAAGTGCTGGCCCGCGCCACCGGCGAGGTCGGCACCCGACTGGACCAGAGCGCCAAGCAATCGGAGACCCTGGCCAGCCAGATCCCGGCCAAGACCGCCGCCCAGGTGGCCTCCAGCAGCCAGAACCTGGCGCGCCAGTTCGAGGGCATGAATACCCGCCTGCAGGCGCAGTCCGCAGCGGTGCAGGCCCTGAGCCGCGACGTGCAGGCGCTCAAGGGCGCCACCGCCAACGTCGAGAAACTCAATCGCGACGTACAGGCCCTGGTCACCCTGCAGCGTGAACGCTATCTGGAAGCCATGCAGCGCAACACGGCCGGAACGTCGAACGGTACGACCAACGCCGAACGTGAGCGTGAGCGGGCGTTGCAGTTCCCGCGCGTGCAGCCGCCGGTCAGCCCCAACGCCGCGCCGTCCACCGGCACCAACAGCAGCGGCGCCATTGTGGTGACGCCCCCGCGCGCCAACTGATTCAAAGGCCCTCGCGCGCCGCTTCTGGCGCGCTGGGTCGCCCTCGCTGGATCGTCCTAGCCGGTACGCACTTCGCCCACGCGCAGCTCGTACTTCTGGATCTTCTCGATCAGCGTGGTGCGTTGCAGGTGCAGCAGGCGTGCCGTTTGCGACACGTTGCCGTTCGTGCGCTGCAAGGCCTGCTCGATCAGGCTGCGCTCGATGCGCACCAGCTGCTGCTTGAGCGGCAGTCCGTCCGGCGGCAGGCTCACGATGCCCTGAGCCAGGCACACGATCTCCTCCACCACATTGGGCGTGGGCAGTTCGTCCAGGGGCGGTGCGAGCTCGGGCACGCTGCCCGTCACATGCGCCATCAGTGCATCGTCCTCCTCACCCGAGGGGGTGGCCAGCGGCATGAACACGGGCGCATCGACCGGGCGATCGAGCATGGACAGCAGCATGTCGTCGGCCGGCGCGGACATCGGGCGCGAGAGGTCCTCGGTGGGCCGAGGCACGGGTTGCAGCGCTGCGCCCGCACGCACCATGAGGCCAGGCGGCAGCATGCTCACCGGAATCGCGCGCAGCTGCACGCGCTGCCCAGGAAAGAGCGTCGTGAATCGATCCACCAGGTTGGACAGCTCGCGCACGTTGCCGGGCCAGCGGTATGCCAGTAGCGCCTGCATCAACTCCTCGTCGAAACCGATCGGCGCCTGCCCCTCCTGCGCGTGGCGTTCGGCATAGAACGCCAGCAGCTCGGCGATGTCCTCGGTCCGCTCGCGTAGCGGCGCGGTGTGGCAAGGCAGCACATTGAGGCGGTAGTACAGGTCCTCGCGAAAGCGCGCCTGCGCCACGTCCTGCGCGAGGTTCTTGTGGGTGGCGGCGATCACCCGCACATCGATCGCCACCGGCCGGGTGGCGCCCACGGGCACCACACATCGGTCTTGCAGCACGCGCAGCAACTTGACCTGCATGTCCAGGGGCAGGTCGCCGATCTCGTCCAGGAACAAGGTGCCGCCATGGGCCATCTCGAAGCGGCCTACCCGGTCGCTCACCGCGCCGGTGAAGGCCCCCTTGCGATGGCCAAACAGCTCGCTCTCGATCAGGTCCTTGGGAATGGCGCCGCAGTTGATCGGAACGAAGGCCGCCTGGCGCCGCGGGCTCTGGCGATGTAGCGCTTGCGCAACGAGCTCCTTGCCAGTACCGCTCTCGCCCGTGATCAACACGGTGGAATGCGAACCCGCCAGCACCTTGATCAGATCCAGCAGCGTACGCGTGTGAGCGCTCTTGCCGATGATCGGGGTGGGGGTGGGGGCGTACATCTCAGGGCGCCAGGTTCAACATGGCAAGGGTGGAAAAACAGCCATTTAGCGCCAATCGGATTCTCAAATAGCCTGTTTGAATTACAAACCGCAAATTCACACTTTGGAAATCGCTAGGAACGACACTTTTCCTAAGCTAGCGGGGCCTACAACTGCCCCATTCAAGCCGACGCTATTTGCAAGCAATCCAGCGCGCCAAAGGTTCCAATTGCCGGTGGTTGTAACACAATTAGCGAAAGGTCACCACCCACGCGCCTGCAGTGCCCTGCGAGGCAGGCCTGCCCACGAAAAAGCCCGCCGGGTGGCGGGCTTCATTCGTTCGGGTGTGGGCTCAGAGGTGGTGGGTGCTGAGGGGCTCGAACCCCCGACCTACGCCGTGTAAGAGCGCCGCTCTACCAACTGAGCTAAGCACCCCTCGGCCCAAGTCCGTCAGTTCAGTGCGTCCTTGAGCGCCTTGCCCGGACGGAACTTCGGCACCTTCGCAGCCTTGATCTTGATGGTGGCGCCGGTACGCGGGTTGCGGCCGCTGCGCGCGGCGCGCTTGCCGACGGCAAAGGTGCCGAAACCCACCAGAGACACCGAGCCGCCTTTTTTCAGGGTGGTCTTGACGGCGCCAATCATGGACTCCAGCGAGCGGGTGGCCGCGGCTTTGGAGATGTCGGCGTGTTTTGCGATGTGCTCAATCAGTTCGGTTTTATTCACAAGGGCCCCTCAGTGAGAGATAGGTTGATATCCAATTTCTTGTTCAGTCGCTTCCCCGTCCAGGCGAACTGTCGGCGCGCGGTCATCGCACGCTGCGGCCTAGGGACAAGCATCTTCAATCGGTCCGTGCGTCCGGTACCGTGATTTGATTAAAGCCACGGCCCCAGAGGCTGTCAATCCGGTTTGGGACCGATATCGACGGCGGGCCGCGATTGTAATCGGTGGCCAAAACTCACAGGAAACCTCACAGCGCCTGCGCGATCGCGCGGCCCAGGTCGCTGGTGCCCGCCTTGCCGCCAATGTCCGGCGTGCGCGGTCCGCCGCTGGACGGATCGAGCACCTTCTCGATCGCGGCCAGCACCGCGTCATGCGCGGGCTTGTAACCCAAAAATTCCAGCATCATCGCGCCGCACCAGATCTGGCCGATCGGGTTGGCGATCTGCTTGCCCGCGATGTCGGGGGCAGAGCCATGTACCGGCTCGAACAGCGAGGGGTAGGTGCGGTCCGGATTGAGGTTGGCGCTGGGCGCGATGCCTATGGTGCCGGTGCAGGCGGGCCCGAGATCAGACAGGATGTCGCCGAACAGGTTGCTGGCCACCACCACATCGAAGAAGTCGGGCCGCT
>JBEEIS010000118.1:0-32317 GCA_041169755.1 Pseudomonadota bacterium | reverse complement strand
TGGGGCCCCGACACCCAAACGCTGCTGGGTGACGACACCTCCCCCTGGGCCGTGGCCTTCAGCGAACACGCCTTGACCCTGGCCCCCACCGCCGGCTGGCGTTGTGTGCAGGTGGTGGCGGTGGACGCGCTGGAAGCAGCCGCCGACGCGCTCGCCCCGCATACGGCCTACCTGCAGACCGCCGGCGTGGCGGTGGAGCCCGAGCGGCTGTATCCGCTGTCCTTGCGGCTGATGCACGCGGGTATCACCCGCGTGTGCGCCCTGGGCAGCATGACTGCGCCCGAGGCAGGTTGGCACCATGACGGCGGCTTCAATCTGCGCGATCTGGTGCGCATCGCCGAGATCGAGGCCTCGGCCGAGCGCGCCGCCGACCGGCTCGCACCCTACGCACAGGAGGACGGTCCTTGAGCGCAGGCCACGCCTCGGGCTTTCTCGCGCTGCGCAGCGTGGACTTCGGCTTCGCCGGGTCACCGCGCACGCTGACAGGCATCGACCTGACACTGGCCCCGGGCGAGGTGCATGGCATCGTCGGTCGCAGCGGCTGCGGCAAGACCACCTTGCTCAAAGTGGCCGCCGGCCTGCTGGCAGCGCAGGCAGGACAGGCGGTGGTGCGCGGACGCGAAGCCAGGGCCGCGCGCGAGGACATCGGCTTCATGTTCCAGCAGCCGACGCTGCTGGAGTGGCTGCCCGCCCTGGACAACGTGCTGCTGCCTGTCTCGCTGCATCGCCGCCCCTGCGCACCCGAGCGCGAATGGGCCCTGAAGCTCCTGGACCAACTCGGGCTGGTCGGTCTCGCGCAGCGGCGCCCCGGCCAGCTCTCGGGCGGTCAGCAAAGCCGGGTGGCACTGGCGCGGGCCCTGGTGCAGCGGCCCTCGCTGCTGCTGCTGGACGAGCCCTTCGCCGCGCTGGACGCTTTGACCCGCGAGACCCTGCAACAAGACCTGCTGGCCCTGTGTGCGCAGCACGGCACCACTGCGCTGTTCGTGACCCACGACATCGCCGAGGCGGTGTTCCTGGCAGACCGCGTGAGCGTGATGGACGGCGGACGCATCGTCCAAGAGGTCGCGATCGACCTGCCCCGCCCGCGTGACGCCGCGCTGCGAGGTCTACCTGAATTCGCAGCGCTGGGCGCACGGGTGCGTGAGGCGCTGCAAGCGCATGACAGCGCGCAAGGGGTGGCGGCATGATGCTCACTCGGCGCCTCGCCGCCGCACTCCTGCTGCTGGCCCTCCTGGTCACCTGGGAGTGGACTGCCCGCCACTTGGGACTCTCGGCGCTGGTGCTGCCTGCGCCCACGCGTATCGCGCAATCGTTGGCACAGGGCCTGGCCAGCGGCTACCTGCTGCCTCACCTGCAAGCCACCGCGCTGAAACTGGTTCTGGGCATCGCGCTCGGATGCAGCCTGGGCTTCGCGCTCGGGGTGGCCATGGCGGAATCGGTCTGGGTGCGCACGCTGTGCATGCCCTATGTGGTGGTGAGCCAAGTAGTACCCAAGCTCGCGCTGATGCCGCTCTTCATTCTCTGGTTCGGATTTGGCATGACGTCCACCGTCGTCATCACCGCGCTGGTGTGCTTCTTTCCCTTGCTGGAAACCACACTGACCAGCCTGCAGCGCGTCGAACCACAGCGGCTAGAGCTGTTTCGCATGCTGGGCGCCAGCCGCATGCAAACGCTGTGGCGACTGAAGCTGCCCACCGGCCTGCCTGGCATCCTGGCCGGCCTGCGGGTGGCGGTGATGCTGGGCCTGGTGGGCGCGGTGGTGGGTGAATTCATCGGCGCCAGCCAAGGACTGGGCGCTTTGGTGATCGCCACCCAGGGCTCGATGGACACGCCGCTGATGTTCGCCGTGCTCGCACTGATTTCGCTGCTGGGCCTGGTGACCTACCAGCTCACGCTGTGGCTGGAACGCTGGCTGCTGCGCCCCTACGCGGCGGACGCGCCTGCCGCCCCCCGATGAACGACGCCGAGAGGATCTCCGTGCTCCCGATACCCCGACGTACCCTGCTGGCCGCCGCCGGTGCGCTGGCCCTGCCGGCCTACGCCCAAGCCCCCGCACGCCTGGACACGCTGACCGTGGCCGGCTGGAACAAACCCATCACCGAGGTCACGCCGCTGCTGGTGGACGAGGACAAGGGCTTCTATCGTGCGCAGCGCCTGGACCTGCGCTACGTGCCGGGCGCAGGCGGCGGCGATGCGATCCGCAACATCCTCTCCGGGCAGGCCGACGTGGCCTTCACCGACCCGGGGTCCCTCTTCGCCGCGCTGGACAAAGGTGAGAAGCTGCGCGCCATCTACGACATCTACCCGCAAAACGTGTTCAACGTCGTGGCCCTGAAGTCCAGTGGCATCACCCGCCCACAAGACCTCAAGGGCAAGCGAGTGGGTGTGTACAGCCTGGCCAGCGGCACCCGGCAGAACCTGCTGGTGATGTTGCATCAGGCGGGCCTGTCGGAATCCGATGTGACCATCGTGGTCACCGGCCTGCTCAATTTCGCGCCGCTGATGCAGGGTCAGGTGGACGCCACCGCCGCCACCGATACCGGCCTGCTGGTGGGTCGCCGACGTGGCTTGCCTGAGGTCAATGTGATGGAAGTGGGCCGCTGGCTCAATGTCTCGAGCGACCTGTATGTGGTGCGCGAGGAGGTGTACCAGGGCAAGAAGGACGTACTGCGTCGCTTCCTGCGCGCCTACCGCGACGCGGCCGCCTGGATGATCGCCAACCCCGAAGAGGCCGCACGCCTGGCCGTCAAACGCGCCATCGACGGCAGCGACCCGGCTCTGAACCTGGACGTGATCCGCCTGCGCAATGCCGCCACCGTCTCGCCGCTGACCCAGCGCCTGGGCCTGGGCGCGATGGATCTGCCTTCGCTGCAAGCGGCGGCCGATGCCTACCGCAAGCTCGGATTGATCGAGCGTCCAATCCGCATGGCCGATGTCGTGGCCAGCGACCTGCTGCCGGGGAAATGACCATGGACTTCCAAGGGCAGGTGGTGCTGGTGACGGGATCGGGGCGGGGCATCGGCGCGGCGATCGCGCGGGCCTTCGCGGCGCAGGGGGCGGCGGTGGCCGTCAACTACTTGCGCGACGCGGCCTCGGCCGATGCGGTGGCTCGGGACTGCCGCGAAGCGGGCGGCGACGCGCTGGCGATGCAGGCGGACGTGAGCGAGCCCGCTGCGGCCGCGCGCCTGGTGGACACTGTGGTCGCCGAGTTCGGGCGGCTGGACGTGGTGGTGAACAACGCCTTTTCGCCCTATGCCTTCGACCCGGAACAGCGCCTGGCCTTTGGCGAGGCGGGCTGGGACGCCTACCGCACGCAGTTCGAGGGGGCCGTGGGCGCCGCCCACCATGTGTGCCGCGCCGCCCTGCCCCACCTGACGCGGCATGCGCGCGGCGCCATCGTGAATATCGCCAGCAACCTGGTCGAACATCCGGTGGTGCCGTACCACGACTACGCCACCGCCAAGTCGGCGCTCGTGGGCTTCAGCCGCAACCTCGCCGCCGAACTCGGGCCGCAAGGCGTGCGGGTGAACTGCGTGGCGCCCGGTCTGGTCTACCCCACGCAGGCCAGCGCCAGTACCCGCGCGGGTTTTCGCGAGAGCATCGCGGCCGCCACGCCGCTACGGCGCCTGGCGCAGCCCGAGGATATCGCGGGCCCGGTGCTGTTCCTGGCCAGTGCGCACAGCGCCTTCATCACCGGACAGGTGCTGTTTGTCGATGGCGGCTTGGTGATGCGCTAGGCCCTCCCACGCCAGCCCGCCTTCCTCCTTTTCCCGTGTCTTGAGAACGGACTGCCCTCATGCCTGCTGCCCTGCCCTCGCTCCCACCGCCACGTGAGTCGCACCTGCTGCTGCCGGTGCCACCAGCCGGCATGCCGCTCGAGGCCATCCCTGCCTGGGCCGCGCAGCAACGCGCGCACGCTGGCGACATCGTCTGTGTAGTCAAGGCACATACCGGCGACGGTGGGCCCCTGCACTGGCTGGACAGCCACCATGCGCGAGGCTGGATCCAGGGGCCAGCAGCGATGGCGGCTCCAGACCGCACGACCCTCGCGGCCCACGTGCAAGAGGCCCTGGCGCAGGGCTTCGTCGGCGCCGATGCCGTGCTGCTGGCCTTCCTGCGCGTGGGGGGCGAGTTGCCGCGCCTGTCGTGGGGCGAGGCGCCGGTGTTCGCTTCGGCCAGGACCCACACCACGCAGCGCCTGGACCTGTACGCCATCACCGACGACCTGCAACGCCTGCGGCAGGCCCTCGCGGCCGGTGTGCGGACCGTGCAGCTTCGCATCAAGCGACCGGCACAGCCCGACGCGGCCTGGCAGGCCGGCCTGCGCGAGGCGCTGGCCGGCGGCATCACCGCGTCACGTGCGGTGGGCGCCCAGTGCTTCATCAACGACCACTGGGCCTTGGCCGCCGAACTCGGTGCCGACGCGGTGCACCTGGGGCAGGAGGACCTGATGGCGCTCGGTGATGCGGGGCGGCAGGGGCTCCTGGCCAGTGGCGTGGCTTTGGGCATCAGCTCGCACAGCGTGTGGGAGTTGTGCCGCGCACGCGCGCTGTCACCGCGCTATATCGCCTGTGGGCCGGTCTGGCCCACGACCACCAAGGACATGCCCTGGGTGCCGCAGGGCCTGGACAACCTGGGCTGGTGGTGCCGTCACGCCGGGGCGCCGGTGGTGGCGATCGGGGGCATCCTCGCGCCCGAGCAGGCGCGCCAGGCAGCCAGGGCGGGCGCTGACGGGATCTGCCTGGTGCGGGCACTCGGCAACGACCCGGCGCAGGTGCTGCCCGCGTATGAACAGGCCTTGGCCCAGGGGCGGGGCGACACGCCGCTGGCCGCGCCTGCCTGGCCGCATCCCACCCTGCCTGTGGGGTGAGCGCATCGCGGGATAATCTGCGGATGCGACTCCTCCACACCATGCTGCGCGTAGGCGACCTACAGCGCTCTATCGACTTCTACACCCACGTGCTGGGCATGAAGCTGCTTCGTACCACCGAGCGGCCCGAGCAGAAATACTCGCTGGCCTTCGTGGGCTACGGCAGCAACCCGGACCACGCCGAGATCGAACTGACCTACAACCACGGCGTCAACCAGTACGAACTGGGCACGGCCTACGGCCACATCGCGCTGGGCGTGGAAGACGCCTACGCCGCCTGCGACAAGATCCGCGCCGCCGGCGGCAAGATCACCCGCGAGCCTGGCCCGGTGCAGGGCGGCAGCACGGTGATCGCGTTCGTCACCGATCCCGATGGCTACAAGATCGAGTTGATTCAGCGCACGGGCGCGGGTCACTGAGCACGACGCAACAACCGTCCGACCGGCTCACGCGCACCACAGCGCGATACGTTCGGTCAGGTCCATCCAGAGGGCGAAGAGCGCGGTGACCGCCAGCAGACCGCCAGCCACGCGCGTGCCCCAGTCCTGGCGGAAACGGTTGCCGGCCTCGCGGATGCGTGCAAGCAGGCCCGGCCCTGCGATCAGCCCCAGGCTGCTGCCCGTGGCAAACAGCGCCATCGACAGCGCGCCCTCCAGCGGACCGCCGCTCAGGGCCGCCACCAGCAGGGCCGAATACAGCAGGCCGCAGGGCATGAAGGTCCACAGCGCGCCCGCGCCGAACACGCCGCCGCTGTGCTGCACCAGCGGCCGGATGCGGCGCCAGGCTGCTAGCCCCGCCTCCTGCGACCACGCGGGCTGACGCGCCAGCACCAGCAGCGTGAGACCCCAGGCCAGCACGGCCAGGTGCAGCAGCATCCAGACCGGGCGCAGCGCAGCGCTTTGCACCGACAGCCAGGCCAGACTTTGCATCGCAGCCGCCGCCACCGCACCGGCCGCCATGTAGCCAGCCAGCCTGCCGGCCTGAAAGACGGCCATGGACCGAGCGGCGGTGCCGGCCCTACCGGCATTCGTGGCACGCGTGGCCCCCGTGACACCCGCACATGCCGCACCGCACATCGCGGCGCAGTGCGGTCCACCCGAAAGACCCATGGTCAGGGCGGTGGCGGCCATGGCGAGGGTGAGGGACATGGGCAGTAAAAAGCTGCTACGTTCAGAGAATGCGCGAGAACTTCGCGCGGTGACGGTCGGCCTGCAGGTAGCGGTCAAACACCATGGCCACTGCACGCACGAAGTACCAGCCTTCGTCCGTCACCTGCACGCCCTGCGCGTCGATCGTGACCAGCCCCTGCCCTTGAAGATCCACCAGCTGCGCCATCTCGGCAGCAAAGTAGCGACGGAAGTCGATCATCCAGGCCAGCTCGATGGACTCGAAAAGCACCTGCCCCTGGCACATGAGGGCCATGATCACCGCACGGCGGGTCAGGTCGTCACGCGTGAGCGCCAGGCCACGCGTCACCGGCAGGCGGCCCTGGTCGATCAGGTCTCGGTACTCGTCCAGCGTCTTGGCGTTCTGGCTGTAGGTGGCGCCCACACGGCCGATGGCCGAGACGCCCAGAGCGATCAGGTCGCAGTCGGGTTGGGTGCTGTACCCCTGGAAGTTACGGTGCAAGCGGCCCTGACGCCGAGCGACGGCCAGTGCGTCGTCGGGCAGCGCGAAGTGGTCCATCCCGATGTACACATAGCCGGCCCCCTCGAAAGCCGCCAGCGCGGAAGCCAGCATGCCGACCTTGGCTGCGCCGGTAGGCAATTCGGCCAGGACGATACGCCGTTGCGGCTTGAAACGTTCGGGCAGGTGGGCGTAGGCGTACAGGGCGATCCGGTCGGGCCGCAGCGTCTGCACCTGCGCCAAGGTGCGCGCAAAGGACTCCGGTGTCTGGCGCGGCAGGCCGTAGATCAGGTCGACATTGATCGATTCAAAGCCGATACGGCGTGCCTCCTCCACTAGCGCAAACACCCGGTCAGCCGGCTGGATACGGTGGATGGCCTTCTGCACCTCGGGGTCGAAGTCCTGCACGCCAAAGCTGATTCGGTTAAAGCCCAGGCGCGCCAGCGTCTGCAGGCGTACGCCATCGACGGTGCGCGGATCGACCTCGACCGAGTACTCGCCGCCCGGCACCAGAGTGAAGTGCTCGCGCAGCATGGCCATGAGCTGGCCCAGTTCGTCATCCGACAAGAAGGTGGGCGTACCGCCACCGAGATGCAACTGGCTCACGGTCTGTCCGGACCCGAGCTGGGCCACTTGCAGCTTGACCTCGCGCTCCAGGTAGTTCAGGTACTCGGCACCGCGTTCGTGGTGCTTGGTGATGATCTTGTTGCAGGCGCAGTAGTAGCACAGCGACTCGCAGAAGGGAATGTGCACGTACAGCGACAGCGGCAGCAGCGAGGCCTGACCGTGCGATCGATGGCGCAGCGCCTGCGCATAGTCGTCGGCGGTGTAGGCCTCGACGAAGCGGTCGGCGGTGGGGTAGGAGGTATAGCGCGGCCCGTTGACGTCGTAGCGTTGCAGCAGTTGCGCGGAAATCGCGGTCATGGCGGGTCGTGGTCCTCGGCGCAGCGTCAACGGGCGACCAGCACCGGCACCGGGGATTGCGCCACCACCTTGGCGGCAACGCTTCCCAGCATGACGCGGGCGATACCCGTGCGGCCATGCGAGCCAATGACGATGAGATCGGTTTGCTGTTCGCGCGCCGTGCGCAGGATGCCCTCGAGGACGGCGACGTCTTCGACCACGCGCATGTCCACGGGCACGGCGGCACCGCCTGCGTTGCAGGCCTCGAGGATGCGTGCGTGCGCCTGCGCCGCCTGGTCGCGGGCTGCCGCCATGTAGGCGTCAAAGCCCAGCGGATTGACCTCGCCCATGCCCAGGAAGGGATAGGGGTCCACCACATACAGCGCGGTGAGCGAGGAGCCGTGCACGCGGGCCAGATCGACCGCGATACGGGCTGCGTGGTCCGATGCGTCGGACCCGTCGGTGGCCATCAGGATGCGCTTGAACATGGTGAGCCTCGTGAGTGGGGAATGGGAGCCATCTTGCGACGCGCCGACGCGGCCCGGTTTGACCAGCATCAAGGCGGACGCACCCAGAGCGGTTGTTTTCCTTAGTGCACCTGCCCCTGGAAGGCACGGGCCAGACCGTCCAGGTCCAGGATGCGGATATGGCGCTTGTCGACTTCGAGCAGGCGCTGCTGCTGGAAGGCCGAGAAGGTGCGACTCACGGTCTCGAGCTTCATCCCCAGGTAGCTGCCGATCTCGGCACGCGACATGCGCAGATGGAATTCACTGGGCGAGTAGCCGCGCGCCTTCAGCCGCTGCGACAGATTGATCAGGAAAGCCGCGAGGCGCTCCTCGGCGTTCATGCTGCCCAGGAGCATCATGAGACTGTGCTCGCGAACGATCTCGCGGCTCATAAGGCGGGCCATCACCATTTGCATGTCGGCACTGCCGGCGGCCAGCTCGGTGAGGTGCGCATAGGGAATGGCGCAGACCTCGGCATCTTCCAGAGCGGTGGCAGCGCTGGCGTGACGGCCGTGGGCCACGCCGTCCAGCCCCATCAATTCGCCGGCCATGTGAAAACCCGAGACCTGCTCGCGCCCGTCGGCCAGGTTCAGGCTGGACTTGAAGGTGCCGCTGCGTACCGCGTAGATGAACTGGAAGCGGTCCTCGGCGTAGTACAGGCTCTCGCCGGCGCGTACCCGACGCCGGCCGAACTTCAGGCTGTCCAGTCGCTCGACGTCCGGGTTGCCCAAGCCGCAGGGCAGGCACAGGTCACGCAGGTGGCAGTTGGAGCACAGGGTCTTGAGCGGAGATGGTGAGCAGGATGCGGGCTCCGTCGGCGCGTCGACATGACGGCGCAGGACCCGGGCGGGCGTATGGGCAAGGGCGGATTCGTGCTTCATGGGGGTTTCTCGGTGCGGGAGATTCAGTGCAGGGGCCGGGCGCGCGCGTCGGCGATGGCCCCGGGCAGACGTTCGAAATCACAGCTCTTGTCCAGAAAGGCGGCAGCGCCCTCGACCAGGTATTTCTTGCGGTAGGCCGGGCCGGTGTTGTTGCTGAAAACAACAAAGGCGATCTGGGGCGCCGCCTCGCGCACGGCGCGCAACACCTCCAGACCGGTGCCGCCGTCAAGCTGGATGTCGAGGATCACCACCTGAGGCTGGCTGGATAGGATGCCGGCGATGCACGCCTGAGGCGTGGCGGCTTCACCGACCACGGCCACCGCATGCGCCCCCAGCAGGGCCGCCACACGCGCGCGGATCGGGCCGGAGTCGTCGGCCAGGAAGACGCGGGCGGGGGCGTTGAAAGGCATGGCATCGACTGTGACTCGGCGCGCGCTGCAAGCCCATCGGCGGGCGCTGAATCGTCCCCTCGGATTCATCCCGAATGCACCTAGGAATCGTCCTAGGCGCAGCGCCAGAGGCACAATCGCGTCTGACGTGACCCTCGCCTTTTTGCCCATGACCCCTTCGCGCCTGGCTCTGCCCCTCCTGGCCCTGGCCGCCCTGACGGCCCAGGCCGAACCCTGTGCGACGGGCGAAGCAACGCTCTACGTGGGGCAGGTGGGCCCGAAAACGGCGCGGGTCTGCGCGAACCCTGCCAAGCCGCCCTACACCCGACTGGAGTACCGCTTCGGTCCCCCCGGCCGGATCGAGTTGGCTTACGCGGCCGACGCTACCAACGGCCGGAAATTCTTCGCCGCCACCCAGGCCCTGATGCCACGGGCCAGCCTGAGTCACCTGTGGTTCGTGAATGGCGACACCACCTATGTGATCACCGAGTGCATTGGCGGGCGCTGCCCCCATGGCGGAGGCATCGTGGTCGCCCGCGGGAACCGGATCGTGGCTCGCATCAAGGTACAGGACGGTGCGTTCACCGCCGACGAAGCCGTGGATTTCCGGGGGGAGCAGTCAGCCACACCCCTGATCGAAATCCGCTATCCGACCGGACTGGACCTGCCCGCGCTGTTTGATTGAGGCCGCGCTTCAGGGCTGCGCCGCGTCCGCCAGCCCGTGGCGAATCGCATAGCGCACCAGCTCGGCGGGGTTGTGCACCCCCAGCTTGTGCATCAGGTGGGTCTTGTGGGTGCTCACGGTCTTGACCGAGAGGTGCAGCTGCTGCGCGATCTCGGTCACCGAGGCGCCCGCCACCAGCTGGCGGAACACCTCGAATTCACGCTGCGACAGCGCCTCATGGGGCGCTGACTCGTGCCCGGGCATGGCACTGAGCGCCAGTTGCTGCGCCACATCGGCGGTGACGTAGGCACCCCCCGCAGCAATCTTGCGCAAGGCCTGTTCAAGTTCGGCCGGGGCACTTTCCTTGGTGAGGTAGCCGCTCGCACCCGACTTGATCGCGCGCACCGCGTACTGGGTTTCCTGATGCATGCTCAGGACCAGGATGCGCACGCGCGGCTTGTCGGCCTTGACCAGCCGTATCAGCTCCATGCCACTGCGCCCGGGCATGGACAGGTCCAGCAGCAGCAGGTCGAAGTCGGTCTCGCGCACGCGCTGCATCACCTGCGTGCCATCCGCAGCCTCGCCCACGACCTGGAAATCGGGCACGGTGGACAGGATCTGCTTGAGGCCTGCACGAACGATGGCGTGGTCGTCGGCCAGCACGATGCGGATCATGGTTGGACCTCGGCCGGTAGCGGAATCTGCGCGTACATGCGGGTGCCATGCCCCGGCTCGGACTCGATGCGTACCGCGCCTTCCAGCAGCTGCGCCCGTTCGCGCAGGCCCATCAGACCCAGCGACTCCGGTTTGCGTGCCGCCTTCGGGTCAAAGCCGATGCCGTCGTCACGAACCTCCAGCATCACCTGCCCGCCCTCGCGCGCGACACGCACCCAGGCCTGGCCTGCGCGGGCATGCTTGGCCACGTTGGCCAGGGACTCCTGCACGATACGAAAGGCGGCGGTGGCATGCGGCTCGCGCAGCTCCAGGGATTCGTCAAGGTCCAGCGCGCAGGGCACGCCGTGGCGTTGGGTGAAGTTTTGCGCTAACCACTCGATGGCCGGCACCAGACCCAGATCGTCCAGGACCAAAGGACGCAGGTCGGCTGCGATGCGACGTGTGGCGGCTACGCAGTCGTCCAGCAGGGCCAGCATGCCCGCCACCTTGGCACCCGCCGCTGTCGGGTCACGGGCCAGGTGGTCCCGCAGCCAGGTGGCGTCCATCTTCAGGGCGGTGAGCGACTGCGCCAATTCGTCGTGCAGTTCGCGCGCCACCCGGGTCTTTTCCTGTTCGCGAATGGCCGAGGCCTCGGTGGCGAACCGCGCCAGGTCCTGGCGGGCCTTCATCCGCTCGGTGACATCGCGCACGATGACGGAGAAAACCTTGCCATGCCCGGTATCGATCTGGGAGATGGAGGCGTCCATCGGGAACTCGGTGCCGTCGGCACGCAGCCCGTACAGCACCACGCCCTCGCCCTTGCGCCGGTGCGTCACGCCGGTAGCGGCAAAGTGCCTGACGTGGGCAGCATGCCCGTCGCGAAAACGCGCAGGCAGCAGCATCGACAGGGGCTTCCCCAGCACCTGCTGCACGGGCCAGCCGAAGGTGGCCTCGGCGGCGCGGTTGTACAGGACGATGTCTCCGCCTTCATCGATGCTGATGATGGCATCCATGGCGGAATCAAGCAGGGCCGCCAGGCGGGAGGCGGCGTCGGCGTCACTGAGACGGGTAAGGGGCACGGGCAACTGCGGGCGTGTCGATGCTGCAAATTACAGCACAAGCCTACCGCCGCCCTCACCACCGCAGCCCCGTCGGGCTCGTTAATCGGTCGGCGCGGAAGCTGGCCCGTTGCGAGCCAGTACCAGGGACAGCAGGCTCGAGGCCGCGCCCACGATCCAGAACAGGAAGAACGCGGCGGTGTAGACCGCCTGCCGCGACCATCCCAGGGGGCCGCCCGCCCAGCTCAATTCATGTGGGTCCACCAGAGCGAACACCACGGCCTCGAGCACGCAGGCCGCCAGAAAGGCCGGCCACACCACGGTCATCCACATCTTGGCCCCCATGGGTTTGTCTCCTGTTGTGAGTGCACCCTGGCCTCAACGGGTGGGCTCGGGCGATGCGGCGTGGTTGCGACCCTGCTGCGCGGGCAGCATGCCCTTGCCAGCGGGCCCCTGCGCGTGCTGTGCGGCCTGCCCGGCCTGCAGCCGAAAGCGGTAGCTGTCGTGAGCCACCACCGGGTCGGGGCTGTGCGCCGCGATCACGAAGGTGGCGACGCCGGCGACCACCACGACGGCGGGTCCGCCGATGATCATCCACACGAGGCCGTGGCGCCACCAGGGCAGGCTCGACGGGGGGGACATGGCTGGGGGCATGGCAGGCTCCAGGAGTTCAGGGACGGGGCAGGAGGAAGACGGATTTCTCGGTGACCGTGTCGTCGCCCGAGGTGATGTGAAAGCGGATCGGGTGCGAACCGGGCGTGGAGGCGCCGTAGGGCACCTGCAGGCGCACCGCGACCCAGCGCGATTGCGCCGCCTCAACGCCGAATTGCGCCTGCGAGGCCACGGTCAACCCGGGCAGGCCTTCGACGGTGATGCGATAGCTTTGCGGCCGCTCGGTCGCGTTCATGATCTGCAGGCGGTAGACGTTCTCGATCTGACCGCCGGCCACGATGCGCGCCAACGCGGCACGGTCACGCACCACATCCACCTTCAGCGGTGTGCGCAGCGCCAGGCTGATCCCCACGGCCAGGGTGAGCGCACCCAGGATCACTGCGTACACCCACACCCGCGGGCGCAGGGCACGGCGCCCTATCTGGGCCTGCGAGAAGCCCTGGGCCAGCGCGTTCTGGGTGGTGAAGCGGATCAAACCACGCGGGTAGCGCATCTTGTCCATGACGCTGTCGCACACATCGATGCAGCCGGCGCAACCGATGCACTCGTACTGCAGGCCCTGGCGAATGTCGATGCCGGTGGGGCAGACCTGCACGCACAGCCCGCAGTCGATGCAGGCACCCAGACCCTTGGCTGCGAAATCATCGGCGCGCCCGCGGGTGCCACGCGGTTCACCGCGCACGGCGTCATAACTGACGATCAGGGTGTCCTTGTCGAACATCGCGCTCTGAAAGCGCGCATAGGGGCACATGTACTTGCACACCTGCTCACGCATCCAGCCCGCGTTGCCGTAGGTCGCGAAGCCGTAAAAGAGCACCCAGAACACTTCCCACGACCCCATGCGGGTCTGCAGAAATTCCAGACCCAATTCGGTGATGGGCGTGAAGTACCCCACGAAGGTGAAACCCGTCCAGAGCGAAAAACCGATCCACAGCAGGTGCTTGAACCATTTCTTGACCAGTTTCTCAAGAGAAAAATCGCCCTGGTCCAGGCGCATGCGGGCATTGCGATCGCCCTCCACATGGCGCTCGATCCACAGAAAGATCTCGGTATAGACCGTCTGTGGACAGGCAAAGCCACACCACAGGCGCCCGGCCACCGCGGTAAACAGGAACAGCGACAGCGCGCTGATCACCAGCAGGCCGGTGAGGTAGATGAAGTCCTGCGGATACAGCACGTATCCGAACAGGTAAAAGCGCCGCGCCGCCAGGTCGAACAGCACCGCCTGACGCTCGCCCCAGTGCAGCCAGGGCAGGCCATAAAAGACGATCTGGGTCAGCCAGACAGTCACCCAGCGCCAGTTCACGAAGCGTCCGCTGACGCTGCGCGGGTAGATCTTCTTCTGGGCCTCGTAGAGCGACTGGTAGCCCTCACCCTCCCCGCCCTCGGGGACGATGGGGATGACCTTGGAGGCAGACGATGCGCCTGCGGGGTCGGTGGACGGGGGCATGCCGTGGGGGCCTCGCGCGTGGGTCGCTATCGCGTCAGGGCTTGGCTGCGGCAGCCGGGTTGGACAAGCCCCAGACGTAGGCCGTCAGCACGTGGATCTGCGCCTCGGTGAGCTTGCCCTCCTGGGCGGGCATCACATTGATCTTGCCGTTGTTGATGATGTTGATGATGGCCTGTTCGCCCCAGCCATGCAGCCAGACATCGTCGGTGAGGTTGGGGGCACCCAGGGCTGGATTGCCCTTGCCGTTGGCGCCGTGGCAGGCGGCGCAGGCGCCAAACTTGGGCTTGCCCAATTGCGCGCGCAGCGAATCGTGTGGCGCACCCGACAGGCTCAGGACGTACTGGGCCACGTTCTTCACGTCGTCGACACCACCGACCGCGGCACCCATCGGCGGCATCTGGCCCACACGGCCCTTTTGCAGGGTCAGGGCGATGGTCGCGGGTGATCCGCCATGGAGCCAGTCGCCATCGGCCAGGCTCGGAAAGCCCTTGCTGCCTCGGGCGTCGGAGCCGTGACACTGCGAGCAGTTGTTCATGTACAGACGCTCGCCAATGGCCATGGCCTGCGCGTCGCCGGCCAGTTCCTCGGGTTTGCGCGCGGTAAACCGCGCGTACAGGGGTTCGAGCTCCTCACGGGCCTGGGCCATTTCTTCCTGGTAGTTGCCAGCGGTGCTCCAGCCCAGCTGGCCCGGGTAGCTGCCCAGGCCCGGATAGGCTACCAGGTACAGCAACGCAAAAATGATGGTCAGCACGAACAGCCACATCCACCAGCGCGGAAGCGGATTGTTCATCTCGCGCAGGTCTTCGTCCCAGACGTGGCCGGTGGTGTTGTCGGCGCTGGCATCGACCTTCTTGCGGGCGGTGACCCACAGCAGGACCAGGCAGGCCACGATGCCGATCAGGGTGACGGCGGTCACGTAGACCGACCAGGCGGAAGCAGTGAAATCGCTCATGGCACGGCGTCTTTCAGTCTTGTTCGAAGGGGATGCGGGCCGCCTCGTCGAAACGACCGCGATTGCGGCGCGAATAGGCCCAGGCGGCAATGCCCAGAAACACGCCGAAGCAGACCAGGGTGGCCGCGATACGCATGGCGGTGATGTCCATCGGTAGGTTCCTAATCCATCGAAATAGGTAGCGCCCGAGCTTTGAGGGCCAGGGCCAGCGCGGAACCGGCTTCGCCGGGCCGCTGTTGACGCCCACTTGAGGGGCTGAGGGCTGCGGCTCCGGACCTGCCTGCGCAGGTCTGGACAGCCTGAAGGGCCGCTGTCTCTGGCAGCGAGCACGTGGCGCCAAAGGCGCTTCGGGGGTGGATCATTTCAACGCCAGTCCCATGCCCTGCAGGTAAGCGATGAGCGCATCCATCTCGGTCTTTCCCTTCACTGCCTCGGGCGCCTTCGCGATTTCCTCGTCGGCGTAGGGCACGCCGGCAACGCGCAGCGCACGCATGCGCGGGGCGATGGTCTCGGCGTCGACGGCGGCTTTCTCCAGCCACGGGTAGGCCGGCATGTTGGACTCGGGCACCAGGTCGCGCGGGTTGACCAGGTGAATGCGATGCCACTCGTCGCTGTATTTGCCCCCCACGCGATGCAGGTCCGGGCCGGTGCGCTTGCTACCCCACTGGAAGGGATGGTCGTAGACGAACTCGCCGGCCACCGAGTAGTGGCCATAGCGCAGCGTCTCGGCGCGGAAGGGGCGGATCATCTGCGAGTGGCAGTTGTAGCAGCCCTCGCGCAGATAGATGTCGCGCCCCGCCAGCTGCAACGCGGTGTAGGGCTTCACGCCCTCCACCGCCTGGGTGGTGGATTTCTGGAAGAACAGCGGCACGATCTCCACCAGGCCGCCGACGGCGACCACCAGCAGAATCAGGACGATCATCAGGAAGTTGCTGGTCTCGACCTTCTCGTGGCTGAAACCGGGTTTGGAATGGCTGGGGTGCATGTCGTTCCCTTGTTCGCTTCAGGCGGCTTGGGCAGTGGGCACGGAAAAAGTCACCGCGCGGCCCCGGACTGCCGTCATCCAGGTGTTCCAGGCCATGACCAGCATGCCGGCCAGGTACAGCACGCCGCCGGCGACGCGGATCACATAGAAGGGATAGGTGGCCTTGACCGATTCGACGAAGGTGTAGGTGAGCGTGCCGTCGGGGTTGATGGCGCGCCACATCAGGCCCTGCATCACGCCAGCGATCCACATCGCGGCGATGTACAGCACGATGCCGACGGTGGAGACCCAGAAGTGCAGCTCGATGGCAGGAACGCTGTACATCTTCTTCTGGCCAAAGAGACGCGGGATCAGGTAGTACAGCGACCCCATCGAGATCAGTCCGACCCATCCCAGGGCGCCGGAGTGCACATGGCCGACCGTCCAGTCGGTGTAGTGCGAGAGCGCGTTGACGGTCTTGATGGACATCATCGGGCCCTCGAAGGTGCTCATGCCGTAGAACGACAGGGACACGATCAGGAAACGCAGCACCGGGTCGTCACGCAGCTTGTGCCAGGCGCCCGAGAGGGTCATGACGCCGTTGATCATCCCGCCCCAGGAGGGCGCCAGCAGGATCAGGGAAAACAGCATCCCCACCGACTGTGTCCAATCGGGCAGCGCGGTGAAGTGCAGGTGGTGCGGGCCCGCCCACATGTAGGTGAAGATCAACGCCCAGAAGTGGACGATGGACAGGCGATAGCTGTAGACGGGGCGTTCGGCCTGCTTGGGGATGAAGTAGTACATCATTCCCAGGAAGCCGGCGGTAAGGAAAAAGCCGACCGCGTTATGGCCGTACCACCACTGGATCATCGCGTCCTGCACGCCGGCATAGGCCGAATACGACTTCATGAATCCCGCAGGAATGGCCACGCTGTTGACGATATGCAGCAGGGCCACCGCGATGATGAAGGCGCCGTAGAACCAGTTGGCCACATAGATGTGGCGCACCTTGCGCACGCCCAGCGTGCCGAAGAACACCACAGCGTAGGACACCCACACCAGCGCGATCAGGATGTCGATCGGCCACTCCAGCTCCGCGTATTCCTTGCCCGAGGTGTAGCCCAGGGGCAGGCTGATGGCAGCAGCCACGATGACGGCCTGCCAGCCCCAGAAGGTGAAGGCCGCCAGACCTGGCGCGAACAGCGGCACCTGCGAGGTACGCTGGACCACCCAGTAGCTGGTGGCAAAGAGCGCGCTGCCGCCGAAGGCGAAGATCACCGCGTTGGTGTGCAGCGGCCGCAGGCGGCCATAACTGAGCCAGGGGATGCCGAAATTGAGTTCAGGCCATGCCAGCTGCGCGGCGATGAACACGCCCACCGCCATGCCCACCACGCCCCAGACCACGGCCATCAGGGAGAACTGGCGCACCACCGTGTCGTGGTAGCGGGCGGCGCCGTCGGAAGCGGATGCAAGGCGGGAAGCGGCAGGATCCATCGTCATGGGAAATCACCTTTGTCTGATTGCCTCTGCAGTGTCCCGCGAGGCTCAGGGGAAACCCTTGATTCAGGTCAATCGCTGTGCAGAATCCGCTCGCCTTCTGCATCGAGCGCGTCGAACTGACCACGCCAAACCGCCCAGGCCAGGCCCGCGACGATCAATAGCGCCAGGACCACCGACAGCGGAATGAGCAGGAACAGAATGTCCATGGCTTACTCCGGGTTGGCCTCGCGCAGGGTGATGGATGCAAGACGGGCCGCGTTCATCACCACCCCCAGCGAGCTGGCTGCCATGCCCAGCCCCGCCAGCCACGCCGGCATGAAGCCAGCGACTGCCAAGGGGACGCAGGCGCCGTTGTAGGCCGCTGCCCACACCAGGTTCTGCCGCACCACACGCCGCGTGCGACGCGCGTGCGCGATCAGCACCGCCACCGCACCCACGCGACCGCCTTGCAGCACCACGTCGCTACGGGCCTGGGCCAGTGGCACACCCTCGCCCATGGCCACCGAGACGTCGGCACAGGCCAGCACCGGAGCGTCATTCATGCCATCACCCACCATGACCACGCGCCGGCCCTGCGCCTGCAGCGCCTGCACGCGTGCAAGCTTGTCCTCGGGCGAGCAGCCGCCGTCCCAGTGCGCGATACCCGCGCGATGCGCCAGCCGGCCAGCGGCTTCGGGGTGGTCGCCCGAGAGCAGGCGCACGTCCAGGCCCAGCGTCCTCAATTGCGAGACGGCCGCTGCGGCATCCGGTCGCAGCGACTCCGACAGGTCAAAGCTCGCGAGCCATCCGGCTTCGTCGGCCAGATGGACCTCGGAATCTGCGCCTGCGCGCTCCGGCACACCGCAATGGGTCGCAGAGCCGAGCCGCAAGGTACGCCCCTGCAAGGGGCCGCAAGCAAGGCGCCCCTGCAGGCCCTGACCCGGGCGCTCGATCACGTCCAGTCCCTGCAAGCCCTGTGCAGACCGACCGGCCGCCGAGACCAGCGAGCGCGAGACCGGGTGCAGGGAATGCGCGGCGAGCGCAGCGGCGGCCCCCAGGGATTCCTGCGGCGCCAGGCCGTCTCGGCAACGCAGGCCCGCCAGCACCAGGCCCTCCTGCGTGAGCGTGCCGGTCTTGTCGAACACCACGGTATCGGCGCTGGCCAGGACCTCCAGCGCCTGCAGTCGGCTCACGAGCAGGCCGCGCCGAGCCAAGGCACCTGCCGCCGCGAGCATGGCTGCCGGTGTGGCCAGCGACAAGGCACAGGGACACGTCACGACCAGTACCGCCACAGCCACCGCCAGCGCGTGCGCCGGGCCGTTCGGCCAGGCCACCAGGGCCGCACCGGCAGCAGCAGCGAGCACGGCCCACAGGAAGGGGCCGGCCATGCGGTCGGCCAGGCGCGCCAGCCGCGGCTTGTCCAGGCTGGCACGCTCCATGAGGGCCACGATGCCCGCATGGCGGGTGTCGGCGCCCAGTCGCTGCACGCGCAGGGTGAGCGTGGCCGAGAGGTTGTGGCTGCCCGCGATGACGGTGTCGCCGGGGCGGCGGGCCAGGGGTTCGGATTCGCCGGTGAGCAGGGCCTCGTGCACCCGGCTGGCGCCCGCCTCGATGCAGCCGTCAGCGGGAATGACCTCGCCAGCACGCACGCGGATGCAGTCACCCACCACGAGGCTGCGCACCGGCACGCGCTGCCAGTCGCCGGCTGTGAGTCGCTCCACGCGGGCCGGTAGCGCACGCACCAGCGCCTCGAGTGCACCGGCGGTGCGCGCGCGCAGGCGTTGCTCCAGCAGGCGACCCGAGAGCAGGAAGAAAACGAACATCGTGACCGAGTCGTACCAGACCTCACGGCCCCAGGGCCCGGACGGGTCGAAGGTGGCGGCGGTGCTGGCCGCGAAGGCGAAGGCCAGGCCCAGGGCCACCGGGACGTCCATGCCGATACGCCGACGGGACAGGTCGCGCCAGGCGCCCGCGAAGAAGGGCCGGCTGGAGAACAGCAACACCAGCAGGGTCATCATCCAGGCGCCCCAGCGCAGAAGCCGCTCGGCGTCCGGCGAGATGTCGCCCGGCGCCGCCACGTACAGCGGCACCGAATACATCATGGCCTGCATCATCCCGAAGCCGGCCACCAGCCACTGCCACAGCAGGTGCCGCTGCGCGCGCGCGCGGGGTGCGGCGTCCAGCAGATCACCAGCGGGTACGGCGGCATATCCTGCGCGCTCCAGGGCCGCCAGCCATTGCGAGGGCCGGCAAGTTGCCGGCGACCACACCACGCGGGCGGTGGCGGTGGCACCATTGACCGCCACCGCAGTCACACCAGGCACCCGCCCCAGGGCCTGTTCCACGGCCAGCGTGCAGGCGGCGCAGTGCATACCCTCAATCGCCAGGTAGGACTCCCAGCAGCCCTCGGGCTGCGCGAGCTCACGCCCGAACCGGGGCCACTCGGCACGGTCATCGAGCGCCGCTGCGCCCTCGGCCTGCGCCGGCGTGCGCGGCGCGGCTTGCCCAAAGGGCAAGGTGGACATCAAAGAGGGCATGGCGGCTGAGGACACGGTCCGAGACTAGCGGGCGCAAGCAGGTGGACGGTTGATGTGGATCAAGCCACGGGTGGCGGGGCCGTCCTAAGCTGATCGCCATGTACCAGCGTCTGCTCGTTGCTACCGACCACTCCCGGCTCTCACGCAAGGCCGAAAAAGCCGCAATCGGGCTGGCTGCGGCCACCGGCGCGCGCCTGGTGGTGATGCATGTGGTGCCCGACTACCCCATGAGTTATTTCGAAGGCGTCGTGACCCTGGCGCCCGAGGAGCTCGCCCGCATCGAAGGCACCTGGACGGCCCGGGGCCAGAAGGTGGTCGACACGGTGGTGGCCGCTGCCGCCCAGGCGGGCGTGCAGGCCCAGGGTGTGCTGGCGCATTCAGACCAGGTGGCCGAGGCGGTGATGGCCACCGCACGCAAGCACAAATGCGACCTGATCGTGATGGCTTCGCACGGACGACGGGGTCTGACGCGCGTGCTGCTCGGGAGCGAGACGCAGCATGTCCTCACGCACAGTTCGACGCCCGTCCTGGTACTCCGTTGAGCGCCAGCCCCCGCGCCACACCGCCCACCACACCACGCAACCCCAAGGAGAAAAAGTCCATGCGCATCGTTCTGGCCGTTGACGGCAGCCCATACACCAAGAAAGCCCTCGCCTTCCTCATGACCCACGAAAGTCTGGCGGGCCCCGAAGACGAGATGGTGGTGGTCCACGCCCAGCCTGCCCTGCCCCCGCGGGTGCGTTCTGCCGTAGGTGCCGACGTGGTCAAGTCCTACCAGGAGGACGAAGCCGAGAAAGTGCTCGGCCCAATCCGCCGCTTTCTGGACAAGCACGATGTGACGTACCGCTGCGAGTGGTCGGTGGGCACCGCCGACGAACAGATCCTGCGCGCCGTCAAGAAAAACAAGGCGCACATGATCGTCATGGGCACCCATGGCCACGGCCTGATCGGCCGCGCCCTCATGGGCAGCGTCGCGCAGAAAGTGGTGACCGGCGCCGACGTGCCGGTGATGCTGGTCAAGTAAGACCGTGGCGGCGCCAGTGCCC
The DNA here is from genome assembly GCA_041169755.1 of Pseudomonadota bacterium. Classification (GTDB taxonomy): domain Bacteria; phylum Pseudomonadota; class Gammaproteobacteria; order Burkholderiales; family Burkholderiaceae_C; genus Ramlibacter. Next base: position 11,666 of record JBEEIS010000118.1, on the reverse strand, counting down.
CCGTCGGATCAGCCGGGCCGCGCGAGCGACGCTGCTTCCCGCGCCAGCCCGGTGATATGGCCCCAGTCCCCCGCCGCGACCGCAGCCGCGGGCGTGAGCCAAGAGCCCCCCACGCAGGCCACGTTGGACAAGGCGAGGAACTCGCCCGCGTTGGCGGCCGATACACCGCCAGTGGGACAGAACGTCACGTCACCGAAGGGACCGGCCCAGGCCTTGAGCATGGCCGATCCGCCGGCCTGCATCGCGGGAAAGAACTTCAACTGGTGATAGCCCGCTTCCTGCGCCTGCAGGATCTCACTGCCGGTGGCCACGCCGGGCAAGAGCGGCAAGCCCAGGTCGCGACAAGCCTGGCCGATGGCGGGCGTGAATCCGGGGCTGACAGCAAAGCGCGCGCCGGCGTCGCGCGCGGCCTGCGCGTCGGCGGCACTGCGCACCGTGCCGGCACCGACAACCGCCTGCGGCACCTCGCGCGCGATGGCTTCCATGCAGGCCAGCGCCGCAGGCGTGCGCAGCGTGACTTCCAGCATGCGGATGCCGCCGGCCACCAAAGCACGGGCGAGCCGAACGGCCTGCGCCACGTCGTCGAGCACGATGACCGGGATGACTGGCGCATCGCGCATCACGTCCAAGGCAGTGAGGAGGGCGGGCAGCGGACGAAGCGCCGCTGCGGTGTTCACAGCCATGTGCAGGCTCCTTCTTCGGCGGTAAGTGCGTTGCGTCGGAACCCGGCGAAGAGGTCGCGGCCGAGGCCGATCTGATGGGCAGCGTGTAGGCCTTCGGGCAGGGTGGCCGCATGCCGCGCCTGCCACTCGTCCTGCGGCACCAGCGCCTGCAGCGTGCCGGCTGCGGCGTCCAGGCGAACGCGGTCGCCATCGCGCAGCTTCGCCAGCGGGCCACCGGCCGCCGCTTCGGGCGAGACATGGATGGCGGCGGGCACCTTGCCCGAGGCGCCACTCATGCGGCCGTCGGTCACCAGCGCCACGCGCCAGCCTTCCTCTTGCAGCACCGCCAGCGGCGGCGTGAGCTTGTGCAGTTCGGGCATGCCGTTGGCGCGCGGCCCTTGCCAGCGCACCACACACACCAGGCCGCCCGAGCCTTTCTCTCGGCAGGCCTGCGCCAGCTCGCCAGCGCTGAAGGCCTGCAACATGGCCTCCTGGCTGTCGAAGACACGGGCCGGGGCCTCGATCAGGTAGCGGTCTTCAGGCACGGCCGAGACCTTGATCACACTGCGCCCCAGGTTGCCCGTGAGCAGACGCACGCCACCGGTGGGACTGAAAGGCTCGGCGGCGGGGCGCACAACCTGCGTGTCACCCGAGGGCCCGGTGACCTTCCAGCGTAGCGCGCCGTCCTGCAGCTGTGGCACCTGGGTGTATTCGCACAGGCCGCCGGGGCGCACCGTGGCGACGTCGGCATGCATGAGGCCGGCATCCATCAGCTCGCGGATGATGAAACCCGGGCCGCCCGCGTCCTGGAAGTGGTTCACGTCGGCACTGCCATTCGGATAGACCCGCGCCAGCAACGGCGCGACGGCGGACAGGCGTGCGAAGTCGTCCCAGTCGATGGTGATGCCAGCGCAGCGCGCCACGGCCACCCAGTGAATCAGGTGGTTGGTGGAACCGCCGGTGGTCAGCAGAGCCACCATGGCGTTGACGATGCAGCGCTCGTCGACCAGGCGGCCGATCGGTGTGAAGTGGCGCCCGGGCAAGATGGCCGCCAGCGTGCGCACGGCCTCGCGCGTGAGGTGCTCACGCATCTGCGCATGCGGCGGGATGAAGGCGGCACCCGGCACGTGCAGGCCCATCGCTTCCATCAGCATCTGGTTGCTGTTGGCGGTGCCGTAGAAAGTGCAGGTGCCAGGACCGTGGTAGGCCTTTTGCTCGGCCTCGAGCAGCTGGGCGCGTCCCACCTCGCCAAGGGCGGCCTGCTCGCGCACCTTGGCCTTATCGCTGTTGGACAGGCCGCTGGTCATGGGGCCGCCCGGCACGAAGACGGTGGGCAGGTGGCCGAAATTCAAGGCACCGATCAACAGGCCCGGCACGATCTTGTCGCAGATGCCCAGCATGAGCGCGCCGTCGAACACATCGTGCGACAAGGCCACCGCCGTGCCCTGGGCGATGACGTCGCGCGAGAACAGCGACAGCTCCATGCCTGCCGTGCCCTGGGTCACGCCGTCGCACATGGCGGGCACGCCGCCAGCGACCTGCGCGGTGACACCGAGCCGGCGTGCCTCGTCCTTGAGGATGGCGGGAAAGCCGGCATAGGGCGCGTGCGCCGACAGCATGTCGTTGTAGGCGGTAACGATGGCCAGGTTGGGAGCGCGCTCGGCGACGACCTTAAACTTGTCGTCGGCTGGCAGGGCCGCAAAGGCGTGGGCGACATTGGCACAGCCCATGCGGTCGGCACCGCGCGTGCGGCGAGCCATGTCGTCGAGGCGGCGCAGATAGTCGGCGCGCGGACCCTGGCTGCGTTCTCGGATGCGGTCGGTGACGGCGGCCACCACGGGATGGAGGGTCATGGTTGCAGGGCCCGCGAGGGAGCCGGGAAAGACCGGGGCATGGTACCCGCAACGGGTCGTCGTGCCGGAGCCGCGGTTACCACGCGGTTACCAGACGCCGAGTCTGATCCACACCGATGCACACGCGGGTGGCAGTTTCCGGGCACCGGCATGGGCCTTGTGGCGGGTGCCACAATCTGGCGCCATGAGCACTTCCCCCCGCGACATCGCCGACCTGCGCAAAAGTTACGAGCGCGCCGAACTGAGCGAAGAGGCCAGCCACGCCGACCCGTTGCGCCAGTTCGAGCAGTGGTTGCAGGAGGCGATCGCCGCACAGGTGCCCGAACCCAATGCCATGACCCTGGCCACCGTGGGCAGCAACCTGCGCCCCAGCACCCGCGTGGTGTTGATCAAGGGCCTCGACGAGCGCGGCATCGTCTGGTACACGAACTACGAAAGCCGCAAGGGCCGCGAGCTGGCTGGCAACCCGTATGCGGCCTTGCAATTTCACTGGGTGGAGCTCGAGCGCGTGGCGCGGATCGAGGGCCGGGTGGAGAAGGTCAGCGACGAGGAAAGCGACGCCTACTTTCACAGCCGGCCCCTGGATTCGCGCATCGGCGCCTGGGCCAGCCCGCAAAGCGAGGTGATCGCCGGGCGCAGCGTGCTGGTGGCCAACGCGGCGAAGTACGGCGCGCAATTCCTGCTGCAGCCACCGCGACCGCCGCACTGGGGTGGCTACCGCCTGGTGGCGGACCGCTGGGAGTTCTGGCAGGGACGCCGCAGCCGCCTGCATGACCGCCTGTGCTACACCCCCGAGGACAGCGGCTGGAAGCGCGAGCGCCTGGCCCCGTAAAGTGCTCTGAAATGCCCGAAGGCGGGCTGTCAGCGGCGCCGCGCGCTGACAGCTGCGCCTAGTGCCGCTGCTGGGAGGCAACTGGCGGCGCGGACTGCCACCACCGCAGGAAGGCGCTGAAGTCGCCATGAAAACCGCGGCGTAGCAAGGCCTCATAACGCAGCGAGCAGGTGGCCGCGCTACCCCCGTCCAGGAAGCCGGCATCGGCATCCGCATCGCACTGACGCACCAGGCGCTTGAGGCAGGTCTCGGGCAGTTGCTGCTGCGTGCGCAGGCTGTCCTCGCGGTCTGACCAGGCGTTCACGGCGGGAAGCTGCTGGGGGCAGCCCGCCTGCACTGGCAGGGGCGAGGCGCTAGCGGCCATCACCAGCCAGGGAAACCCGAGCCAGGCCGCGCCGCGACCACGCACGAGCCTGCGCCGAAGCGAGCAGAAGAAGTTCGACATAGCACCCTCCCGTCCTGTGTTGTGCGGGGGTTATAGGTCTGGGCGCAGGACAAGGCGAGGCAAAAATTCGCGGATTCGCGGAAAAAGGTCGGCTCGCGGTAATCAATCGCGCACGAGCGCCGCGAAGGTCTTGCGGAACTTGGCCACCTTGGGAGACGCCACCGCCAGGCAATAACCCTGGGTGGGATTGCGCTCGAAGAAATCCTGGTGGTAGTCCTCGGCGGGCCAGTAGGGCCCCAGCGGCTGGACCTCGGTGACGATGGGCGCGCCGCCATACACCTGGTCCTGGCTCATCTCGCGGACCAGGTCGTCGGCGACCTGCTTTTGTTCGGGCGTGGTGTAGTAGATGCCGCTGCGGTATTGCGTGCCCACATCGTGACCTTGTGCATTGAGCTGGGTCGGGTCGTGGACCAGAAAGAAGATCTCCAGCAACTGGCGGGTGCTGACGAGGGCCGGGTCGTAGGTGAGGCGCACCACCTCGTTGTAGCCGGTGGCGCCGCTGCACACGTCCTGGTAGCTCGGACGTGCGGTGTGACCGTTGGCGTAGCCCGACTCCACGTCGGTGACGCCGCGTACCTTCACATAGACCGCCTCGGTGCACCAGAAGCAGCCGCCGCCCAAAACCAGGGTCTGCACTTGACTCATGGATCGTCCTCCTTGCAAGGCCGCCACTGTAGCCGCGCGGGCGCTTCGGGCATGCCCGCTACCATCGCAGACCTATGCAATGGGGGGACTTCAAGGCCTTGGCCTCGCCGCTGGTGTTGCCACCGGCCGGGCCGCTGCTGCTGGCGCTGCTGGCGGTGCTCGCCTGGGCGATCTGGCCGCGCGCGCGGCGCGCCGCGTTGTCCCTGGCCTTGACCAGTCTGGCCGGCCTGTGGCTGCTGTCCTGCCACGCGGTGGCCATACGCCTGGCCACTGGCCTCCTGACGCTGCCCGAACCGGTGGCAGCCACCACGCTGCGCACCGCTGGCACGCAGGCGGTGGTGGTACTGGGAGGCGGCGTGTTGGCCGAGGCGCCCGAGTACGGTGTGGCCCAGCCCGCCAGCGCCACGCTGGCGCGACTTCGCTATGGCATCCGGCTGGCGCGTGGGCACGACCTGCCCCTGGCCTTTGCCGGCGGCCTGGGCTGGGGCGGACGCGGCACCGCCAGCGAGGCCCAGGCGGTGGCCCTGTCTGCGCGCGAGGACTTCGGCTTCACCCCACGCTGGCTGGACGATCAGTCACGCGACACCCGCGAAAACGCGCAGAAGCTGGCCGCCGTGATGCACCCGCAAGGCGTGCGACGCATCGCGCTGGTCTCGGACGCCTGGCACCTGCCACGTGCCACCCTGGAGTTCCGGCGCGCGGGCTTCGAGGTGGTGCCGGCGCCCACCCGCCTGCCGCTGCCGCAGGCCCGCACCGCCCTGGAATGGCTGCCCTCGAGCGAGGGCCTGACCCTTTCGCGGCAGGTCCTGCGGGAGTGGCTGGCGCTGCGTGTGGCGCTGGGCGTAGCACGAGGGACCGGGAACTGAGAGGCACTGCCCTTTACGCTTCTTGACCCGGCAAAAAGCTGACGGTACATTACTAACCAGTCAGTCATTAATTTCCAGCTCTGCAGTAACCCCATGGAAACCAAGGCCGAAGACAGTCAGGTCAAACGCGAGCGCCGCAAGCAAGCCCGCCCGGGTGAGTTGCTCGATGCCGCGCTCGCACTCTTCGTGGAAAAGGGCTTTGCCGCCACCCGCGTCGAGGAGGTGGCGGCCCAGGCCGGGGTCTCCAAGGGCACGCTGTTCCTCTACTTTCAGAGCAAAGAGGAGCTGCTCAGAGCGGTGGTGCACGAGAACCTGGCCGGCCGCTTCGTGGAGTGGAACGAGGAATTCAAACGGTTCGAGGGCAGCAGCGCCGAGATGCTGCGTGCCTGCCTGACCGCCTGGTGGGATCGCATCGGGGCGACACCCGCCTCGGGCATCACCAAGCTGATGATCAGCGAGTCGCAGAATTTTCCCGAACTGGCCACCTACTACCAGCGTGAGGTGATGGAGCCAGGCAAGGCCCTGATCCGCCGCATCCTGCAACGCGGCGTGGACCGCGGCGAGTTCCAGGTGGACGACATGGACTATGGCGTCTACAGCGTCATCGCACCCATGATCTTTTTGCTGATGAACAAGCACGCGCTGGGCACCTGCGTGCCCGCGGCCCAGACTCTGGATCCGCGCCGCTTCATCAAGATGCAGATCGGCATCCTGCTCGCGGGTCTGTGCGTACGGGACAAGGGCCCAGGAGGTGCGGCATGAGACAGCGAACGATCATCGCCATCGGCTTGACGTTGGCGGTGGCCGCCGGGGTCGGCTTGGTGATGCGCTCAGGCTCGAGCCGCCCCCAGGCAGCGGCGATCTCCGCGCCCGCTGAATCAGTTGTGGAACTGGCCGCCGGCGACGTGACCCGTGCCCAGGCCACTGACCTCGAGCAGGGCCTGGTGATCACCGGCACGCTGCGTGCAGTGAATTCCGCAGTCGTCAAGGCGCGCGTGGCTGGCGAGTTGCAAGGCCTGACCGTGCGCGAGGGCGACGCGGTACGCGCCGGGCAGGTGATCGCCACGATCGACCCCACCGAGCTCCGAGCGCGCCTGCAACAGGCACGCGAGCAGGCCGATGCCGCCAAGGCGCAGGTCGAGATCGCGCGACGCCAATTCGACAACAACCAGGCGCTGGTGGACAAGGGCTTCATCTCGCGCACCGCGCTGGAGAGTTCGCAAAGCAGCCTGGCGGCCGCCGAGGCCACGCACAAGGCCGCCCTGGCGGCGGTGGACGTCGCAGGCAAGACACTGGACGACACCGCGCTGCGGGCGCCGATCGCAGGCGTCGTGTCGCAGCGCCTGGCGCAACCTGGCGAGCGACTGGGCGTGGACGCCCGTGTGATCGAGATCGTCGACCCGGGCCGGCTGGAGCTCGAAGCGACGGTGACCGCAGCGGATTCGGTGCGGGTGCGCAACGGCCAGGCGGCACGCCTGGCGGTGGAAGGCGCGGCGCAGCCGGTACAGGCTACCGTGGCCCGCATCAACCCGAGCGCCCAGGCCGGCAGCCGGGGCGTGACGGTGTACCTGCAGGTACCGCCCGCAGCCGGCCTGCGCCAGGGCCTGTTTGCCCAGGGCGTGCTGGTCACCGACCGCGCGCAGGCGCTGGCGGTGCCGCTGCAAGCCGTGCGGACCGACCGGCCCGTGCCCTATGTGCAGGTGGTCGAAGGCGATCGGGTGCGGCACAAGCCGGTGCAGACCGGCGCCCGCTCGGAAAACGGCGGGCAGGTGCTGGTGGCCGTCACCGGTGTGGACGCCGGCGCGACGGTGATCCTGGGCCACGTGGGTGCGCTGCGCGAAGGCACCGCGGTGAAGTTCACCGCGCCGGCAGCTGCAGCCCGACCCACACCCTGAAGCACCCGCCACCATGTGGTTCACCCGCGTCAGCCTGCGCAACCCCGTCCTGGCCACCATGGTCATGTTGGCCTTGGTGGTGTTGGGCCTGTTCTCCCTGCAACGCCTGAAGGTCGACCAGTTTCCCAACATCGACTTTCCGGTGGTGGTGATCACCACCGAATACCCCGGCGCGTCGCCCGAAGTGGTCGAGGTGGAGGTGACGCGCAAGATCGAGGAAGGCGTCAATGCCATCGCCGGCATCAACGCCATCTTTTCCCGCAGCTATGAGGGGCAGTCGGTCGTCATCGTCGAATTCGCGCTGCATGTGAACGGCCGTCCGGCTGCCGACGATGTGCGCGAACGGATCGCCGCCGTGCGACCCAGCCTGCGCGCCGAGGTCAAGGAGCCGCGGGTCCTGCGCTTCGATCCGGCCAGCCGCTCGGTCTGGTCGGTGGCGGTGCTACCGGACACCACCCGGGGAACGCCCATGTCCCCCGTGGAACTGACCAACTGGGCCGACCAGATCCTGAAAAAGCGTCTGGAGAACGTCCGCGGCGTCGGCTCGGTGGCACTGGTAGGCGGCACCCGCCGCGAGATCAACCTGTACCTGCAGCCCGCCGCACTGGAAGCCCTGGGCGTGACGCCCGAACAGGTGGTGACCGCCGTGCGCGGGGAGAACCAGGCGCAGCCGGTAGGCACGGTGCGGTCGGCAGACCGCGAGCTGGTGGTGCAGATCGATGCGCGCCTGGAGCGCCCCGAAGATTTCGGGCGCTTGATCGTGGCGCGCAAGAACGGCGTGCCCGTGCGCCTGGAGCAGGTGGCCCGCGTCGCCGACGGTGCGCAGGAAGTGGACAGCCTGGCCCTTTACAACGGCCAGCGCACCCTGCTGCTCACAGTGCAGAAGTCACAGGACGAGAACACCATCCAGGTGATCGACGGACTCACGGCCGCCCTGCGTCAAATGAGTGCGCAGCTTCCCCCGGGCGTACGCCTGGAGCCGATCCTGGACGCGTCGCGTCCGATCCGCGTGTCGGTGGCCAATGTGCGCAGCACGCTGATCGAGGGCGCGATCCTCACGGTGCTGATCGTGTTCCTGTTCCTCAATTCCTGGCGGTCCACCGTGATCACCGGCCTGACACTACCGATCGCGCTGGTCGGCACCTTCCTGTTCATGCACCTGCTCGGATTCACCATCAACATGGTGACCCTGATGGCCCTGTCATTGTGCGTGGGCCTGTTGATCGACGACGCGATCGTGGTGCGCGAAAACATCGTGCGGCACCTGCACATGGGCAAGGCTCCTTTCCAGGCAGCGATGGAGGGCACCGAGGAGATCGGCCTGGCGGTACTGGCCACCACGCTGTCCATCGTGGCGGTGTTCCTGCCGATCGGGTTCATGGGCGGAATCATCGGCAAGTTCTTTCACGAGTTCGGCTTGACCATCGTGGTCGCGGTGATGATCTCCATGTTCGTGAGCTTCACGCTGGATCCGATGCTGTCCTCGATCTGGCACGACCCCCAGGCGCATGGGGGCGCCCGCGCGCTGGATACCCGACCCAGTCTTTACGACCGCAGTATCGGGCGCGTGACAGCCTGGTTCGACCGAGCGACCGACCGCCTCTCTCGCGGCTACCAGCGGCTGCTGCGATGGTCTCTGGCCCACCGTCTGGCCACCGTGCTGTCCGCGTTGGGCATCTTCGCGGCCAGTGTGGTCATGGTGCCGCTGCTCGGAACCGAGTTCGTGCCCAAGGCGGATTTCTCGGAAGTGACGGTCAACTTCCACACCCCGGTGGGTTCGTCTTTGGAACTGACCGAGGCCAAAGCGCGCCAGGTCGAGGCCATCGTGCGCGAGTTCCCCGAGACCCGCTACACACTGGCGACGGTCAACACCGGCAACGCCCAGGGCAAGATCTACGCGAACCTGTATGTGCGCCTGGTAGATCGCAAGGACCGCACACGCAGCGTGGACCAGATGGCGGCGGTGCTGCGCGAGCGCCTCAAGCAGGTTCCTGGCATCACCGTGACGCATGCCGGCCTGCTTGAAAGCGTGGGCGGTAACAAGCAAGTGGAGCTGTCCCTGATCGGCCCCGACCTGCAGGAGCTCGAGCGCCTGTCGCAGCTGATGGTGGAACGCCTGCGACCGATTCCCGGCCTGGTGGACCTGGACTCCAGCGTGAAGCCGAACAAACCGGTGGTCGATGTCGCGATCCGCCGCGAGGCGGCCAGCGACCTGGGCCTGTCGGTGGCGCAGATCGCAGCGCCGCTACGCACCCTGGTGGCCGGCCAGACCGTGGGCAACTGGCGGGCTGGCGACGGCCAGACCTATGACGTGAACGTGCGCCTGGCACCCGAGGCCCGCAACGTGGCGCAGCAGCTCGAACGCCTGTCGTTCGCCACCGGCGCGCAGGCCGATGGCAGCCCGAGGACCGTGCGCCTGACCCAAGTGGCCCAGGTGCGTGAGACCACCGGCCCCAGTCAGATCAACCGCCGCGACCTGGCGCGCGAGGTAGCGATCAACGCGAACGTCTATGGACGTTCGGCCGGCGAGGTGTCGGCCGATGTGCGCAAGGCCCTGGATGGCATCGCCCTGCCCCCAGGCTACCGCTGGCAGTTCGGCGGGTCGGTGAAGAACATGGGCGAGTCCTTCGCCTACGCCCTGTCCGCGCTGGCCCTGGCGGTGATCTTCATCTACATGATCCTGGCCAGCCAGTTCAGGAGCTTCCTGCAACCCCTGGCGCTCATGACCGCGCTGCCCCTGACCTTGATCGGGGTAGTGCTGGCGCTGATGATGTTCCGCTCGACGCTGTCGATGTTCTCGGTGATCGGCGTGGTGATGTTGATGGGGCTGGTGACCAAGAACGCCATCTTGTTGGTGGACTTCGCGATCCGCGCGCGCGAGGACGGTGTGGACGAACAGGGTCGGCGCGTGCCCGGCCTGCCGCGGGCCGAGGCCCTGCTGCTGGCCGCCCAGGTGCGTCTGCGCCCCATCCTCATGACGACCCTGGCGATGATCTTCGGCATGGTGCCTCTGGCCTTCGCCCTGACGGAGGGCTCAGAGCAGCGCGCCCCCATGGGCCAGGCCGTGATCGGAGGGGTGATCACCTCCTCGCTGTTGACACTGGTAGTGGTGCCGGTGGTCTATTGCTATCTTGACGACCTGGCCCGCTGGGTCCAACGCAAGGTGGGGGGCGCCCCCGCTGCCTAAAATGGGCGGTTTGCCGCGATTGCCGACCTGTTTCGTGATTTCCCGAGTAAAGCCATGAATCTTCCCGACTCCCTCGAAAAAGCCCGCTTCAACATGATCGAGCAGCAGATCCGCCCCTGGGACGTGCTCGACCCCCAGGTTCTGGAGCTGCTCTCGGTGCTGCACCGCGAGGATTTCGTGCCGCAGGCGCACAAGGCGCTGGCCTTCGTCGACATGGAAATCCCGCTGGTGGGCAGCGCCCAGGAAGCCCTGACCCGCGGGCGCTGCATGCTGGCCCCGAAGGTGGAGGCACGCTTGCTGCAGGAAGTGAACCCCCAACCCCACGAGAAAGTGCTGGAAATCGGTGCCGGCAGCGGCTACATGGCCGCCCTGCTGGCGGCGCGCGCCGCCTCGGTGATCACGATGGAGATCGACCCCGCGCTGGCCCGCATGGCCCGCGAAAACCTGTCCCGCGCCGGCGTGTCCAACGCGCAGGTGCGCGAGGGCGACGGCTCGAAAGGCCTGCCTGGCGAGGGCCCCTTCGACGTGATCGTGCTCAGTGGCTCGGTCGCCGAAGTGCCCCAGGCCCTGCTGACGCAGCTGAAAGTGGGCGGCCGCCTGGTCGCGATCGTCGGCGCCGATCCCGTCATGCGGGCCACGCTGGTGACCCGTACCGGCGATGCTGCCTGGACCACCACACAGCGCTGGGACACCCTGGCGCCGCGGCTGCAGCATTTCCCTGAGCCCTCGCGCTTCGCGTTCTGATCGCCTGCCCACGACGCATCGCCCATGATCGACCAAATCCGCCCCTCGCAGCTGTCCGACTGGCTGCAGCAACACGCGGACTTGCGGCCGGTGGTGCTGGATGTTCGCGAGCCGATGGAACTGGCCATCGCCCGCGTGCGGCCCGAGGGGTTCGAGCTGATGCACATCCCGATGTACGAGATTCCCGGAAGCCTGGCAGAACTTGACCCCGAGCGCCCGCTGGCCTGTCTGTGCCACCATGGCGTGCGCAGTCAGCAGGTGGCGATGTTCCTGGCCCGCCAGGGTTTCGAGCAGGTCGTCAATATCGCGGGCGGGATCGACGCCTGGTCGATCGAGCGGGACGACAGCGTCGCGCAGTACTAGAACTAGCACCCGAATCAGGCTTACACGTAGAAAGACGGATCATGAACTCGTTGCTGCGCCCCACCTTGCGCCTGCTGCCTCTGTCGCTGGCCGCGGCCTTTGCCGCCCTGCCGGCGCAAGCCCAGAGCCTGCTCGAGCTCTATCAGGCGGCGCGCGACTACGACGCCGCCTTCC
>JBEEIS010000117.1:0-3910 GCA_041169755.1 Pseudomonadota bacterium | reverse complement strand
GCGTGCGCGGTCGTGGCAAAGCCCGTGGGCACGCGCACGCCGTGGGGCAGTTGGGAGATCATTTCGCCGAGGCTGGCGTTCTTGCCGCCGACCACCTCGACATCGGAATTTCTCAGGTTTTCAAACGGAACGACCAGGGCGGTCGCAGGAAAACGGTCTGACATGGGAGAGCTCCGGAAGTTGAAATCGGTGCGGCGCCCAAGGGGTGCGCGTTCCCATGGCAAAGCAGCCGGCTTTGTCGTTGGAAGTTCTGGGGGCTGCGGGACATGGGAAAGGTAGAGGGGTGGCCGGCCGCTCGGGGCGACTTCGGCTAAATTGCCTGGGATTGTAGGCGGCGCCAGCGATCCGCGCAGCGCCCGATCCTGAGAGCCAAGCATGCCTCACCGTACCGTTTTCTTCATCTCCGATGGCACCGGCATCACGGCGGAAACCTTCGGAAACGCCATCCTGGCGCAATTCGAGTTCCAGCCCCGGCACGTCCGCCTGCCCTTCGTGGACACGGTGGACAAGGCACATCAGGCCGTGCGACAGGTCAATCACACCGCCGCCACCGAGGGCCGGCGACCCATCGTCTTCACCACGCTGGTCAACATGGAGGTGCTGGAGATCATCCGCACGAGCTGCCAGGCCATGATCCTCGACATGTTTGGCACCTTCGTGCAGCCGCTCGAGATTGAATTGGGCATGAAGTCCAGCCACCGGGTCGGGCGCTTCTCGGATGTGAGCAAGAGCCAGGCGTATCACGACCGCATCGAGGCCATCAACTTCAGCCTGGCCCATGACGACGGCCAGAGCAATCGCGACCTGGCCTCGGCCGACGTGGTGCTGGTGGGCGTGAGCCGCAGCGGCAAGACCCCCACCTCGCTGTACCTGGCCATGCAGTACGGGCTGAAGGCGGCGAACTACCCGCTGATTCCCGAGGACTTCGAACGTCAGCAGCTCCCCCCGGCGCTGCTGCCCTACCGCAGCAAGATCTTCGGCCTGACCATCCAGCCCGAGCGCCTGGCCGAGATCCGCAACGAGCGGCGGCCGAATTCGCGCTACGCCTCTCTGGACAACTGCCGCATGGAGGTGAGCGAGGCCGAGGCCATGATGCGGCGCGCCGGCATCCGCTGGCTGTCCACCACCACCAAGTCGATCGAAGAGATCGCGACCACCATCCTGCAGGAACTGAGGCCGGAGCGCCTGGATTACTAGGGCCTCCACATCAGGCGCATCAGCCACACCAGGCACGTCGGACACGTCAGACACATCCGCCAGACCGTCAATAGTCGAAATAAATCGCTCGATTTGTTTTAATTGAGTTGATCAATATAAGGGACAACCCTAACATTCCTTTCGTTCGCAAACTCGCTAACGCAGCCCGAAAGGAATCGAGAAATGTCCCTGATGAATACCCAAGTTCCCGCCTTCAAGGCGACCGCCTATCACAACGGCAAGTTCGTCCCGGTTTCGGAGCAGTCCTTCCGAGGCCAGTGGTCGGTGGTGTGCTTCTACCCCGCCGACTTCACCTTTGTGTGCCCCACCGAGCTGGGCGACCTGGCCGACCACTACGCGCAATTCCAGAAACTGGGCGTCGAGGTGTACGGCGTCTCCACCGACACCCACTTCACCCATAAGGCCTGGCACGACACCTCGGACACCATCGCCAAGGTGCAGTACCCCCTCATTGGCGACCCGAACCACCAACTGGCCAGCTTCTTTCAGGTGCTGATCACCGAAGGCGAGGACGCTGGCCTGGCCCTGCGCGGCACCTTCGTGATCGACCCCGAGGGCCGCATCAAGACCCTCGAGGTGCATGACAACGGCATCGGCCGCGACGCCCAGGAAACCCTGCGGCGCGTGAAGGCCGCCCAGTACGTCGCCGCCCACCCCGGCGAGGTCTGCCCGGCCAAGTGGAGCGAAGGCGCCCAGACGCTCAAGCCTTCGCTGGACCTGGTCGGCAAGATCTGACGGCGCGCGGAGGCCCCCATGCTCGACACCGCCCTCAAGACCCAGCTGGCCAGTTACCTCGAACGCATCACCCACCCGATCGAGGTCACGGCCCAACTCGATGACAGCCAGGCCTCGCGTGACATGCGGGCGCTGCTGCGGGACGTGGCCGAGGCTTCGCCCCGGATCACGGTGCGTGAGAGCCAGGGCGGTCCGCACCGCACGCCCTCCTTCGCCATCCACCGCCCCGGCGAAACCCACGGCCCACGCTTTGCCGGGCTGCCCATGGGGCACGAGTTCACCTCGCTGGTGCTGGCCCTGCTGCAGGTGGGCGGCTACCCGCCCAAGGTGGAACCCGCAGTGCTCGAGCAGATCCAAGCCCTCGAGGGCGACTTCGAGTTCGAGGTGTACGTGTCCCTGACCTGCCACAACTGCCCGGACGTGGTGCAGGCCTTGAACCTGATGGCGATCCAGAACCCGCGTATCCAGGCCACGATGATCGAGGGCGGCCTGTTCCAGGACGAAATCAACGAGCGCCAGATCATGGGCGTGCCCACCGTGTTCCTCAATGGCACGATGTTCGGCAACGGCCGCATGACGCTGGAGGAGATCCTGGCGCGCATCGACAAGAGCGGTTCCGAGCGCGAGGCGAAGAAGATCAACGCCAAGGCCCCCTTCGACGTGCTGATCGTCGGCGGTGGCCCGGCCGGTGCCGCGGCGGCGGTCTATGCCGCGCGCAAGGGCATCCGCACCGGCATCGCCTCCGAACGCTTTGGGGGTCAAGTGCTGGACACCCTGGGCATCGAGAACTTCATCTCGGTCAAAGAAACCGAAGGCCCGCGCTTCGCGCTGGCCCTGGAAGAACACGTGCGCCACTACGAGGTGGACATCATGAATCTGCAGCGCGCCAAGGCCATCGTGCCCGGCGACCTGATCGAAGTGCAGCTGGAAAGCGGCGCCGCCCTGAAGGCGCGCAGCGTGATCATCACCACTGGCGCGCGCTGGCGCACGATCAACGTGCCCGGCGAGCAGGAATACAAGAACAAGGGCGTCGCCTACTGCCCGCACTGCGACGGGCCGCTGTTCAAGGGCAAACGCGTGGCGGTGATCGGCGGCGGCAACTCAGGCGTGGAGGCGGCCATTGACCTGGCCGGCATCGTGGCCCATGTGACGCTGGTGGAATTTGCCGAACAACTCAAGGCCGACGCGGTGCTGGTGGCCAAGCTCAAAAGCCTGCCCAATGTGAGCATCCGCCTGAACACGCAAACCACCGAGATCACTGGAGCGGCCGGCAAGGTCAATGGCATCGTGCTGCGCGCCCGAGCCAGCGGCCAGGATGAAACGGTGTCGCTCGAGGGCGTGTTCGTACAGATCGGCCTGGTGCCCAACACCGAATGGCTCAAGGGCACGCTCGCGCTCAGCCGCTTTGGCGAGATCGAAGTCGACGCCAAAGGTCACACGAATCTGCCCGGCGTCTTTGCCGCCGGTGACTGCACCACCGTGCCCTTCAAGCAGATCGTGATTGCCGCCGGCGAGGGCGCCAAGGCAGCACTGGCAGCCTTTGACCACCTGATGCGGCTGCCCGCGCCGATGGCTGCAGAGGATGCGCCTAAAGTGGCCTTGGCCGCTTGATGGCACCGGGACGGTGCGGACATAAGGCAAGCCGGCGCCCCGCCCTGTGTCCGCGCTGGCTCAGCCCGTCCACCCGGATTAGGGTGAGGGCGAAGCCTCGCCCTCGCACAACGCCACCCACATACTGCGCAAGGCGGCCTCGAAATCTCGGGTGTACTGATCGATGTTCCAGGCCGGGCGCGATTGCAGGCGCTGTCGCAGGCCTTGCTTGAGCTGCAACAAGGCCACCCGGTCAGCGGCCATCTGCTGGGCGATGGCCACATAAGCATCGTCGTCCGCGGCCGCCCACTCGGGCAGGCCGGCCGCCGTCATGAAGCTTGCGCCCATGCGCGAGACAAAGTTGCTG
>JBEEIS010000116.1:0-19723 GCA_041169755.1 Pseudomonadota bacterium | reverse complement strand
GTGTGTTCAACCTGTTCTTCGAGAACAGCACCCGCACCCGCACCACCTTCGAGATCGCCGCCACGCGCCTGTCGGCCGACGTGATCAACCTGGACATCGCGCGTTCGTCGGCGGCCAAGGGCGAGTCCCTGCTGGACACCATTGCCAACCTCTCGGCGATGGCCGCCGATCTGTTCGTGGTGCGTCACGGCGAGTCAGGCGCGCCCTACCTGATCGCGCAGCATGTCGCGCCCCACGTGCACGTGATCAACGCTGGTGACGGCCGCCACGCGCACCCCACACAGGGCCTGCTGGACATGTACACCATTCGGCACTACAAGAAGGATTTCGCCAACCTCACCGTGGCCATCGTGGGCGACGTGCTGCACTCGCGCGTGGCCCGCTCCGATATCCATGCGCTGACCACGCTGGGCTGCGCCGAGGTCCGGGTGGTGGGGCCGCGCACCCTGGTGCCTGGTGACATGAGCCACATGGGCGTGAAGGTGTTCCACACGCTTGAAGAGGGCATCCGCGGTTGCGACGTGGTGATCATGCTGCGCCTGCAAAACGAGCGCATGTCGGGTGCGCTGCTTCCGAGCTCGCAGGAATTCTTCAAGAGCTTCGGTCTGACGCCGGAGAAGCTGCAACTGGCCAAGCCCGACGCCATCGTGATGCACCCGGGGCCGATCAATCGTGGGGTCGAGATCGATTCGGCGGTGGTGGACGGCAAGCAAAGCGTGATCCTGCCGCAGGTGACCTTCGGTATCGCGGTGCGGATGGCGGTCATGAGTATCGTCGCCGGGAATGAGGCATGAACAAGACCACCCCCGAAGCGGCCTGCGGCCGCTGCCCCCTCCAGGGGGCGCCCTCGGCGGCCCGGCGGAGCCGGTTCCGCGCCGGCCCTGATTTTGGGAGTACTTTCCGATGAAGATATTGATCCAAGGGGGACGCGTCATCGACCCCGCGCGCCAGTTCGACGAAGTCTGCGACCTGGCCCTCGCTGCCGGGCGCATCGTGGGCATCGGCCGTACCCCCGAAGGCTTTGTCCCGAACAAGCTGATCGAGGCGCGCGGTTGCGTCGTCGCGCCCGGCTTAGTGGACCTGGCGGTGCGCCTGCGCGAACCGGGTCACGAGCATGAAGGCATGCTCGAAAGCGAGATGGCCGCGGCCGTCGCGGGTGGCGTGACCAGCCTGGTGTGCCCGCCCGATACCGACCCAGTGCTGGACGAGCCTGGCCTGGTCGAGATGCTCAAGATGCGCGCCGAGAAACTGCATCAGGCACGGGTGTTCCCCCTGGGTGCGCTGACGCGCGGCCTGGCCGGCGAGGTGCTGACCGAAATGGCCGAACTCACCGAGGCCGGCTGCGTGGGCTTCAGCCAGGCCGAGACGGGCCTGGCCAACACCCAGGTGCTGCAGCGCGCCTTCCAGTACGCAGCCACCTTCGGCTACACCGTGTGGCTGCGGCCGCAGGAGGTGTACCTGGGCAAGGGCGTGGCGGCCAGCGGACCGCTGGCCACGCGCCTGGGCCTGGCCGGCGTGCCGGTGGCGGCCGAGACCATCGCCCTGCACACCATCTTCGAGCTGATGAAGGTCACCGGCGCGCGGGTGCACCTGTGCCGCCTGTCCAGTGCTGCAGGTGTCGCCCTGGTGCGCGAGGCCAAGGCCCAAGGCCTGCCCCTGACCTGCGACGTGAGCATCAACTCGCTGCATCTGACCGACACCGACATCGGCTACTTCGACAGCCGCCTGCGCCTGTCGCCGCCGGTGCGCCAGCAGCGTGACCGCGATGCGCTGGCCCAGGCGCTGGCCGATGGCACGATCGATGCGCTGGTGTCCGATCACATGCCGCTGGACGAGGACGCCAAGACCCTGCCCTTCGCTGAAGCCGAGCCCGGTGCCACCGGCCTGGAGCTGCTGCTGGGGCTGGCCCTCAAGTGGGGCCAGCAAAGCGGCGTCGGCCTGGTGCGCGCGCTGGACACCATCAGCAGTGCGCCGGCCCGCGTGCTGGGCGCGTCGCTGGGCACGCTGCAGGCCAGCTGCGGGCAGCTGGTGGAGGGGGGTGTCGGTGACGTCTGCGTCTTCGACCCCCTGACACACTGGCAGGTGCAGGCCTCGAGCCTGCGCAGTCAGGGTAAGCACACGCCCTTCTCGGGCTATGAGCTGCCGGGGCGCGTGCGTTACACCTTCGTGGGCGGCCAGGTCGCCTACGACGCCTCGCAAGCGTGAAGCTGCTGCGGGTGGTCTGGGCGCTGGCGCGCGTGGTGTGGCACGCGCTGGCGGGCTTTCTCACCGTCGTCTTCATCTTCCCGCGCCTGACCGTCGAAGCCCGCCAGGCGCGGGTCCAGGCCTGGGCCCAGGGCATGCTGCGCGCCATGGGCCTGCGGCTGCGAGTGCGAGGCCAGCCCGTGGCGCAGGGGCCAGCGCTGGTCGTGTGCAACCACATCTCCTGGCTGGACATCCTGTCCCTGCATGCCGCTCGCCATTGCCGCTTCGTGTCCAAGGCCGATGTGCACCACTGGCCCCTGATCGGGCGCATGGCCACAGGCGCGGGCACGCTCTACATCGAGCGCGAGTCGCGGCGGGACGCCTTGCGCGTCGTGCACCACATGACCGACAGCCTGCGTGCAGGTGACGTGCTGGCAGTGTTCCCCGAAGGCACGACCAGCGACGGGGTGGCGCTGCTGCCGTTCCATGCCAACTTGCTGCAGGCCGCCATTGCAGCCGACGTGCCGGTGCAGCCGGTGGCTCTGGCTTACCTGGACGACGCCACGGGCCAGCGCTCGCTGGCGCCGTGCTACATCGGTGACGACACCCTGGTCGGATCGATCTGGCGCACCCTCGCGGGCGGGCCGATCACGGTGGTGGTCCATTTCGGTACGCCGCAGGCCTGCGCAGGCCGCGCCCGGCGGGCGTGGGCTGCAGACCTGCACGCCGCAGTCGAAAGCCTGCGCCAGCGCTGAGCTTTCTGCAGCGGGCCCAGCGCCAGACGGTTGCAGGGCTTACCCCGGCACACCTTTGGAGGGGGGCCGGGCTCTGCTATCCCCCCACACAATTTGCGCAGTCCGGATCTCTGCGTCCGGCTCCATCCCTATCCGGAGCGACTGACCCGTCATGACCGAGCCCCGCCCCCATCCACGACGCGCCTCGATCCCCATCCTGTCCTACCACCAGACCGATGTCCTGCCGCCTCGGGGCATGCCTTACCGGGGGCTGGTGCTGCCGCCCGCACGTTTCGCGCGGCAGATGCGTGCGCTGCGTGCGCTGGGCTATCGCGGCCTGTCCATGCGGGACCTCGCGCCCTATTTGCGCGGCGAGCGTGTGGGCAAGGTCGTCGGCATCACGCTGGACGACGGCTACGTGAACAACTTCGACCACGCCCTGCCGGTGCTGCGCGAGCTGGGCTTCACCGCGACTTCCTTCGTGGTGAGCGGCCAGCTGGGGGGCGCCAATGTGTGGGACGCGGCAGCCGGTGTGCC
Organism: Pseudomonadota bacterium; assembly: GCA_041169755.1. Classification (GTDB taxonomy): domain Bacteria; phylum Pseudomonadota; class Gammaproteobacteria; order Burkholderiales; family Burkholderiaceae_C; genus Ramlibacter. The sequence goes on along the minus strand of JBEEIS010000116.1, from coordinate 16,268 downwards.
GCGCGCGCGCCTGATGAACGTGCACCACCTGCGCGAGTGGATGGCTGCGGGCATGGAAGTCGGTGCCCACACGCGCAATCATGTGAACCTGTCACGGTGCGAGCCCTGGCGGGCCCGCTCGGAGATCGCCGATTCCCGCGATGACCTGGAGCAGGCGCTGGGCGTGTCGGTCCGCAGCTTCTGCTACCCCTATGGCTGCTACCGTGACGACCATGTGGAGATGGCTCGTGCGGCGGGCTTCGAGACCGCCACCACCTCGGACAGCACTCGCGCGCGCTGCCAGGGTGACCTGCTGCGCTTGCCGCGCTTGACGGTCTGGCTGTCGACGCTGACGCCGTACCTGCTGGCGCGTGTGTGCCTGGATGTCGAGAGCTGGCGGCGTCGCCGGATGCCGCGCTTGCCATCGGCGCATCCGGCGGCCCCGGTGATCCCGAATGTCTCGGCCACGGAGCGAGCGACCGCCGGCGAGCACCTGTCCTGACCGCGGCCTCAGGTGCCCGCCGCTGGGGCGCCAAGGCGGCGTGCCCGTCGCAGCATCGGACGCAGCGGCTGCATCCAGGACGCCGTCTTCGCCCAGCGCAGGGTCGCCGCACGCGTGGCCAGCCACGCCGTGCTGAGTGCCGGTCGGTGGACCCAGCCCTCGGACAGGGGCAGGCCGCTATCGGCAAAGCTTTGCTTGTAGGCGTCCGCACCCTTGCCCAGGTCCAGCCACCCATGGCCCTCGTCGGCTGCGGCCTGCGCCACCTGCAGCAGCAGCTGCACGCCGGGCGAGTAGGGCGCCCAGGCGTGGTCATACACCGGGAACCACCAGTGCCAGACGCGGCGGCTACGCATGCCCAGGTGCGCAGCGACCAGGGTGTCGCCCGCGTAGAGCGCGGACAGCCGTCCGCCGAAATGCGGCCCCTGCGTATTCGCGATGCGCTCGGCCAGCGCACGGGCCCAGGGCTGCGCGAAGAAGTCGGCGACGCCGGTGCGCCGGCATTGCTGCGACTTCAGGCGCAGCACGGTCTCGAGCACCCGCGGATCCTGGGTGTGGGCCTCTAGGCGCACCGGGCCGACCTCCCGCGCGAGCTTGCGGGCCTTGCGCAGGCATTCGTCCAGACGCCGGATTCCGTTGCATCGGCGCGCGGCCAGGTAGGCCGCCATTCCGCGGGAAAGGTCCAACGCGGGGGACAGTGCCTGCGAGCAGGCACCCGCGGGCGCCTGCTCGCGTGGCAGGTGGTCAAAGCGCCACGACGACAGGCGCGCACCGCGCAGGAGGTCCGGCCAGTGCCAACGCGTACCGCGGGCGCAGACTACGCCGTGGTGGTCCGAGAGGCTGCCGCCCACGGGCAGGCCCACGCCCCAGCGCGCCTGGAAGGGAAAGAAGCCGGTCACCTGATGGTCCCGTTCCAGCACCGCGATGCGCACGTCGTCGCGCACCGCCCCCACCGCCAGGGTGAATTCAGGCGTGAAGTAAGGGCTCTGGAGCGCAGGGTGACGATCCTGCATCGCGCGCCAGGCGGCCTGTAGCGGTGCGTCGAGTTGCGCAGGGGTGATCAGTGAGATCTTCATGGGGCTTCCCGGAGTGGGAAGCGATCATGCGTGGGGCCTGGCCGTGCGCGGTGGCACGGTGAAAAAGCGTAAGGCTCAGACCTCGCCGGCTGGCAGCGGCATGGGCGCAGGTGCCATGGGCGGTGCCGACGCGGCGCTGCCTCGCTCGAAGGTGACCACATGGTCCACCTGCGCGCGGATACCGATCCACTCGCCCACCTTGTGGTCGTGGTGGCTCGGGACATGGGCCATCACGGTCTCGCCTGTGCCCAGACGCAGCGTGTAGAGGAAGTCTGCGCCGCGAAAGGCCTTGCGCACGATCTGCGCCTTCACTGGCGCGTCGTCGTCGTGCACGATGTCGTCGGCCCGCAGCAGCACTTCGCACTGGCCAGCCTCGAAGGCAGTCGGCAGCGGGCACTCGGCGACATCAGTCAGGGCGCCCAGCGGCGTGTCCACCACGACCTGGTCGCCGGCCTCGCGCAGGGTGGCGGGCGCGAACACGCCATGGCCGATGAAGTCCGCCACGAAGCGGGTGGCCGGGCGGTGGTAGAGGGTGTAGGCCTCATCCCACTGGTGCAGCTCGCCCTGGTGCATCACGCCGATCACGTCGCCGATCGCGAAGGCCTCGAGCTGGTCGTGCGTGACGAAGAGGGCCGTGGCGCCCGCCGCTTTCAGGATGCCGCGGATCTCGTGGGCCAGGCGCTCACGCAGATCGATGTCCAGATTGGAAAACGGTTCGTCCAGCAGCAGCAGTTCGGGCTTGGGTGCGAGCGCGCGGGCCAGGGCGACGCGCTGCTGCTGCCCGCCGGAGAGTTCGTGGGGCATGCGCCGCTCGGTGCCGGCCAGGCCGACCAGGGTCAGGACCTGCGCCACCCGTTCGGCGCGTTCGGCGCGTGGCAGGTGCGCGATGCCGAAGGCCACGTTCTGGCCCACGTCCAAGTGGGGAAAGAGGGCGTAGTCCTGGAACACCATGCCGATGCGGCGCGATTCGGCGGGGACCTGCACGCCATCGCCGCTGACAAGCTCGCGCGAGATGCGGATCTGGCCGCTGCAGGTGGCCTCCAGGCCGGCGATCGCCCGAAGCAAGGTGGTCTTGCCGCAGCCCGAGGGGCCGATCAGCACGCCGATGGCGCCGCGCGGCAGGCCGAAGGACACCGCGTCCACCGCGGCCCGTGGCGCGCCGGCGTACCGCACGCCCACATCGACCAGTTCCAAATGCATGAGGGTGATTCTAGATGATTACAATTCTCATTTGTATTATCAGGGCTCTGCGGGCCTCTGTTCTTGACCTATCTCATGCGCCGGCTTCATGACCTGCTCCTTCTGACGCTTGGCCTGCTGCTGCTGGTGCCGGTGGGTGGCGTGCTGGTCTCCTGGCTGCAGTGGGACGCCCAGAGCGCGTCCATCCTGGCGGGCCTGGCGTCCACCGTGTTGCCGGCCTATGCCGTGGCCAGCCTGGTGCTGTGTCTGATCGTGGCGGCGGGTGTGGCCGGGGTGGGGGTGGCCACGGCGGCTGCGGTGACCCTGTTCGACTTCCCGGGACGGCGCACTTTTGAATGGGCCTTGCTGCTGCCGCTGGCGATGCCGGCCTATGTGACTGCCTACGCCTACACCGACTTCCTTCAATTTAGCGGCCCGCTGCAGTCCTGGCTGCGCGCTGCCTTCGGCCTGGAGGGGCGCGTGTTCCCCGAGGTGCGCAGCCTGCCGGGCGCGGCCTGGGTGTTCGTGTTCTCGCTCTATCCCTATGTGTACCTGCTGGCGCGTACCGCGCTGGGCGAGCGTGCCTCGCATCTGATGGAGGCGGCGCGCCTGCTGGGGGCGCCCCTGCGCCGTCGCATCCTGCAGGTGGCCCTGCCCCTGGCGCGGCCTGCGGTGGCGGCCGGCGTGGCGCTGGCCTTGATGGAGACCCTGGCCGACTTCGGTGTCTCCAGCTACTTCGGCATTCAGACCTTCTCCACCGGCATCTACAAGGCCTGGCTGGCGATGGACAACCGCGTGGCCGCCGCGCAGCTGGCCACCACGCTGCTGGCGGTGGTGGCGGTGCTGCTCTGGCTGGAGCATCGCGCGCAGCGGCGCATGCGATTCGCGGTGGCCCGGGGCGACCGCTCCGGCTCGGGCGAGGCACAGCCCATCGCCCTGCACGGAGGGCGACGCGTGCTGGCCTGGGTCGTGTGCGGACTGCCAGTGCTCATGGGGTTCGTTCTGCCGGTGGCCTTCATGCTGCGGCCGCTGGCCGCTGACTGGTCGGTGCTGCCCTGGGACCGCTTCATGCAGTGGGCTCTGAACAGCGTGCGACTGGGCGCGCTCAGCGCGGTGCTGGCGGTGGCCATGGCGGTGCTGCTGTTGTTCTCGCTGCGCCAGCGCGGCGACGCCCTCACGCGCGGCGTGGTGCGGGTTGCCAGCATGGCCTATGCCGTACCCGGGGCGGTGATCGTCGTGGGCCTGCTGCTGCCCGTGGGCTGGCTGCAGCAAGCGGCCCCCCATGCACCCACGGTGTACTGGGTGACCGGTACGGTGCTGGGCGTGGTGTGGGCCTACCTGGTGCGCTTCATATCGGTGGCCCTGCAGTCGGTGCAAAGTGGCTACGCGCGCATTCCGCCCAGCCTGGACGACTCGGCGCGCATGCTGGGCACCTCGGGTTGGCGGCTTCTGGCGCGGGTGCACTGGCCGCTGCTCAAACGGTCCACGGTCGCTGCGGGCCTGCTGGTGTTCGTCGACGTGATGAAGGAGCTGCCCGCCACCATGGTGCTGCGCCCCTTCAACACCGACACCCTTGCCGTGGTGGCCTATCAGCTCGCACGGGACGAGCGCCTGGGCGAGGCGGCCCTGCCCTCTCTGGCGCTGGTACTGGTGGGGCTGATTCCGGTGATGCTTTTGAGTCGAACCCTGCGACGCTAGGCCCTAGCTGCCGCCCCCGTCGTCGGCCTGCGGGTCGGTGTTCTTGCGATAGACGATCTCGCCGGTGGGCACGTGCACCACGCGGATTTCCTGGCCACCTGCGGCCCGGAAATTCTTGGCGGCCAGTGACACGGCCAGCCCGCGGTTACCCACCACCCAGGGCGGATTGCCCGCCAGGGGCAGCCAGCGGCCCGACAAGGGGCAGTCGCTCTCGATACGGTATTCGGCCAGGGGCATGCAAAACCTCGTGGATCTGTCTCTGTCGTTGTGGGACTGCCAGGTCCTGCGTGCCGCGTTGCGCGGGTGCCGGCCTGTGTGGGAGCCATGGTCCGTGCGCGCCGCCAGAGTGTCTGTAGGACGGCGGCGAAAGGGCGATGCGAACCCGCGGCAAGGTGTCACTGGATAAGATGCCTGCATGTCGTCCGCAGTCACCCTGCCTCACCTCGTACTCGTTCCTGGCCTGATGTGCGATGCCGCAGCCTGGCAACCGCTGTACCCGCACTGGCCCGAGCACCTGCGCTACCAGGTCATCGACCCCGGTGCCCGCGACAGCCTGGAGTCCATGGCCCGGCGCGTCCTCGAGCAAGTGCCCGAGCGCTTCGCGATTGCCGGGCATTCGATGGGCGGACGGGTGGCGTTGGAGGTGATGCGCCTGGCCCCGCGTCGGGTGCAGCGCCTGGCGCTGCTCGATACCGGTTACCTGCCCTTGCCTGCGGGCTCCGCCGGAGCCCAAGAAGTCGCCAAGCGTCAGGCCCTGCTGCAGCTGGCGCGCGAGCGCAGCGTGCGCGCCATGGCCGCTGAATGGGTGCAGGGCATGGTGCACCCCGCGCGACTTCCGGATCGCGACCTGATCGACGCCATCCTGCAGATGTTCGAGCGGCGCACCGCCGAGACCTTCGCTGCGCAATTGCAGGCCCTGATCCAACGGCCGGATGCCAGCGACGTCCTGCGCGGGCTCTACGTGCCCACCTTGATCGCCTGCGGTCGCGAGGATGCGTGGTCACCCGTGTCGCAGCATGAGGCCATGCAGCGCTTGGCGCCCCAGGCCACGTTGCGCGTGATCGAGGACGCCGGGCACATGGTCATGATGGAGCGGCCTGAGGAGACAGCCGCCGTGTTGCTGGAGTGGCTGCAGGGGGCGGCCTGAGCGCGCCCACCGCGCCGCCTCAGCGCTCGACGGGGCGGTCCGCGAAGCGCATCGAGAAATCGATGGCCCGGATGTCCTTGATCAGGGCGCCCACCGAAATGCGGTCTACGCCGGTCTCGGCCAGTGCGCGCAGGCCCTCAAGCGTCACGCCACCCGAAATTTCCAGGCTGCAGCGCCCACCCGCGATGCGTACCGCCTCGCTTAGGGTGGGCAGGTCCATGTTGTCCAGGAGCACCATGGTCACGCCGGCTTCGAGCGCCTCCTGAAGCTGCGACAGCGTTTCCACTTCCACCTGGATGAAGGCCACGGGCGCCTGGAGTGCCTGGGCGGCGCGCACCGCTGCGGTCAGGCCGCCGGCGGCAGCGATGTGGTTTTCCTTGATCAGGACCGCGTCATACAGCCCCATGCGGTGGTTCTTGCCGCCGCCGCAGCGCACCGCATATTTCTGCGCGATGCGCAGGCCCGGAATGGTCTTGCGCGTGTCCAGGATGGCGGCGCGCGTGCCGCGCACCACATCCACATACTGCGCGGTGCGGGTAGCCACTGCGCTCAGGGTCTGCAGGAAGTTCAGGCAGGTGCGTTCCGCGGTGAGCAGCTCGCGCGCGGGGCCCTCGATCGTCACCACCGTGTCGCCGGGCGTGCAGCGCTGGCCGTCCCGAACCTGCCACCGGGCGTGCGCGGTGGGGGCGATCTGGCGCAGCACCTCGTTCACCCAGGGCTGACCGCAGACGACTGCGGACTCGCGGCAGATCACGGTGGCCGTGGCGCGGCGCTCGGCGGGGACCAGTGAGGCGGTGAGGTCGCCCGTACCGACATCCTCTTGCAAGGCACAGCGCACGTCGGCTTCGATCAGGGCGGGGGAGGGCGTGTCGGTCATGGGCGAACGTGACGAGGCGGTCTGGGGCCCGTATTGGATCACGGTAAGCCGGCGTGAGGCTCGCGCCGGTTCACCTCGTAGAACAGCCCGCGCAGCCAGCGGTTAGCTGGGTCGTCCTGCATGCGTCGGTGCCAGTACTGCTGCACCTGGATCACCGGCGGTCGAAAGGGCAGCCCGATTTGGCGCAGGGCCACGTGTCGGCTGGCGAAGTCAGCGATGTCTTGCGGCACTGTGGCGATCAGGTCGGAGTTGGGCAGGATGGCCATCAGGCTGGTGAAGTGCGACATTTCTAGGATCACCTGCCGGCGGTGGCCTTTGTCTTCCAGATAGCGCTCAAGGGTGTGCTCGCGGCCGTCGGGGCGTACCACCACATGGCGCGCGGCCAGGTACTGGCGCTGCGTCATGCGGCGGCCAGCCGCCGGGTGCGAGGTGCAGGCGATGCAGGCGTAGCTGGTCTTGAACAGCGCCTGCTGGAAGAAGCCTGCCTTCTGCAGATCGGGGAAAAAGCCCACGGCCAGATCGGCTTCGCCTGATTCCAGGGCCTCGGCAGCCGCCTGGCGCGGTCGAGTCACGGCCTTGAGCTTCACGCCTGGAGCCTCGTGGCGCAGGCGCCGCAGCACGCCAGGCAGGAAGGCCACCTCGCCGATGTCCGGGGTGAGGATGCAGAAGCTGCGGTCCGCGTCCTGCGGAGCGAAGGTGGACCGCGTGAGGACCTCGGTCTGCAGCGTCTGCACCACCCGACGGATCACTGGCGCCAAGGCCTGCGCGCGCGGGGTGGGTTGCATCTCGGCACCCGCGCGTACGAAGAGCGCGTCGTCGAATACCGCGCGCAGGCGGGCCAGGGCGGCGCTGGTGGCCGGCTGGCTCAGACCGACCGCCTCGCCGGTGCGCACCACGCTGCGCAGGCGGGCCATGGCATCGAAGATGACCAGCAGGTTCAGATCGACCTGTCGTATATCCATGAAATGGATTTTATATATTTAATTTATCAACTGTACGAATGGTGACGTTGTCCCTAGGATGCTTGTCACAACAACCGGAGACAAGCGCATGAAACGCAGAACCCTCGTCAGCGCGGCCCTGATGCTGCCCGTTGCCAGCGCGGTGCGCGCGCAGGCGCAAGCCGCAGCCTGGCCACAGCGGCCCGTCAAGTGGATCCTCTCTCAGCCGGCCGGCAGCGGCCCGGACATCATTGCCCGATTCGTGGCGGACCAACTGTCCAAGCTCTGGTCCCAGGCGGTGGTGATCGAGAACCGCCCCGGAGGCCAGAATGTGATCGGGGCTCAGGCCGCCGCACGCTCGGCGCCCGACGGCTACACCTTCTATTTCGCCACCACCGCAGCGATGGTGACCAACGCCTTCACGTTCAAGACGCTGCCCTACGACCCGGTCAAGGACTTCGCTCCGGTGCGTCTGGTAGGGCGCAGCCCCTTCGTGATCGCCGCGGGTCCCGGCTTCGCCGCCCGCGACTTGGCCGACGCGCTGGCGCAGGCCAAGGCGCAACCCGGAAAGATCGCCATTGCCACCGAGGGACCCAAGACCTTCTCCGGCATCCTGGCTGACGCGGTAGCCGACCTGGCTGGCGTCAAGCTCAACCACGTGCCGTACACCAAGGCGCCTGACGCCCTGCAGGACCTGGTGGGCGGCCGACTGCAATTGATCTGCCTGCCCGAGGCGGCCCTCATGGCATACCTGCGTTCCGGCCAGATCCGGGCGCTGGCGGTGAGCACGGGCCAGCGCATTGCTGCCCTGCCGTCCATCCCGTCCCTGTCCGAGACCTTCAGCGGTTTCGAATTTGCCGGCTGGAATGGCGTCTTCGCGCCCGCGGGTACGTCGCCCGAGGTGGTGGCCCGCGTCGCCCGTGACCTGGAGACGGTGCTGCGCCAGCCCGAGACCACGCAGCGGCTGCTGTCCCTGGGTTCGATCGCGGAGCCGCAGATGACGGTGGCAGGGTTTGACGCTTTCATGCGTGCCGAGCGCGAGCGCTGGGCGCGCGTGGTCAAGGCCCTGAATATTCAGGCTGAGTGACGTGGCGATACGCAATGGCCCCATGACGCATGCGTCATCCCGCGTCAGCGGCCTGCGCAGCGTGGCCTTAGACGTACCAGATCTTCGGGAGGCGCAAGCCTTCTTCACCACGATCTGGCGGCTGGATGTGGTGGCGCGCGAGCCGGGCGCGCTGTACCTGCGCGCCACTGGTGACGACCACCATGTGCTGGCCCTGCACGAGGCGCCAGGATTGGCCCGGGTGCGCAACGTGACGCTGCGGGCGCGCAGCGCTGAGGCGCTTGACGAAATCGCCCGTGCCAGCGTGGTGGCGGGTGGACGTGTTATCAAGGCCGCGGGCCCCGTCCAGGAACCCGGCGGCGGCAAGGCGGTCACGGTGGCCGATCCGCACGGGCGCATCTACCGACTGGTGTACGGCGATGAGCGTCACGCCACGGCCACCCGGGACCGTGACAAGCCGGTGCGCCTGGCTCATGCAGTCCTCAATAGCCACGATGTCGACGCGAGTCAGCGTTTCCTGGAGCAGGCGCTGGATTTCTCGATCGCCGACCGTACTCGGATCATGGCGTTCATGCGGTGCAACGACGACCATCACAGCATCGCCTTCGGTGACACCGACAACGACGCGCTCAATCACATCGCCTTCGTCATGCCCGACCTCGATGCTGTGATGCGCGGGGGGGGGCGGATGAAGGACGCCGGCTACGCCATCGAATGGGGTCCGGGACGTCATGGCCCCGGTAACAACACCTTCAACTATTTCGTGGGGCCCTTTGGTGTCGTCATCGAATACACCGCCGACGTGCAGCAGGTCGATGACAGCTACCAGTCTGGCGTGCCCACCGACTGGACTTGGCCGCCGGGGCGGGTGGACCAGTGGGGTATCGGTATCGCGCCCACGGCGCGCCTGAAGGAGGCGCAACGGGCGGTGTTGTTCGTGCCTTCCTGACCTCGAGTTTCCTGTTTCTTATTTCCAGCAATCGTTTGAATTCATCATGCGTTTCACAACTTTCCTCGCGGGCGGACAGCCCCGCCTCGGGCTCGTCACGGGCGACGAGGTCATCGACCTGAACCAGGCGCAGCCCCAGGTGCCCGCCGACCTGCGTGCGGCCTTGCTGGACGGCGTGGACCTGCGTGCCGCCTCTGTGGCGGCGGCCGCCTCGTCCGCGCCGCGCCTTCGCCTGTCGGATCTCACCCTAGCGCCGCTCATGCCCGCGCCCGGAAAGATCCTGTGCCTGGGCCTGAACTACTACGATCACGCCAAGGAGGGCGGGCGCGAAAAGCCGGTGTACCCCTGGTTCTTCCTGCGCAGCGCCACCTCGCTGCTCGCCCCGGACGCGCAGGCCCTGCGCCCGCGTGTGTCCGAGCGCTTCGATTACGAGGCCGAACTGGCCGTCATCATCGGCAAGACCACCAAGCACGCAACGATGGACAACGCCTTGGATGCTGTCTTCGGCTACAGCTGCTTCAACGACATGTCCGTGCGCGACTACCAGAAGAAGACGCCGCAGTGGTCCATCGGCAAGAACTTTGACCGCACCGGCGGCTTCGGCCCGGTCCTGGTGACGGCCGACGAACTGCCCGCCGGTGGCAGTGAACTGGGTATCCAGTGCCGTCTCAATGGCCAGGTCATGCAGGACGCCAACACGCGCGACATGATCTGGGGCGTGGCCGAGACCATTGCCTTGCTCACCGAGTGCATGACGCTGGACCCGGGCGACCTGATCATCATGGGCACGCCGGCCGGCGTGGGCCAGGCGCGCACACCGCCGGTGTGGATGAGGCATGGCGACACGGTGGAAATCGAGATCGAACGCATCGGCGTGCTGCGCAACACCGTCGTGGACGAGGCATGAGCCACGGCGTGCCTTACGACGTCGCGGTCGTCGGCTTCGGTCCGAGCGGCGCGGTGGCGGCAGGCTTGCTGGGGGCGCTGGGACTGCGCACCTATGTGTGCGAACGCTCGCGTGAGGTCTACGACAAGCCGCGTGCGATCGCCCTGGATCACGAGATCGTCCGCCTATTCCAGCAGATGGGGGTTCTGCGCGCCATCGAGCCTTACATGGAGCCGTTCACCGATTCGGTGTTCTACGGTGTCGACGGACAAGCCATCAAGCGCATGTCCACCGTCCCCGAGCCTTATCCGCTGGCGCACACGCCATCGCTGGTGTTCAGCCAGCCGCCGGTGGAGAAGATCCTGCGTGCGCATGCGGCGTCGTTCCAGGGCGTCGATATCGACCTCGGGCAGGCCTTGACCGGTCTCACGCAGGATGCGACCGGCGTGACCCTGCGCCTGCAGTCGGACGCTGGCCAGGCCAGCATCGTGCGCGCGCGCCACCTGATCGCGTGCGACGGCGCGAGCAGCACGGTGCGCGGTCTGGTCGGCCTCGCCCTGGACGACCTGGGTTTTGACGAGCCCTGGCTGGTGGTGGATGTCCTGGTCAATGACCGCGGGCTGGCGAGGCTGCCGGCGACCAGCGTGCAGTACTGCAATCCGACCCGGCCAGCCACCCTGGTGATCGGGCCGGGGCGCCACCGCCGTTGGGAAATCGCGATCAATCCGGGCGAGGATCCGAAGCAGGTCGCCACGCCCGAGGGCGCCTGGGCCTTGCTGGCGCCCTGGCTGTCACCGCAGGAGGGGCAGTTGTGGCGACAGGCCAGCTACCGTTTCCATGCCCTGGTGGCCCAGCGCTGGAGAGCGGGGCACGTCTTCCTTGCAGGTGACGCGGCGCACCAGCAACCTCCCTTCCTGGGTCAGGGCATGTGCCAGGGTTTGCGCGATGTCGCCAACCTGTGCTGGAAGCTGGCTGCTGTGATACGGGGCCAGGCGCGCGACGCGCTACTGGATACCTACGGAGAGGAGCGTAAAGGCCACGTGACCGAACTGACCACTCGCATCAAAGGCATCGGCCAGATCGTAGGCGAGCGTGATCCGGCACGTGCCCGCGCGCGCGACCAGCGCTTGCTCGACGACTGCGATGGCGTGGTCAAGCCCACGCCCCGGCAGGATGTCCAGCCGGCCCTGGCCCGTGGTCTGCTCTCACGCGCTTCGCATCCAGCGCGCGGCACGCTGTTTCCCCAGCCCTGGTTGAGTGTGCGAGGCAAGTCGGTGCGCATGGACGATGTCCTGGGGCGTGGCTGGCGTCTCGTGTTGTCTGCAGACGCCGATCCTGGTTTCGCGCTTGTGGCGCAGGCGCCGATGGCCCAGGGGCTGTGGGTCGCGCGCCTGGAGACGCCGGACTTCACCGAAACCCATGACGTGCTGGCTGCCTGGTTCCGCCGCCAGGGAGTCTGTGCGGCCTTGGTGCGCCCTGACCACTATGTCTATGGGGTAGCGTCGACACCCGCCGAGCTGGCTTCGCAGTGTGCCGACTTGTCGGCGATTCGGGCTGAGGGCGCGATCAACCGCTGACGAGGCCTGCTGCAGCGACACCGGCCATGCAGATGGCCTCGTCTTCGTCGCCCGTGCCACCACTGGCGCCTACTGCCCCAAGTACCGTGCCCTTCGCGTTCTTGATCAGGACTGCACCGGTCTGGGGCAGGAACTTGCCCTCGGCCGCGGCCGCGAGGGCGACGAAGAAGTTGGGGTTGTCCTTCGCGCGCTGCGCCAACGCGCGGCTGGAAGCGCCCATGCCGATCGCACCCCAGGCCTTGCCCCGGGCGATCTCGAAGCGGAACATGCTCGCGCCGTCTTCGCTGGCGTAAGCCTTGAGGTGCCCCGAGCTGTCAAGCACCGCGATGCCCATGGGCTTGTAGCCCGCAGCCTTCGAGTGCGCCAGGGCGCCGTGGATGATCTGGTGGGCTTGTTCGAGGGTGAGGGCTTGGGTCATGCGGCAGGACTTCAGTGCGCGTGGAGCAGGGTGGCGCCCCCGACAGGAATCGAACCTGTATCTAGCGCTTAGGAGGCGCTCGTTCTATCCATTGAACTACGGCGGCGTGGGCGGGATTCTACGGCCCGACCCACGCCAGGCGCTGCCCCGGGCGCAGCGCCTGCAATCGTTCACATTCCCGCTAAGGGGACGGTTTCCCGTCGGCGGGAGCGGTTCGCCCCGGGCGCGCTGCCGGGGTTCCCGAGGCTGGCGCCAGCCTCTCCAGATGATCGCGGGCCTCGATCAACAGCGGCACCACGAAACGCAGCCACTCCATGACGAGGCTGTTGAATTTTTCCGTCGGCTGGAACTCCTTGAGCCGCTGGTCGTCTGCATCTCGAAAGAGCCGGATCCAGCCATCCGATTCAAGGTTGCGAAGCAGCAGACGCGTCGTGCTCTCGGCGCAGGACATCGACAGGTAGATTTCCTTGAGTGTCTTGCGCCCGTCGCTGGAGGCGAGCTCTAGAAATAGTGAATGACCCGCGAGGGAGCCATAGGTGGGAAGGTGACTCTCTTCCCACTCCCTGATTTGTTTGATCTGACGAATAACGTACTTTGCTTGACGGCCGATGAACTTCAATCGGTTCGAGAAGGTACTGACAAGCCAGGGAATTCACAACGGCAAAAGGCGATGAAATTCATTGATACCGATAGATGTGCATTTGTTGGCGCTAACGTGAACGCGTTGTGGAATTCCTATCGGCTTCAAACCGGATTCGCCCGCACGACCTGGGCGTGGCCATTGCGGCCAATCAATTCGATTTGCTCTATCAACCCGTGATCGAGTTGTCGACGCGGCGCATTGGGAAAGCGCAAGCGTTGGTGCGTTGGCGGCACCCCGAACTTGGCGATCTCGGTGCTGACAGGTTCATTGCACTGGCTGAATGTTCGGGATGGATCGGCCCGGTGGGCGAATGGATCTTGCACAGGGCCCTGCGGGATCTGCGATCCCTGCAGGCGGATCACCCCGACTTCGCGATGAGCGTCAACGTGTCGCCGATGCAGATCCAAAGCGGCAAGTTCAGCCAGGCCGCAATGGGCCAGGCGCTTGCGGCGCATGGTGTGGCGGCCTCGAGCCTCACCATCGAGATCAGCGAAAGAATCGCGCTACAAGGCAACGAAACCCATCGGAAAAGATTGGCCGGTGTGCGAGCTGCGGGAGTGAGGCTGGCGATCGACGACTTCGGGATGGGAAATTCGACCCTGACTTCCCTTGTCTACTTCCCCTGCGATTTCATCAAACTGGACCGGCAGTTCGTGAGCGCCGCATCCACTGCGCCGACTCGCCGCGCCATCGCGCGCTTGATCGTGGACATGGCCCATGTTCTGGGCATGCAGGTGATCGGCGAAGGGGTGGAGACGGAGAACGACCTGGCGCACGCCGTGTCGCTCGGATGCGACCATGCCCAAGGGGATTACTGGGGTCGGCCGCTCACGCTCGAGGCCCTGCGTTCCGCCTTGAACGGCGGGGGGTGCGCCCCTACTTCGTCAGCAGGCGCATCGCCTCTTCCAGCCCCCGCAGCGTGAGCGGGTACATGCGCTGGTTCACCAGCTGCTGGATCACGGAGATGCTCTGGCGGTACTGCCAGACGCCTTGAGGCTCCGGGTTGATCCAGGCGAACTTGGGGAAGGCGTTCGTGAGGCGCTGCATCCACTCGGCACCGGCTTCCTCGTTGTTGTATTCGACGCTGCCGCCAGGCTGCAGGATCTCGTAGGGGCTCATGGTGGCATCGCCCACGAAGATCAGCTTGTAGTCCTTGTTGTACTTGCGGATGATGTCCCAGGTCGGGAACTTCTCCGAGTAGCGGCGGCGGTTGTTCTTCCACATGAAGTCATAGACGCAGTTGTGGAAGTAATAGAACTCCAGGTGCTTGAATTCAGCCTTGGCCGCCGAGAACAGTTCCTCGACACGCTGGATGTGTTCGTCCATGGTGCCACCCACGTCCATGAGCAGCAGCACCTTCACGTTGTTGTGACGCTCCGGCACCATCTTGATGTCCAGGTAACCGGCATTGGCGGCGGTGGCACGGATGGTGTCGTCCAGATCCAGTTCTTCCTCGGAGCCCTCGCGCGCGAACTTGCGCAGGCGCCGCAGGGCCACCTTGATGTTGCGCGTGCCCAGCTCCTGGGTGTCGTCGTAGTCCTTGTAGGCGCGCTGGTCCCAGACCTTCACCGCGCTGCGGTGACGGCTTTTCTCCTGGCCGATGCGGATGCCCTGGGGGTTGTAGCCGTTGGCGCCGAAGGGCGAGGTGCCGCCGGTGCCGATCATGCGGTTGCCGCCCTCGTGGCGCTCTTTCTGTTCCTCGAAGCGCTTTTTCAGCGTCTCCATCAGCTCGTCCCAGCCCATTTTCTCGATGCGGGCCTTTTCCTCGGGGCTTAGATCCAGCTCGAGGTTCTTGCGCAGCCACTCCAGCGGAATGTCCTGGGTGAAGTCGGTCACCAGCTCGACGCCCTTGAAGTAGGCGGCGAAGGCGCGGTCGAACTTGTCGTAGTGCTTTTCGTCCTTCACCAGCACCGTGCGGGCCAGGTGGTAGAAGTCGTCGATCGCCCAGCCTCCGTCGCTGTGCGGACCGACCACACCGGATTGCACGGCTTCGAGCAGCGTCAGGTGCTCCTTGATCGAGACCGGCAGCTTGGCGCTGCGCAGGGTGTAGAAGAAGTCAATCAGCATCGCGAGGCCCCCCGCGCCAGCAAGTGTTCCAGGTGCGCGTGCACCTCGGGCCATTCGCCGGCGGTCACGCTGTACATCACGGTGTCGCGCACTGTGCCGTCGCGACGAAGTGCGTGGTGGCGGATCACGCCGTCACGGCGCGCGCCCAGGCGCTCGATGGCGCGCTGGCTGGCGAAATTGAAATTGTCGGTGCGCCAGCCCACCACCTTCGCGCCGAGGGTGTCAAAGGCATGCCGCAGCAACAGGAGCTTGGCGGTGGTGTTCACGTGGGTGCGCTGCGCGCGCCGGGCGTACCAGGTGTAGCCGATCTCCAGGCGGTCAATGGCGGGAACGATGTCGTGGTAGCGGGTGGTGCCCAGCACCTCGCCGCGAGCCGGGTCGACCACCGCGAAGGGCAGCATATGGCCCGCGCGCTGGCCCTCGAGAGCGGCTGCCACATAGGCGGTGGTCTCGCCAGGCGCGGGCACCGACGTCACCCGCACGTTCCACAACTCGCCATCGCGCGCGGCAGCCTCCAGCGCGTCGGCATGACGCTGGGTCAGCGGCTCCAGGCGCAGTCCGGGCGCTTCGAGCACAGCGGCGGCGGGCGAGATCACGGCAGTCCGATCCTTCAGCGGTTGTTTCGCTGCATGAACACCAGCTTTTCGAACAGGCTTACATCCTGCTCGTTTTTCAGAAGCGCCCCCACCAGCGGCGGCACGGCCACTTTGTCGTCCTGGCTTTGCAAGGCCTCCAGCGGAATGTCCTCGGCCACCAGGAGCTTGAGCCAATCGAGCAGCTCGGAGGTGCTGGGCTTTTTCTTCAGGCCAGGCAGGTTGCGCACGTCGTAGAAGGTCTTCATCGCCGCCGACAGCAGTTCCTGCTTGAGCGTGGGGAAATGCACCTGCACGATCTGGCGCATGGTGTCTGCGTCCGGGAACTTGATGTAGTGGAAGAAGCACCGGCGCAGGAAGGCGTCGGGCAGTTCTTTTTCGTTGTTGGAGGTGATGAAGACCAGCGGGCGGTGCACGGCCCGCACCATCTGGCGGGTCTCGTACACATAAAACTCCATGCGATCGAGTTCGCGCAGGAGGTCGTTCGGGAACTCGATGTCGGCCTTGTCGATTTCATCAATCAGAAGGACGGGGAGCTTCTCAGAGGTGAAGGCTTCCCACAATTTGCCGCGCTTGATGTAGTTGCGGATGTCGTGAACGCGCTCGTCGCCCAATTGACTGTCACGCAAGCGAGCGACGGCGTCATATTCGTAGAGACCTTGATGCGCCTTGG
>JBEEIS010000115.1:0-2721 GCA_041169755.1 Pseudomonadota bacterium | reverse complement strand
CGGCAATGGCCCGGCGCTGGACCTGTTGAAACCGAGCACGGTCCAGCCTGGTTTTCGGCGAAGCGTGGAAAAGCGCGCTTTCACCAAGAGGCGGGGTACGGCCGCTGATGGCCGGTCAGCGACCTTTCGCTTATCGACGCTTCGCGACCCTTAGCGGTCCTCAGCAACTTCTCAAAGCTGCCATCGGCCCAGCGCCGAAAGCTGACATCAGCCCGAGCGGCAGAGGTGGACCCTCAACAGACATTCGCTGTCCTGATCTCGCCGCCCCGAAGCTGCCGGTCACACTCGGTCATCCACAACCAGCAGATTTCAGCCCGATCGAAAGCCAGCGCCCCGGCCACCACCTAGGCCCGTTCGGGCGTGAGCGGAAACGGCGCCACGGTGGCGCCGATGGCGGACATGACCGGCACGGCGGCACACTGCCGGCCTAGCCGTGCAGCCGCGGGCCTTTGCGGAACACAAAGGCGTCCGCGCTGGCCAGCAGAGACCCACCGTGCCCGCGCCGATTGGCAGGCAGAGCGCCTCGGCGGCGGCATGCACCAGCACGCGACTGTCGGGGCAGATGTGCAGGACGCTCACCTCGACTGCCGCTCGAAGAAGGCCCAAATCAGGGCCGGCCCGTTGGGTTCCATGGGGGAGGGGCCCAGGAGGCGGGGGCGGCGCGCCCAGGGCTGGGGCAGCCCGTGGCCCGCGCCGTGCAGGGTCACCAGCTCCACTTCGGTCCGCCCGTCGGCGGCTTGCCAGCGCGCGTGTTCGACACGGGTGCCTTGGGCCGATTGCGACAGGTTGATCTGGGGTTTGCCGGCGATGGCGTTGCGGTCCACAAAGTACTGGGCCGACGCGGTCGAGGAGATGACCTGCCCCCCCTTGTAGAACAGCCCCAGAAGGTTGATCTCGCCGCCGTCAAAGGGCACCAGCGGATCCTCGGTGCCGTTGAGGATCATGACCGAGGGCGTCTGCGCGACAGGCTGGCATTGGAAGTTCTGCGGCGCCGGCACGTTGGCCAGCGCGGCAGCCACCGCGCGGTAGCGCTTCGGGTGCTCCAGTGCCAGGCGCAGGGCCATCGAGCCACCGTTCGAGACTCCCGTCGCAAACACGCGGTTGGGATCGACGCCGATTTCGCCGACCAGTTTCTCCACCAGCGCAGCCAGGAAGTCGGCATCGTCGGCGCGCACGCCGTCCACGGCGGTGTCGCCAATGGAGCTGCAGTCGTTCCAGTCGAAGCCAAAGGACTTGGGGTAGACCACGGCAAAGCCATGCTGGTCGACCAGGCGCTCGAAGCCGTAGCCGGTGCCCACGCGAATGGCCTGCGGGCCTTCGCCCGAGCCATGCATCACCAGCACCAAGGGCGCCCCCTTGGGCAGGCCCTTGGGCAGGTAGGTGCGGTAGCTGCGCGTGACACCGGCCACTTCCATGGAGGCCTTGCTGACCGTGCCCGACAGCTGCGGCGGCTCGGGCTCAGGGGTGTAGATGAAATAGGCAAACAGGGCCGCGCCCAGCACCACTAGGGCCAGCAGGCTAAAGAGGCCGAACAACAGAAAACGCAGAATTCTCTTCATGGTCGTGCGGTAGGTCCAGCCAGGGCGCCACATTGACGGGCGCCCGCCCGGCGCCGGCCACGGGGCCGTCAGGAATTTTGTGTGTTGCGCCGGTTGCGGACCTGGTTAGTTAAGCACGAATCGGTCTTCGAACCGAATGGCCCACTCCGACTCGGCTGCATGCCAGGCGATGAGTGGGCCCTTTCCCGTGCATAAGGCCCCACGTGTGGAAGTAAGGCCAACCCATCGGGCTGAAGATGACCCCGAGCGGCCGCAGAAGAATCCCGCCATATGACCAGACCGCGCTGGTGCCCGGAAGCAGCAGCATGCATAGCAGCGACTTGATCATCAAGCGTCGCATAGCAGCCTTGTGTTGACGTGATCTCATTCGGCGCTCCCGCAGCGTCCGCTTCGCGGCGACTTTCACCGAGAGGCTGAGTGTCGGCAATTGGCCGGTCAGCGTCCTTCCGTCTTCGGTCGCTTCGCGACCCTGAAGAGACATACCCAGTCCTGATCTCGGCACCGTAAAGCGGCCGGTCGGACTGCATGGAGTCACCCGAAGTAGGCCCCGCAGCGGAGGGCCCACATCGGCACGCAGCACTCAAGGCGCTTGAGGCGCCGCGCACGGCCTGAGACCGAAGATCGTAACTGCGCATTCACGCTACGAATGCAGCGTTGCCCCGGGCCACCCTTGTCGCGCTGTGTCACAAAACGTGCCTGGCCTGTGCGTAGGATGGCAACGCATCCAGCCAACGACTCCAGGAGACACCCATGCCCATCCCCCTCCAACCCCAGCCCGACGCGCTCGCTGCCTCGGCCCCGACCGCCGCCGAGCTGGGCCTCATGCAGGGTTTTCCTGTGCCACAGGACAAGCGCGTCACGCGCGATAACTTCGTGATTTATCCCTATAGCCGCTGGGCCTTCCAAAACATACGGGCGCTGCAGACCACCCGCGGCATTTTTCGTGGCGGCGATCCGGTGGCAGCCATTGCGGCCGACCCGGTCGACCTCGACGCGCTGACGTTCACCGTCGCCAACGGCAGGCAGGTGCCACTGGGCACCTGGTTTGACGAGTCCGGCACTGATTCATTCCTGGTGCTGCACAAGGGAAAACTGGTCTACGAGCGTTATTTCAACGGCATGGCGAGGTCGTCCCTGCACCAGATGTTCTCGGTGACCAAAT
>JBEEIS010000114.1:0-4106 GCA_041169755.1 Pseudomonadota bacterium | reverse complement strand
GCTCGACCTTCGACCTGGCCGGCCGCGTGTTCAAGAACAAGCCCGCGCCGGACAACCTTGAAGTGCCGCCGCACATGTACCTGTCCGAGACCAAGATCCTGGTCGGCGAAGACAAGAAGGCCTGAGGAGTCACAACATGGCTGAATTCAAGGAAATCTCCCCCAACGCCCCGACCTCCGCCAAGGTGGTCAATTGGTTCGAGAACCGCTTCCCGACCGCGTTTGACGCCTACCGCGTCCACATGGCCGAGTACTACGCGCCCAAGAACTTCAACATCTGGTACGTCTTCGGCTCGCTGTCGCTGCTCGTGCTGGTCATCCAGATCGTCACCGGGATCTTCCTGGTGATGCACTACAAGCCGGACGCCGCCCTGGCGTTTGCCTCGGTCGAGTACATCATGCGCGATGTGCCCTGGGGCTGGCTGATCCGCTACATGCACTCCACCGGGGCCTCGGCCTTCTTTGTGGTGGTGTACCTGCACATGTTCCGGGGCCTGATGTACGGCAGCTACCGCAAGCCGCGCGAGCTGGTCTGGATCTTTGGCTGCGCCATCTTCCTGGTGCTGATGGCCGAAGCCTTCATGGGCTATCTGCTGCCCTGGGGCCAGATGTCGTACTGGGGTGCCCAGGTGATCGTGAACCTGTTCTCGGCCATCCCCTTCATCGGTCCGGACCTGGCCCTGCTGATCCGTGGTGACTATGTGGTGGGCGACGCCACCCTCAACCGCTTCTTCAGCTTCCACGTGATCGCCGTGCCGCTGGTGCTGCTTGGCCTGGTGGTGGCCCACCTGCTGGCCCTGCACGACGTGGGTTCGAACAACCCCGACGGTGTCGAGATCAAGGGCCCCAAGGCCCCCAAGGACGCCAAGGGCAACCCGCTGGACGGCATTCCCTTCCACCCCTACTACACGGTGCACGACATCCTGGCGGTGAGCGTGTTCCTGATGGCCTTCAGCGCGATCGTGTTCTTCGCGCCCGAGTTTGGTGGCTACTTCCTCGAGTACAACAACTTCATCCCGGCCGACCCGCTCAAGACCCCGCCGCACATCGCGCCGGTCTGGTACTTCACGCCCTTCTACTCGATGCTGCGTGCCATCACCACCGAGATGGTCTACGTGCTGATCCTGTGCGTGATCGTGGGCGCCGTGCTGGCCGTCATCAAGGGCAAGCTGCCCGCCCTGCTCAAGGGCGGCGTGATCGGCTCGGCGGTCGTGATCAGCGCGCTGCTGCTGTCGATCGATGCCAAGTTCTGGGGCGTGGTGGTGATGGGCGCTGCCGTCATCATCCTGTTCTTCCTGCCCTGGCTGGATCACTCGCCGGTGCGTTCGATCCGCTACCGCCCGAACTGGCACAAGTACATGTACGGCGTGTTCGTCATCAACTTTGTGGTCCTGGCTTACCTGGGCGTCCAGCCGCCGTCGCCGATTGGCGAGCGCGTGTCGCAAGTGGGCACCCTGTTCTACTTCGGCTTCTTCCTGCTGATGCCTTGGTGGAGCCGCTTGGGCGAAGCCAAGCCGGTGCCCGAGCGCATCAACTTCCAGCCGCACTGAGCCCAAGACGAGAGTGAGCAACATGAAACAAATCAAGAAACTCGCAATGGGCTTGGTCATGGCCCTGGGTCTGGTGGTGGGTGCGCAGGCCGCTGGCGGTGAGACCATCCCGATGGACAAGGCGCCCAAGCAGACCAACGACCTGGCCTCGCTGCAGCACGGTGCCAAGCTGTTCGTGAACTACTGCCTGAACTGCCACTCGGCCGCGTTCATGCGCTACAACCGCCTCAAGGACATCGGCCTGTCGGAGCAGCAAATCAAGGACAACCTGCTGTTTGCCACCGACAAGGTCGGTGAGACCATGAAGGCGTCCATCGATCCCAAGCAGGCCAAGGAATGGTTTGGCGCCAACCCGCCCGACCTGACCCTGATCGCACGCGCCAAGTCGAGCCACAGCGGCCCCGGTGTGGACTACCTCTACACCTATCTGCGCACCTACTACCGCGACGACACCAAGGCCACCGGCTGGAACAACCTGGCCTTCCCGAACGTCGGCATGCCGCATGTGCTCTATGAGCTGCAGGGCGAGCGCCGTCCGATCTTCGAAGAGCACGAGTCCCATGGTCACAAGACCCAGGTGTTCACCGGCAAGTGGGAGCAGGTCAAGCCCGGCTTGATGAGCCCCCAGCAATACGATGACGCCATGGCCGATCTGGTCAACTTCATGTCCTGGATGGCCGAGCCGGCCCAAAACACCCGCGTTCGCGTGGGCGTGTGGGTGCTGCTGTTCCTGTGCGTGATGGTGGTCTTTGCCTGGCGCCTGAACGCCGCTTACTGGAAAGACGTCAAGTAAGCCTTCATCCGGTCCAGCCCCTGGCTGGATCCCGCAGAGTGGGCGTCCGCCGGGCGTCCACTCTTTTGTATTTTTCAAGACGAGGAGCTTTCAGCCATGATGGTCCTTTATTCGGGAACCACCTGCCCGTTCTCCCACCGCTGCCGTTTCGTCCTGTTCGAAAAGGGCATGGACTTCGAAATCCGTGATGTGGACCTCTACAACAAGCCAGAGGACATCAGCGTCATGAACCCCTATGGCCAGGTGCCCATCCTGGTCGAGCGCGACCTGATCCTGTACGAGTCGAACATCATCAACGAGTACATCGACGAGCGCTTCCCGCACCCGCAGCTGATGCCGGGCGATCCGGTCGATCGCGCGCGTGTGCGCCTGTTCCTGCTCAACTTCGAGAAGGAACTGTTCACGCATGTGCTGACGCTGGAAAACCGCGCCCTCAAGGGCAACGACAAGGCGCTCGAGAAGTCGCGCTCGCACATCCGCGACCGCCTCACGCAGCTTGCCCCGGTGTTCCTGAAGAACAAGTTCATGCTGGGCGACAACTTCTCGATGCTGGACGTGGCCATTGCGCCCCTGCTGTGGCGTCTGGACTACTACGGCATCGAGCTGTCGAAGAACGCCGCGCCCCTGCTCAAGTACGCCGAGCGCATCTTCTCGCGCCCGGCCTACATCGAGGCGCTGACGCCGTCCGAAAAGGTCATGCGCAAATAAGGCCCGGCCATGGACGCGGACCTGCCCTCGACCCGGCCCTACCTGGTGCGCGCCCTGCACGAGTGGTGCCAGGACAACGGCTTCACGCCCTATGTGGCGGTCAAGGTCAACGCCCGGGTGCAGGTGCCGCGCGAGTTTGTCCAGGACGGCCAGATCGTGCTCAATGTGAGCTACGACGCCACCAGCGCGCTCAAGATCGACAACGACTACATCTCGTTCAAGGCCCGTTTTTCGGGCCAGGTGCGCGAGATCTTTGTCCCCATCGACCGTGTGATGGCGATCTATGCGCGCGAGAACGGGCAGGGCATGGCCTTTCCGATCGACGAGGACAGCCCAAGCCCGCCGGCCCAGGACAGCGGTGAGGCCAGCAGCGACAGCGCCGCGGCACCCCGCCCCGCCCTCAAGCGCGTCAAGTAAGGCCCGCTTGCCGATAGAATCCAAGCATTCGCCGGTTTAGCTCAGTTGGTAGAGCACCCGCCTTGTAAGCGGTAGGTCGTCAGTTCGAATCCGACAACCGGCACCACATTCCATGACCTGAATCCCTCAGGTCATTTTTTTGGCCGACGTGCCCCCAATGACCAATGGGCTTGCACCGTGGTGCGGGTGCTGTCCCGACTGGCATTGCGCGCCTGAAGCCCTTGCCTGGCGCGACAACGCCTGTTGCTAAAGCCTTTGTGCAGTACCGCCGCAGTGGTGGTCTGAAAAACAATGCGCTCGGCGATTTTTTGATCGGTGCTCACGCAGCTGTCAGCGGCTTGCCGGTCTTGACCCGAGATATTCGGCGGTATGAGGCTTATTTTCCCAGCGTCAGATTGGTGACGCCGCCATGATGCTTGGCAAGAACCAACGAGCTGTCTGCGATTGACGCTCCACCCCGCAGCAACTCCCAGCCGTGCGATCTGCCCCCCATCGCGACACACACCGCATGACGCCGGGGGCGGCAGGTCGGATGCAAATGGGGGCTGCACCGCACGGCACCATCTCCCATGGCCTGCTGTCGTCAGGTCAGTTTTTGCCGTCATGCCCCCCCGACCCATCGGGGATGAGCAGGACCGA
>JBEEIS010000113.1:0-7113 GCA_041169755.1 Pseudomonadota bacterium | reverse complement strand
AGATGTCGGCGTGTTTTGCGATGTGCTCAATCAGTTCGGTTTTATTCACAAGGGCCCCTCAGTGAGAGATAGGTTGATATCCAATTTTTGTTCAGTCGCTTCCCCGTCCAGGCGAGCTGTCGGCGCGCGGTTCTCGCACGCTGCGGCCTAGGGGCAAGCATCTTCAGTCGGTCCGTGCGTCCGGTACCGTGATTTGATTAAAGCCACGGCCCCAGAGGCTGTCAATCCGGTTTGGGACCGATATTGACGGCGGGCCGCGATTGTAATCGCTGGCCAAAACTCACAGGGACCATCACAGCGCCTGCGCGATCGCGCGGCCCAGGTCGCTGGTGGTCGCCTTGCCGCCGATATCCGGCGTGCGCGGTCCGCCACTGGACGGATCGAGCACCTTCTCGATTGCGGCCAGCACCGCGTCATGCGCGGGCTTGTAACCCAAAAATTCCAGCATCATCGCGCCGCACCAGATCTGGCCGATCGGGTTGGCGATCTGCTTGCCCGCGATGTCGGGGGCCGAGCCATGTACCGGCTCGAACAGCGAGGGGTAGGTGCGGTCCGGATTGAGGTTGGCGCTGGGCGCGATGCCAATGGTGCCGGTGCATGCGGGCCCGAGGTCGGACAGGATGTCACCAAACAGGTTGCTGGCCACCACCACATCGAAGAAGTCGGGCCGCTGCACGAAATGCGCGGTCAGGATGTCGATATGAAACTTGTCCAGCTTCACGCCCGGATAAGCCTTGGCCATCTCGGCCACGCGCTCGTCCCAATAAGGCATGGTGATCGCGATGCCGTTGGACTTGGTGGCGCTGGTCAGGTGCTTCTTGGGCCGCGACTGTGCCAGCTCGAAGGCGAACTTGAGCACCCGGTCCACGCCCACGCGCGACATCACCGTCTCCTGCATCACGATCTCGCGCGGGGTACCTGGGTACATGCGACCGCCAATGCTGGAGTACTCGCCCTCGGTGTTCTCCCGCACGATGTACATGTCG
The DNA here is from genome assembly GCA_041169755.1 of Pseudomonadota bacterium. GTDB lineage: Bacteria > Pseudomonadota > Gammaproteobacteria > Burkholderiales > Burkholderiaceae_C > Ramlibacter. The sequence goes on along the minus strand of JBEEIS010000113.1, from coordinate 6,127 downwards.
ATCTCGCCAGGCGCGCGCGGGCTGCCGTCGCGTCGCACCACCGGCGCAATGATGCCGGGCATCAGACGGGCCGGGCGCAGGTTCACGTACTGGTCGAACTCGCGGCGGAACAACAGCAGCGATCCCCACAAGGACACATGGTCCGGGATCTTGTCGGGCCAGCCCACCGCACCGAAGTAGATCGCGTCATGGCCACCGACCTGGTCTTTCCAGTTGTCCGGAAGCATCTTGCCGTGCTTCTCGTAGTAGTCCCAGCTGGAAAAGTCGAAGTGGTCGAACTGCAGGTCGATACCGAAGCGGCTGGCGGCCGCCTCCATCACCCGGATGCCCTCGGGCATCACTTCCTTGCCGATACCGTCGCCAGCGACCACGGCGATGCGCTTCTTGCTCATGTCATGTACTCCTGAAAAATGCGTGGGCCTCGTCCAGTACCGCCTGCGGCGCCTCCTCGGCCAGGTAATGCCCGCTGTCCACGGCGCGCCCGCTGACCTCGGTGGCGCGCTCGCGCCACAGCGCCAGCACATCGAAACACTTGCCCACGATGCCCTGCTCGCCCCACAGCACACGCAGGGGCTGACCGATGCGCCGGCCGGCCGCCACATCCGCGCGGTCATGCACCAGATCGATGCCGGCGCTGGCGCGGTAGTCGCCGCAGATACCCCGGGCCGAGCCGGGCAGCGCGATGCAGCGCTCGTAGTCGGCCATGGCTTCGGGGTCGAAGGCCGCCAGGCCTGCGTAGCGCGCGCCCATCACGCTGCGCAGAAAGCGCACCGGGTCGTCCTCGATCAAGCCCTCAGGCAGCGGCGGCGGCTGCACCAGGAAAAACCAGTGCCAGTAGGCCCGCGCGAACGCCTCATTGGTGTGGCTGTACATGGCCAAGGTGGGCGCAATATCCAGCAGCATCAGGCGCTCGACACACGCAGGGTGGTCAGCGGCCAGCCGATGCGCGACGCGCGCACCCCGGTCATGGGCCAGCACCTGAAAGCGGTCAAAGCCCTGCGACTGCATCACCGCCAGAGCGTCCAGCGCCATCTCGCGGCGCGAGTAGGCCCCGCTGTCGGGGCCAGGTTCGGGCCGAGAAGAGTCGCCGTACCCGCGCAGGTCCATCATCACCACGCTAAAGCGCTGCGCCAGCTGCGGCGCGACCCGGTGCCACATCGCCATCGTCTGTGGGTGGCCGTGCATCAGCAGCAGCGGCTCGCCCTGCCCCGCGCGCCGGCAAGCCAGGCGCACCTCGCCGCGGCGCACCTCGAAACGATCAAAACCTTCGAACAACATGGGGAGCCAGGGGCTGAATCGGGGGCTGATTGTGCCTGCAGGCCGCAACGCCCTCAGGCGCGCTGCGGCACGGGGCTGCGCACCACCACGCTCACGCCCAGGGCGGTGAGGGCCACGCCGGCCACGGTCAGCGCGGTGATCGGCTCGTCGAACAGCACCCAGGCCATGAGGGCCGTGGTGGGCGGCACCAGGTACATCAGGCTGGTCACCCGGGTGGCTGCGCCCCTCTGGATCAACAGGTACAACAGCGAACTGCCACCCAGCGTCATCCCCAGCACCGACCAGGCCATCGCGCCCGCCAGCTCGGTATTCAGCGCGCCGGAGGCCGTGAACCATCGCGGCGACTCGGTCTCCATCAGCGCCAGCGGCAAGGTCACGACGAAGGCCGCGGCCAGTTGCACCAGGTTGGCCGTGCGTACGTCACAGGGCTGCACGAAGCGCTTTTGGTAGAGCGTACCGGCGGTGATGCTCACGAGCGCCGTCACCGCGAATGCCAGGTTGGCGCCATTGACCTCACCCAGGCCCAGCTTTTGCCAGACCACCAGCACCAGCCCCCCCAGGCCCAGCACCAGGCCAGTCCACTGGCGTCGCGTCACCTCGCCGCCGAGGGCCGACAGCCACAGGCCGGTCAGCACCGGCTGCAGGCCCACCAGCAGGGCCGACAAGCCCGCGCCCATACCGAGCTTGACCGCCGCCCACACGCCCCCCAGATAGCCCGCGTGCATCAGCACGCCGGTCACGCCCAGATGCCACATCTGGCGGCGGTCCGACGGCCACACCGCCCGGGCCGCCAGCGCCCACACCACGAAGCAGGCCACCGACAGCACGTAGCGGAACGCGAGGAAGGTAAAGGGCGGCGCATGCGGCATGCCATAGCGCGCCACGATGAAACCGGTGCTCCAGATGAGGACGAACACGGCCGGCATGGCCTGCACCAGGCGGGCCTGGGTGGAAGACGCCTCGGACATCGCTCAGTGCACCCGCTTGCGGATCTCGGGCAGCGCCTTGCGCAGGTAATAGACCATGGACCACACGGTGAGCACCGCGGAGACCCAGATCAGGACCGTGCCCCATGCCCCGGTGTCGATCAGCCCGAACAGGCGGTCATCGAACAGGAGGAAGGGAATCGCCACCATCTGCACGGTGGTCTTGACCTTGCCGATCATGTGCACAGCGACACTGCGCGAGGCCCCGATCTGCGCCATCCATTCGCGCAGCGCCGAGATGGCAATCTCGCGGCCGATGATGATCAGGGCCACGAACACGTCGGCGCGCCCCAGGTGCACCAGCACCAGCAGCGAGGCGCACACCAGGAATTTGTCGGCCACCGGGTCCAGGAAAGCGCCGAAGGACGAGGTCTGGTTCAGGCGGCGCGCCAGGTAGCCATCGAGCCAGTCGGTCAGGGCGAAGGCCACGAACATCACCGTGGCCACCAGGTTCTGGGTGCGAGGCTCCAGCCCCAGATAGAAGACCCCCACGATCAACGGGATGGCGACGATGCGCGTCCAGGTCAGGATCGTGGGAATGGTGAAGAACATGCCGTGATTCTGGCACGGGCGCCGTCCGATTCAACGCAGGGCGCGGTAGATGGTTTCGGCCAGTTCACGGGAGATGCCCTCCACCGTGGCCAGGTCGTCCACCCCGGCGTCGGCCACGCCCCGGATGCCGCCAAACCGCTGCAGCAGGCGGGCCCGTTTCTTGGCGCCGATGCCGGGGATGTCCTCCAGGCGGCTGCCGCCCACCCGCACCTTGTCACGGCGCGCGCGCATGCCGGTGATGGCAAAGCGGTGCGCCTCGTCGCGGATCTGTGCCACCAGCATCAGGGCCGCCGAATCATGGCCCAGGTACACCTTCTCGCGACCGTCGGCGAACACCAATTCCTCCAGGCCGACCTTGCGGCCTTCGCCCTTTTCCACGCCCACGATCACCGACAGGTCCAGCCCCAGCTCCGCGAACACCTCGCGGGCCATGCTCACCTGCCCCTTGCCGCCGTCCACCAGCACCAGGTCTGGCAGACGGGCCGCCGCGCCTCCCGACCCGGGCGCTCCGCGTCCGACCTCGGCCAGTGGGCCATAGCGCCGCATCAGGACCTGCCGCATGGCTGCATAGTCGTCGCCGGGGGTGATGCCCTCGATGTTGTAGCGACGGTACTCCGCGTTCTGCATCTGGTGGTGGTGGAACACCACGCAGGACGCTTGCGTCGCCTCTCCCGAGGTATGTGAAATGTCAAAACACTCGACACGCAGGGCCTCGAGGTCGTCGGGCGCCAGATCCAACGCCTCGGCCAGCGCGCGGGTACGCGCCTGCTGCGACCCCTCCTGCGACAGCAAGCGTGCCAGCTGGATCGCGGCGTTCTTCTCGGCCATCTCCAGCCACAGGCGCCGCTGCTCGCGCGGCTGATGCACCGCGGTCACCCGCACGCCAGCCTGGGCGGACAGGGCCTGCACCAGGTCCTTGGCGACCGCATGGCTGGTGATCAGCGCGGGCGGGACCGCGATCCCGATGTAGTGCTGCGCGATGAAGGCCTGCAGGACCTGGACCTCCAGCGGCAGCGCCTGCGCAGGAGCCTCCTCGCCCTCCTCGCTGTCGTCGCCCTCCACCCGGTGCACCGCCGCCGCGTCTTCGACGTGGCTGGGGAAATACGGGCGGTCACCCAGATGGCGGCCTCCGCGCACCATGGCCAGGTTCACGCAGGCCTTGCCGCCCTGCACCTTCACCGCCAGGATGTCCACGTCCTTGTCGTCGGCTGTTTCCACCGACTGCTGGTGCAGCACCCGCGACAGCGCGCTGATCTGGTTGCGAAGCTCGGCGGCCTGCTCGAACTCCAGCAGTTCGGCGTGGGCCATCATCCGGCCCTCCAGCTTGTCCATGACTTCCTGCGTCTCGCCGCGCAGGAAAGCCTGCGCGTTGTCCACATCGTGCCGATAGGCCTCGGGCGTGATCTTGTCCACGCAAGGCCCCGAGCAGCGCTTGATCTGATAGAGCAGGCACGGGCGCGTGCGGTTGGAAAACACCGTGTCCTCGCAGGTGCGCAGGCGAAACACCTTCTGCAGCAGCTGCACTGACTCCTTGACCGCCCAGGCGCTTGGGTAGGGCCCGAAGTAATGGTGCTTACGGTCGGTCGCGCCCCGGTAGTAGGCCATGCGCGGATAGGGATCCGACGGCCCGGTGATCTTCAGATAGGGGTAGCTCTTGTCGTCACGAAACAGGATGTTGAACCGAGGATTCAACGCCTTGATCAGGTTGTTTTCCAGCAGCAGCGCCTCGGCTTCGGAGCGCACCACCGTCGTTTCCATGCGCGCGATACGCGACACCATCAGGCCGATGCGCGTGCCCGCATGGTTCTTCTGGAAATAGCTGGCCACCCGCTTTTTCAGGTCACGCGCCTTGCCGACATACAGAACGCCCTCGCTGGCGTCGAAATAGCGGTACACGCCGGGCAGGTGCGGCAGGGCCGCCACCTCGGCCAGCAAGGATTCGGGATGCGACCCGGACTGCGCGTCGGACATGCTCCGTATTATCCGGGGCCATGCGTTGGGACATCTTCTGCAAAGTCATCGACAACCACGGCGACCTGGGCGTGTGCTGGCGGCTGTCGGCCGAACTGGCGTCGCGGGGCGATGCGGTGCGCCTGTGGGTGGACGATGCCTCGGCTCTGGCCTGGATGGCGCCGGGCGGGCGCGCAGGCGTGCAGGTGCTGCCCTGGGACCCGCAGTCGCAGGCGCCCGCGCCCGAGCCGGGCGACGCGGTGATCGAGGCCTTCGGCTGCGACCCGCACCCCTCGTTCCTGGCCGCCTTGGCACAGGCCGCCCGCGCACGGGGGCGCCAGCCGGCCTGGATCAACCTGGAATACCTCTCGGCCGAGGCCTATGTCGAGCGATGCCACGGCCTGATCTCACCGGTCCTCAGTGGCCCGGCCGCGGGCCTGACCAAGCGCTTTTGCTACCCGGGCTTTACCGCGCGTACCGGGGGCCTGATCCGCGAGAGCGATTTCGACACGCGCCGCGCCGCTTTCGACCGGGCCGCGTGGCTCAACTCGATGGGTGTGCCCGCTGACGGCGAGCGCCGGGTGAGCCTCTTCTGCTACGAGCCCCCTGTGCTGGGTGCCTGGCTCGAACGCTGGCGCGCGGGCCCTGAGCCCACGCGCCTGCTGGTCACGCCTGGCCGGGCCCGCGCCGCCGTGGACGCCGCCTTGAAGACGGTCCAGCCCGCAGGCGCGGCGGGCGGATCCCTGGCCATCACCCACCTGCCTTACCTCACGCAACCCGATTACGACCATCTGCTGTGGTCCTGCGACCTGAACTTCGTGCGCGGCGAGGACTCGCTGGTGCGCGCCCTGTGGGCCGGGCGGCCCTTCGTGTGGCAGATCTACCCGCAGGACGACCAGGCCCACCATGCCAAGCTCGAAGCCTTCCTCGATTGGGCACAAGCCCCGGCCGCCTGGCGCGCCGTGTACCGCGCCTGGAACGGCGTGGCCCCGTCGGGGTCCGGCCTCGACTTCCCGCGCGGCGGACCGGTGACCGCGCCTGCCCTGGACGCACTAAGGGCACGGCCCGACCTAGCGATGCACCTGCGCGCCATGGCTACACCCGACGCCTTGGCCTGAGGCCCCAGGAAACCCGTTAAAATCGCAGGCTTTGCTTCGTGTACCGCCCGAGCGGCCGCGTGGCCTCTGGTCGCAGGGGCCCCATTCGCTGGGCGCCCACATCACGCGGCCCAACCTGTCCGTCACTCACGCCATGAAAATCGCTCAAGAAATCCGCGCCGGCAACGTCATCATGCAAAACGGCGCCCCCTGGGTGGTCCTCAAGACCGAATACGCCCGCGGCGGCCGTAACGCCGCCACCGT
>JBEEIS010000112.1:0-31589 GCA_041169755.1 Pseudomonadota bacterium | reverse complement strand
GAAGTCGAGCAGTACATGCGCCGCGTCTACCGTGACAACGGCTACCAGGAGGTCAAGGGCCCGCAGCTACTGGACAAGACCCTCTGGGAAAAGACCGGCCACTGGGACAAGTACCGCGAGAACATGTTCACCACCGAGTCGGAAAAGCGTGACTACGCGCTCAAGCCGATGAACTGCCCGGGCCACATCCTGATCTTCAAGCAGGGGATCAAGAGCTACCGCGACCTGCCCCTGCGCTACGGCGAATTCGGCCAGTGCCACCGCAACGAACCCACCGGCGGCTTGCACGGGATCATGCGTGTGCGCGGTTTCACCCAGGACGACGGCCACATCTTCTGCACCGAGGACCAGATCCTGGCCGAGTGCACGGCGTATACCGCATTACTTCAAAAGGTCTACAAGGACTTCGGTTTCACCGACATCATCTACAAGATCGCCACCCGGCCCGAAAAGCGCATCGGCTCCGACGAAAGCTGGGACCGCGCCGAGCAGGCCCTGATGGAAAGCCTGCGCGCCTCGGGCTGCGAATTCGTGATCGCCCCGGGCGACGGCGCCTTCTACGGCCCCAAGGTCGAATACACCTTGAAGGACGCCCTCGGGCGCCAGTGGCAGTGCGGCACCATCCAGGTCGATTTCTCCATGCCCGAGCGCCTGGACGCCGAATTCGTGGGCGAAGACGGGGCGCGCCACCGTCCGGTCATGCTGCACCGGGCCATCGTGGGCAGCATGGAGCGTTTCATCGGCATCCTGATCGAGCAACACGCGGGCGCGCTGCCGGTCTGGCTCGCGCCAGTGCAGGTGGCGGTGCTGAACATCACCGATTCCCAAGCCGATTACGCACGGGAAGTTGCCAAAACGCTGCAAAATCAAGGGCTTAGGGTCGAGTTGGACCTGCGCAACGAGAAAATTACGTATAAAATCCGCGAACACTCGCTCCAAAAGCTGCCTTACATCCTGGTCGTCGGCGACAAGGAAAAGGCAGCAGGTGCGGCTGCAGTTCGAGCCCGGGGCAACCAGGACCTCGGCGCGATGCCCCTCCAAGCGTTCATTGAACGCATCCAGGGCGACATCGCCAACAAACATTGATACCCAAAGGAAGCAACCATCGCTACTGAATTTCGCGATCGCCGCCAGCGCGAGGAACGCAAGCACCGCCTGAACCGGGAAATCATGGCCCCGGAAGTCCGACTCTCCGGCCCCGAGAACGAGCCCCTGGGCATCGTGAGCCTGCAGGACGCCCTGCGCATGGCGGGCGAGCTGGACGTAGACCTGGTCGAGATTGCCGCAACTGCCATCCCGCCGGTGTGCCGGTTGATGGACTACGGCAAGTTCAAGTACCAGGAGCAGAAGAAGGCGGCGGAAGCGAAGGCCAAGCAAACGGTCATCGAGATCAAGGAAGTCAAGTTCCGCCCGGGCACCGATGACGGTGACTACAACATCAAGATGCGCAACATCCGGCGCTTCCTGGCGGACGGCGACAAATGCAAGATCACGCTGCGCTTTCGGGGCCGCGAGATCACGCACCAGGAACTGGGCATGGCCCTCCTGAACCGGATTCGGGACGAACTAGCCGACCTTATCGTGGTCGAGCAGTTCCCGAAACTGGAAGGCCGGCAGATGATCATGATGATCGCGCCGGGCAAGAAGAAGCCGGCGGCGGCACCTGCCAAGCCGGCCACCGAGGCGCAAGGCGCCTCGGCCTGACGCGCAAGCGCCAGACCAACGGTTTTTGAGATCGGATGCCAGCGGGTCGGTCACCCGCCGGTGTCTCGAAGGACGGTGTTCGCGCCGTCCGAAACAAGTGGCTCGGGGCCAGCAAGTCCGCGGAAGGTTCGCGGCGCCTCACGAGCACAAATGAAGAAGGAGCATGAACATGCCCAAAATGAAGACCAAGAGCAGCGCGAAGAAGCGCTTTCGCGTTCGTCCGGGTGGCACCGTCAAGCGGGGCCAGGCGTTCAAGCGCCACATCCTGACCAAGAAGACCACCAAGAACAAGCGTCACCTGCGTGGTGCTGTGGCCGTGCATGAGACCAACATGGGTCACATGGCACAGATGCTCCCGTTCGCGGGTCTGTGATCAACCGAACGAACAAGAAGGAGTAACACATGCCTCGCGTCAAACGTGGTGTCACCGCACGCGCCCGCCACAAGAAAGTTCTCGCCCTCGCCAAGGGCTTCCGCGGCCGCCGCGGCAACGTCTTCCGCATCGCCAAAGAAGCGGTGATGAAGGCCGGGCAATATGCCTACCGTGACCGTCGTGCCAAGAAACGCGTGTTCCGCCAGCTGTGGATCGCCCGTATCAACGCCGCTGCGCGTGAACTGGGCATGACCTACAGCCAGTTCGCCAACGGTATCCGCAAGGCCGGCATCGAGATCGACCGCAAGGTCCTGGCCGATATCGCCGTGCACGACAAGGCGGCCTTCGCCGGCATCGTGGAAAAGGCCAAAGCCAAGCTGGCTGCCGCCTGAGTCCCCCACGTGCGCTGACCTCGTTCAGCGCACGGGCCAACCACCAGCACAGGGCTAGGGCTTGCAAGGCGCTAGCCCTGTTTCATTTCCAATGAGCCAAGATCTCGATTCCATCGTCGACGCCGCACGGCAATCCTTCGCCCAGGCTGCCACGCCCGCCCAGCTCGAAGACGCCAAGGCCATCTTCCTGGGCAAGTCCGGCCGCATCACCGACTTGATGAAGGGCCTGGCCGCCTTGTCCGTCGAGGAGAAGAAGACCCGCGGTGCCGCCATCAACCAGGCCAAGCAGGCGGTGGAAGAGGCCCTGAACCAGCGCCGTCGCGCCCTGGCCGACGCCGAACTCGAGCAGCAGCTGCAGGCCGAGGCCCTGGACGTGACCCTGCCGGGTCGCCAGCGCGAACCCGGTGGTCTGCACCCGGTGAGCCTGACCCTGGAGCGCATCGAGCAGATCTTCGCCAGCATGGGCTTTGACGTGGCCGACGGCCCCGAGGTCGAGAGCGACTGGCACAGCTTCACCTCCCTGAACAACCCGCCCAACCACCCGGCGCGGTCGATGCAGGACACTTTCTATGTCGACCTGAAGGGCGAGGACGACATCCCCTACAACCTGCGCCCGCACACCAGCCCTATGCAGGTGCGCTACGCGCATGCCCACATCAAGAAGCATGCGGCGGCCCTGAAGGCCGGCGACATGCCCGAGATCCGCGTGATCGCGCCGGGTCGTACCTACCGGGTCGACAGCGACGCCACGCACTCGCCCATGTTCCACCAGTGCGAAGGCCTGTGGCTCGGCAAGAACGTGAGCTTCAAGGACCTGAAGGTCGTCTTCACCGACTTCTGCCGCACCTTCTTCGAGAGCGACGACCTGGCGCTGCGTTTCCGTCCGAGCTTCTTCCCCTTCACTGAGCCCAGTGCCGAGATCGACATCCAGTTTCAGTCTGGCCCGCTATCTGGCCGCTGGCTGGAGGTGGCCGGCTCGGGTCAGGTGCACCCGAACGTGGTGCGCAACATGGGCCTGGACCCGGAGCAGTACATCGGCTTCGCCTTCGGCATGGGGCCGGACCGCTTGACCATGCTGCGTTATGGCGTCAATGACCTGCGCCTGTTCTTCGACGGCGATATCCGCTTCCTGCGCCAATTCCGGTAACCGACCATGCAATTCCCCGAGTCCTGGCTGCGCGAGTTCTGCAACCCGCCCCTGAGCACCCAAGAACTGGCCGATACCCTGACCATGGGCGGCCTGGAGGTCGAGGAGCTTCGGCCCGTCGCGCCGCCTTTCACGAAGATCGTGGTGGGCGAGATCAAGGAGGCCGTGCAGCACCCCAACGCCGACCGCCTGCGCGTGTGTCAGGTGGATGTGGGGCAGGGCGCCTTGCTGAACATCGTCTGCGGCGCGCCGAACGCTCGCGTGGGTCTCCGCGTGCCGTGCGCGCTGGTCGGGGCCGAGCTGCCCCCCGGCGAGGACGGCAAGCCGTTCCAGATCAAACTGGGCAAGCTGCGCGGCGTCGAGAGCCAGGGCATGTTGTGCTCGGCGCGCGAGTTGCAACTGAGCGACGACCACGGCGGTCTGCTGGAGCTGGCAGCCGATGCGCCCATCGGCGCCGACATTCGCCAGACGCTCGATCTCGACGACACGCTCTTCACCCTCAAGCTCACGCCCAATCTGGCTCACGCCCTGAGCGTGTACGGGGTGGCGCGCGAGCTGTCCGCGCTCACTGGCGCGCCCCTGAAGGCGCCGACGTTCGAGCCCGTCAAGCCCGCGCACGACGCCCGCCTGAAGGTGAAGGTCTCGGCCCCCGACCTGTGCGGTCGCTTCTCCGGCCGTGTGGTGCGCAACGTCAACACCCAGGCCCGGACCCCGCAGTGGATGGTCGACCGCCTGGCGCGCTGCGGCCAGCGCAGCGTGACGGCCCTGGTGGACATCTCCAACTACGTGATGTTCGAGTTCGGCCGCCCGACGCACATCTTCGACCTGGACAAGATTCATGGTGGCCTGGACGTGCGCTGGGGCCGCGCGGGCGAGACGCTCAAGCTCTTGAACGGCAATACCGTGACGCTGGACGATCAGGTGGGCGTGATCGCCGACGACGCGCAGGTCGAGTCCCTGGCCGGCATCATGGGCGGCGATTCGACCGCTGTCTCGGACAGCACCCGCAACGTCTATGTCGAGGCCGCCTTCTGGCATCCGCAGGCGATCCAGGGCCGCTCGCGCCGCTACAACTTCTCCACCGACGCCGGCCACCGCTTCGAGCGTGGCGTCGACCCGAGCCTCACCGCCCTGCACATCGAGCACATCACGCGCCTGATTCAAGACATCTGCGGTGGCGAAGCTGGCCCGGTCGACGACCAGGTCGTCGCCCTGCCCGAGCGCCAGCCCCTCACCCTGCGGGCATCGCGCGCCGCCAAGGTGATCGGCATGCCGCTGACCGCCGACGACTGCCGCAACGCCCTGGCGCGTCTGGGCCTGCAGGTGCAGGTCCAGGGCGACCACCTCACCCTCGTGCCGCCGCCACATCGCTTCGACCTCGCCATCGAGGAAGATCTGATCGAGGAGGTGGTGCGTATCGTCGGCTACCAGAACCTGCCGACCACGCCGCCGCTGGCTCCCATCGTGGCCAGCCCCGCCACCGAATCGCGTCGCAGCCGCTTTGCGGTGCGCCGCCTGCTGGCGGACCTGGGCTTCCAGGAAACCATCAACTTCAGTTTCGTGGAAGAAGCCTGGGAGCGGGACCTGGCCGGCAACTCCGATCCAGTACGCCTACTCAATCCGATCGCAAGCCAGATGAGCGTCATGCGCTCTTCGCTGATCGGGTCGCTGCTGCAGGTGCTGCGGCACAACCTGGACCGCAAGGCCGAACGTGTGCGCGTGTTTGAGATCGGGCGTGTCTTTCTGCGCGATGCCTCGGTGGCCACCACGGATACCACCGTGCGCGGCGTGCACCAGCCGATGCGGGTGGCGGGTCTGGCCTTTGGCGACGTCGACGGCCTGCAATGGGGCCGCAAGGGGCAGGGCACTGGCGATTTCTTCGATCTCAAGGGCGACGTCCAGAACTTGCTGGCTCCGGTGCAGGCGCAGTACCGATCCGCCACCCATCCCGCTTTGCATCCCGGGCGCTGCGCCGGTGTCTGGGTGGACGGCGTGCAGATCGGCGTGCTGGGCGAGTTGCATCCGCGTTGGCGCCAACAGTGGGACCTGCCCGGCGCGCCCCTGCTGTTTGAGCTGGACCTCGATGCGGTGTTGGCGCGCCGCGTGGCGGCTTTCGAGCCTGTGCCGCGCGTACAGCCTTCCGAGCGTGACCTGGCGGTCATCGTCGCCGACACCGTGAGCCACGACGCCCTGCTGGCGTCGGTGCGCGCGGCCGACACCGGCGGGCTGCTGCAAGGCGCCTTCCTGTTTGACGTCTACAAGCCAGCCCAGGCCGTGACCGGCATCGCCGCCCACGAAAAGAGCCTGGCCGTGCGCCTGGTCCTAGGGCGTGCCGCCGCCACGCTCACCGACGACGAGATTGAATCGGCCGTTCAGGCCATCGTGGCCCGCATCGGCCGCGACGTGGGCGGACGCCTGAGGGCCTGAGCATGAACGACGCCACCCGTCCCGAGACCGAAGCCGACGCACGGCTGGACTTCACCGTCGAGAGCCTGGAAACCCCGGCCCTGACCAAGGCGCAACTGGCTGAATTGCTTTTCGAGCAGATCGGCCTGAACAAGCGCGAGTCCAAGGACATGATCGACGCATTCTTCGACCTGATCTCCGACAGCCTGGTCGACGGCCAGGACGTGAAGATCTCCAGCTTCGGCAATTTCCAGATCCGTACCAAGGCGCCTCGCCCGGGGCGCAACCCGCGCACCGGCGAATCGATCCCGATCCAGGCTCGCCGTGTCGTCACCTTCCACGCGAGCCACAAGCTCAAGGAACTGATTCAGGGCAACGGCGAAACCTCCTGAAGCAGCGACAGACCTTTGGGTTATTTGCGCGCGGGTCGACTTGGAGTACCCTCACAGGTTCCCTTCGCATCGGCTTGATTTCAATGGAGAAACCGCTCCCGTCCATCCCGGCAAAACGCTACTTCACCATCGGTGAGGTGAGCGAGCTGTGTGGCGTGAAGCCGCACGTGCTGCGGTATTGGGAGCAGGAGTTCACCCAGCTGCGCCCGATGAAGCGACGGGGCAACCGCCGCTACTACCAGCACCACGAGGTGCTGATGATCCGCCGCATTCGCGACCTGCTCTATGACCAGGGCTTCACCATCAGCGGCGCGCGCAATAAGCTGCAGGAAATCGTACAGGGCGAGCGTGACCGGCGCCGTGCGGGCGAGGTCATGCTCGAAGGCGTGGAGCCGATCGAGCTCGATGCCCCGGGCGACGACACCGGTCTGCAAGACGAGCGCGCCGAAGTTCTGGCCATGCCCGTGGGCGAGGCGGCCATGCAACGCCTGCTGCAATTGCGCCGCGAACTGTTCGAGATCCGCGATCTGCTGTCCGCGCCGCACTGAGGTCGCCTGGAGGGTGGCGATTACCGCGCTATAATCTGCGGCTTGTCGGCGTGTAGCGCAGCCTGGTAGCGCACTTGCATGGGGTGCAAGGGGTCGCGAGTTCGAATCCCGCCACGCCGACCATTTATTCCCGATTCACGGGCCGGTTCCCTCCAGGGGCCGGCCCGTTTTGCTGGGGGCCGTGGTCAAATTGACGGGCTAGGGTAGCATCCCGGCTTATCCAGCTTTCCAGTCGTGAGCAGTTCCATGCGGCACTTTCCCCTGATCCATGTCTTCTTCTGGCTGGCGGCCACCCTGGTGCCTTCTGGCCTGGCCTTCGCCCAATCCACGACCCTGCCCCAGTGCCCCGGCACGTACAGCAGGGCCTGGACAAACTGCCAGGGCACCCAGGTCAACGCCCGTGGCGACCGCTATGTGGGCGCCTTCATGAATGGCGAGTACGAAGGACTGGGCAGCATGTCGGAGGCGGATGGCTTTCGGTATGTGGGCGAGTTCCGCCAGGGACGGCGCTCGGGCCGGGGCATCTTGTACTTTGCCAATGGCGACCGTTATGCCGGCGATTTCGCCAATGGCCACCGAGAGGGTGTGGGCAGCTACCTGTTCGCGAGCAACCGCAACAGCTACCTCGGCCAGGTGCAGCAGTCCAAGTTTCACGGCGTGGGCAGCTTTATCTTCCGCAGCGACGGTAGCCGCTATGTGGGCGAGTTCCGCGGCGACAACTACAACGGACGCGGGATTTACTACCGGGGTGACCGCTCGATCTCGCAAAGCGGGTTCTGGGCGGAAGACAAGCTCGTGCGCGCCGAGACGGTGGACACCACCCGTTTCCCCTTCGACCTGAACCTTGCCTTGCCGCCCGAGGCGCTGGAGTCGGTCAAGGCGATGGCGCTGCCGCCCTGTCCAGGGACTCAGTACCAGGCAAGCTGGACCCAATGCATCGGAAACCGCGCTTTCAACGATGGGTCTCAGTACGTCGGTCCCTTCCAGAATGGTGAGTTGCACGGACTGGGCACCGGCATCGCCGCAGCCGGCCACCGCTATGTGGGCGAATACCGTCAGGGCCATCGGACCGGACTTGGGGTGCTGTACTTCCCCAACGGCGACCGGTACATCGGTGATTTCGTGGCGGGCGAGAGGACGGGGTACGGGACCTACCTGTTTGCCAGTGGCAAGGGCCGCTACGTCGGGCAACTGGTCAACGGCAAGTTCCATGGTGTCGGAACCTATGTGTTCGATACGGGCCGACGCTACGTCGGCGAGCTGCGCGACGACCAGTTCAGTGGCCCCGGCATCCTGTACGCGCCCGACGGGTCGGTGGACCGCGCCGGCGTCTGGTCCGACGACAAGCTGGTACGGGCCGAGCCTGTGGACACGGGCCGTTACCCGTTCGCGTTGTCGGCCGCCGCGGCGCCGCTGGCGACGGCAGCACCTGCACCTACGGCGGTTGCACCTGCGGCGGTTGCGCCGGCCGTTGCCGCCGCACCGGCATCTACCCTACCGCCCTGTCCGGGGGCGCAGTACAACGCCGCGTGGACCCAATGCGTCGGGACCTACGTCACGAACAACGGCGGGCGCTATGTCGGCCCCTTCCGTAACGGCAATTTCAACGGACAGGGCACCTTACAGTTCTCCAACGGTGACGTCTATACCGGCGACTTCGTGAACGATGTGCGTGTGGGCCAGGGCTCCTACCTGTTCGCCTCGAGCAAGTCCCGCTACACAGGCGCTTTCCGTGACGGCAAGTTCAACGGCGTGGGGACCTACCTGTACGCCGACGGCAGCCGGTATGTCGGCGAATTCCGGGACGACCGATTCAGCGGGCAGGGCATCTTCTACCGGGCGGACGGATCGGTCTCCAGCTCCGGCATCTGGGCCGATAGCAAGCTCGCGCGTGCCGATTCGGTGGATACCGGACGCTTCCCCTTCGGTCGGTCTTCGACGGTTGCCGCCCCTGCGCCGGTAGCAGCGCCTGCGCCTGCGCCGGTGTACAACACTGAAACCGAGCGCCTGCGCGCCGAGGCCGAGCAGGCCCGCGAGCGCCAGCGCCAGGCCGAAGAGGCGCTGGCCCGCATGCAGCAGCAGGTGCAGCAAACGGCCTCGCAGGGTGTGATGCGGCCGACGGCGCCAGCGGCACCGGCCCAGGCCCTGGACGCGCATGCCCTCGTGATCGGTAATTCCGCTTACGCCGGCTCGGCCCGTCTGCCCAATCCGGTGAACGACGCCAAAGCCATGAGCGAGAAGCTGCGCGCGCTGGGCTTCAAGGTGACGGAAGTGACCGATGCCAACCGCGCCCGCCTGGTCTCGGCCCTGAGCCAGTTCAATCGCAGCGCTGCGCAGGCCGATCTGAGTCTGCTGTTCTACGCGGGCCATGGCGTGCAAATCCTGGGCACCAACTACATGCTGCCGGTCGACTTCGACCAGAGCGACGTGGCCCAGGCCACGATCCAGGGCGTGTCGCTCAATTCAGTGGTGGAGCAGTTCATGCCGGGCAAGACCAAGCTGGTGTTCCTGGACGCCTGCCGCGACAACCCGCTGGCGCGTTCCGACAGCCGCAGCGTCACCCGGGGCCTGGCGCCGATCAACGCGGCGCAGGGCACGCTGATCTCTTATGCGACCAAGGACGGTCAGGTGGCCGCCGACGGGGTGGGCCAGCGCAATTCACCGTTCACGCGGGCCCTGCTGGAGCACCTGTCCGACCCGGAGGACATCGCGGTAGTGCTTCGCAAGGTGCGCGAAAAAGTGATGGCGTCCACCTCGGGCAAGCAGCAGCCCTGGGAGTACGGCTCGCTCACGGGCGGCGCCCTGGTGCTGTCGCAGGTGCGCCCGCGCTGAGGGCGGTCAGTCGATGTCCAGCGTGTGCACCGCGTACACGCCGCGTCGACGGTCATCGAAGTAGCGTAGAAGCGTCTCGCGCACGGTGCGAAAGGCGATCTCGTCCCAAGGGATCTCGTCTTCGCTGAAAAGGCGTGCCTCGATCGTCTCTGGGCCTGGATCGAAGCGATCATTGAGGAGCCGCGCCCGGTAGAACAAGTGCACCTGTCCCACGCGCGGCACGCTCAGCACCGAAAACAAGCCCTCCATCTCGAAGCGCGCGCCGGACTCCTCGTCGGTCTCGCGCGCTGCACCCTGCGAGGTGGTTTCACCCAGTTCCATGAAGCCGGCAGGCAGCGTCCACTTGCCGCGGCGCGGCTCGATGTTGCGCAGGCACAGCATCACCCGGTCGCCGAAGTAGGGCACCGTGCCCACCACGTTCAAGGGGTTCTCGTAATGGACGATGTTGCAGGCGGTGCATATGGCCCGATGGCGCGTGTCGCCGTCATCGGGGAGGCGGTAGTTCACGGTACTGCCGCAGTCACGGCAATGCTTGATCGGGCTGCGTTGCATCGCTTCAGTGTAAGGGCAACAAAAAAGGGCCCCCACCGGGGCCCTCGGGGTGTCCGCAGGCGGACTCAGGCCTTTTTCGCGGGCGCTTTGCCTGCGGGTGCGGCAGCGGCCTTGGTGTGCTTTTCGATCAGGGCGCGAGCGGTGTCCAGGAGCTTGCGGCCATCGAAGCCACGCTTGTTCATGTCTTCCATCCACTCGACCTCGACCAGGCGCGCCTTGCGACGGAACTCCTGGGCGTCGGCGGCGGGGATGGTGTAGATGGTGTTCTTGCGGTCCTCAGCCGCCTTGCGGCCCGCCGGATCGCCCCCTTGTTGCACCTTGCCCAGCCAGCCCGAAGTCTCGATGCCGGAGTTGGCGTCCAGGATCTTCTTGAGGTCGGGCGCCAGCGCGTTGTACTTGGCCTTGTTCATGGTCATCACGAACGTGGTCGTGTAGAGGGCGCCGCCCGCCGGGTCGAACTCGCTGTGGAACTTCGTGAGCTCGTGCACCTTCACCGAGGGCACCACTTCCCAGGGGATGGCGCAGCCCTCGATCGTGCCCTTGGACAGGGCGTCTGGAATCTGCGGCAGCGGCATGCCCACCGGCGTGGCTCCCAGCAGACCGAGCATCTTGGTGACCTGGCGGGTCGGCCCGCGCAGCTTCATGCCGCGTACGTCGTTGACGGTCTTGATTTGCTTGTCCTTGGTGTGGAACATGCCAGGACCGTGCACGTTCAAAGCCAGTACCTGGGTGTCCTTGAATTCGTCGGCGGCGACGGTGTGAACGTATTCCCAGTAGGCCTTGGAGGTGGCCTCGGCGTTCGAGAGCATGAAGGGCAGCTCGAACACCTCCACGCGCGGAAAGCGGCCGGCGGTGTTGCCAGGTAGGGTCCAGACAATGTCAACCACGCCATCACGCGCCTGGTCATACAGCTGCACCGGGGTGCCCCCCAGTTGCATCGCCGGATAGCCCTCGAACTTGATGCGGCCGCCCGAGTCCTTTTCGACCTTGTCCATCCAGGCCTTGTGCATGGCCAGCCACACGTTGGACTGGGGCGCCATGAAGGTGTGGAACTTGAGCGTGACCGATTGCTGGGCCAGGCCCGACAGAGCCGGTGCGCCCAGGGCGACGGCAGCGGACGATTTCAGGAGGGTACGGCGTTGGATCATGGGAAAGCTCCAAGGAAAAGACATCGAAACCCTATCCGAGCGCGGGGCTGGCGGCCAGGGGGCTTTCCCTCAACCCAGGTACTGCACCAGCCACAGCGAAATGCCGGGGACGAACAGCAGCAGCAGGGTGCGCAGGGTGTCGCTGACCAGAAAGGGCATCACGCCGCGGTAGCTCTCGGCGATAGGCACGTCCTTGGCCATGCCATTGACGACGTAGACGTTCAGACCCACCGGGGGCGCCAGCAGGCCAAAGCCCACCGTCATGAGCACCATGATCCCGAACCAGATCGCCACTGACTCGGACGGCAGGCCGAAGTCCAGGGCCATCACCATTGGGAAGAAGATCGGGATCGTCAGCAGGATCATGGACAGTTCGTCCATCACCGCGCCCAGGACCACGTAAAACAGCAAGATGGCGCCCACCACCGCCAATGGCGGCAGGCCCCAGCTATTGACCACAGCGGCCAGCTGGCCCGGGACCTGGGTCAGGGCCAGGGCGGCGTTCATCAGGTCGGCGCCCAGGAAGATCATGAAGATCATGGCCGAGGCCTGGGCTGTGGCGTAGAAGCAGTGCTTGAACTCGGCCCAGGTGATCTCGCGCTTGGCCAGGGCCGCGACGAAGGTGGCGGCCGCACCCACAGCAGCACCTTCGGTAGGCGTGAACAGTCCGCCGTAGATGCCACCAAACACCAGCAGGAAGATGATGGCGATGGGCATCACGCCCCACAGGATGGTGGCCGTCAGCTGCGGCGCGTCTTCGTGTTCGGGCGCGTGGCCCGGCACCAGACGCACGTAGATGGCAATGGCCACCATGTAGCCCGCCATGGCGATCAGGCCCGGGATCATGGCCGCAGCAAAGAGCTTGGCGATGTTCTGTTCGGCCAGGATGGCGTAGATCACCAGCGGCACCGAGGGCGGGATCAGGATGCCCAGGGTGCCGCCGGCCGCCAGCGCGCCGGTGGACAGGCGCCCGGAGTAGCCGTGGCGGCGCATCTCGGGCAGGGCCACCGAGGTGATCGTGGCCGCCGTGGCCACCGACGAGCCGCAGATCGCGCCGAAGGCGGCACAGGCCATGACCGAGGCCATGGCCAGGCCGCCGCGAAAGCGCGACATGATCACGCTGGCGAACTCGAACAGCGCCTTGGAGATGCCGCCCTGGCTCGCGAAATTGCCCATGAGGATGAACAGCGGAATGACCGATAGGTCGTAGCTGGCAAAGCGGGCGAAGGCTTGGGTGTTCAGGAAGTTGGCCAGCGGCAGCCAGCCGGCCTGCAGCACGTAACCGAGTGCGCCGGCGCCGAGCATCGCGATGGCGATCGGCGTGCGAATCGCCATCAGCACGAGCATCACACCAAAGATCAATGCCGTGAGGGCCAGCGGGCTCATTCAGCGACCTCACCGAAGCCGAAGAGGGCCTGGGCGGCACCGATCAGGGCCGTGAGGCCCAGCGGCGGCACCATCAGTGCATAGACGATCCACTCGGGAAACCCCAGCATCATCGTGCCCGATTGGGTGGACCAGGCGTTGATGCCACCCAGCGCGGTGCGCCACGCGAGGAGCGCCATCGTCAGACCCAGCAGGAGGGCGCCCAGACGATCGAGTGCCGCATTCGTGGGGGCGCTCGCCCGTGCGGTGAAGAAGTCCACGATGATGTTGCCGCGCGTGACCTGGCACCAGGGCATGAACAGCGCGATTGCGGCGCCGGCGGCGACGCCGGTGAGCTCGAAGTCGCCCACCAGGGTGGCGCCGGTGGTGTTGCGTCCGACCAGGCTTGCGCAGGTCATGAGGGTGATGGCCGTGAGAAGCATGCCCGCCAGGATGGCGCACAGCTTGGCCAGTTGCTCCAGGACGCGCACGCGAAGTTTCTCCGGCGGTGTCAGGCGGCCCGCACGTTCACGGTGATGGGCGTGAGTCCGTCGACGTGTCCGACCATCGTGTCGCCTGTCACCACTGCAGCCACGCCCTCGGGCGTGCCGGTGAAGATCAGATCGCCGGGCTGCAGGTCCCAGGCGGCCGAGAGGTGTTCGATGGTCTCAGCGATGTTCCAGATCAATTTGGAGATCTGGCTGCGCTGGCGGTCCTGGCCATTGACCTGCAGTGCGATGCCGGCCTGCTCGATGCCGCCTGCCTGGGCCGCGGGGGTGATGGGGCCGATCGGTGCCGACTGGTCGAAGGACTTGCCGATCTCCCAGGGGCGGCCCTGCTTCTTCATCTCGCCTTGCAGGTCGCGTCGGGTCATGTCCAGGCCGACCGCGTAGCCGTAGACGTGCTTGAAGGCGTCGGCAGCGCGGATGTTGCGTCCGCCGGTGCCGATGGCGACCACGAGCTCGATCTCGTGGTGAAGGTTGCTGGTCATGCGGGGGTAGGGGATGGAGACCGCCTGGCCCGCATCGGCCACCACCAGCGCGTCGGCCGGCTTCATGAAGAAGAAGGGCGGCTCACGGCCGGTGAACCCCATCTCCTTGGCGTGTTCCTCGTAGTTACGCCCGACGCAGTACACCCGGGCTACAGGAAAGCGCTCGGCGCGGCCGACGATGGGGACCGACACGCAGGCCGGCGGGGGGAACACGAAACTCATGACAACCTTTCCTCTCGGTGGACGCCCAGGGCCTGGTGCACCGGGC
This sequence comes from Pseudomonadota bacterium, assembly GCA_041169755.1. Taxonomy (GTDB): domain Bacteria; phylum Pseudomonadota; class Gammaproteobacteria; order Burkholderiales; family Burkholderiaceae_C; genus Ramlibacter. The sequence continues at coordinate 17,471 of JBEEIS010000112.1, read as the reverse complement.
GGTCGGAATAACTGAAAAGCACGCAGCCCTTTTCAGACGTCAGGCGTGCGGTGTGCCAGGACGGCACCACGAAGTGGTCGCGCGGCGCCACTTCAAAGCGCCAGTCCTGGCCCGCGGGCGACTGTACATGGATCACGGCATGCCCTTCGACCACGCTGTACACCGCGCCATCGGTCTGGCGCCAGCCCCGGCCCGAAAAACCGGCCGGCAGCTTCTGCATGAAGGTGGCCATGGTGGGCATGGGCCAGCCCCCGGTCTGCGGGTTGGTGTAGCGCAGCTTCACGCCGTCCCACGGGTCGATGGGGGCATCGCGCTCGAGCCGTTCCAGGGCCTCGCGGGTACGGGCATAGGGGTAGCTGAAGATGGGCGAGGTCAGGCCATAGGGCGCGTCGTGGTGCACCGGTGCCATGTTGTGGCCATAACGCGCGAGGCTGGTGCCTTCGGGGCGGGTCACGGCCTGCGACTGGCTGGCGCCGTTCTGGGCGAAGCCGGCGTCCAGGAAGCGGATCATGGGGATGTCCAGGCCGTCCAGCCACACCACCGGAGCGTCGGCCTCGCTGCCGTGGTCATGGAAGGCCCAGCTCGGCGTGATGATGAAATCGCCCGGTTGCATGGTGGTGCGCTCGCCATCGACCGCGGTGTAGGCGCCGCTGCCCTCGACGATGAAGCGCAGCGCGCTCTGGGTGTGGCGGTGGCTGGGGGCTACCTCGCCAGGCAGGATCAACTGCAGGCCCGCATACAGCGACTGGGTGATCGCCGACTGCCCACGCAGCGCGGGGTTCTCCAGGACCAGCACGCGGCGTACGGCCTCCTCGGCGGTGATGGCGTCGCCGGCCCGCATCAGGAACGGGCGCACCGCCTCGTACTGCCACAGCGCCGGCACGCAGGGCGTGGCAGGCTGCGGCGGGACAAGGGCGTGCAGTACCTCCCACAGCGGGGTGAGGTTCAAGGGCGCCATCTCGCGATAGAGCGCCTGGCGTTCCTGGGCCATGGGGTGTGGGGCGTTCATCAGCCAGATGATAGACGCCGCTTCTTACGGCTTCTCGTACCTGGCCACAGGGGCGCCACGCGGCGCGCCCTCAAGTGACCCGTTCCCGGGCGCACGCGGTTTATGCTTGCTGCATGAAGCTGTACAACTATTTCCGGTCCTCCGCATCCTTTCGCGTGCGCATCGCGCTGGCGCTCAAGGGTCTGCCCTATGAGTACGTGCCGGTGCACCTGGTCAAGGGCGAGCACACCCAGTCGTTCTACCAGGCGCTGGCGCCCGGTGGCCTGGTGCCCACCCTGGTCCTGGATCACCAGGAGGCGCTGTCGCAGTCGATGGCCATCATCGAATACCTCGACGAGGTGCACCCTCAACCGCCGCTGCTGCCCAACGACGCCCTCGGTCGCGCGCGGGTGCGCGCGCTGGCCCAGTCGATTGCCTGTGAGATCCACCCGCTGAACAACCTGCGCGTGCTGAAGTACCTGGTCAAGACCCTGAAGGTGGAGGACGAGGCCAAGAACACCTGGTATCGGCACTGGGTGCGCACCGGCCTGGAGGCCTTCGAGCGCGAGCTCGCGCAGCTGCCCCCTGGCACCTACTGCTATGGCGACACACCCACCTTGGCCGATTGCCTCCTGGTGCCGCAGATCTTTAACGGCCAGCGCTTCAACGTCGATTTCTCCGGCCTGCCCCGCACCATGGCGGCCTTCGAGGCCTGCATGGCGCTGGAAGCCTTCCAACAGGCGCAGCCTTCGAGCTGCCCCGACAACGAAGCCTGAGCCTCCCGCCATGGCCGACCCGGACCTCGATGTGCTTGAGCCGCAGTGGCCCGTCGGGCCTGACGTACGCGCTCTGTGCAGCACGCGCTCGGGCGGCGTGTCGCAGCCGCCCTGGGACCGCCTGAACCTGGGCGACCACGTGGGCGACGACCCTGCGTCGGTCGCTGCGAACCGGCAGGCCTATGCCCGCCGTCTCGGGGTGCGCCCGGTCTTTCTGCGCCAGGTGCATGGCTTCGAGTGCGTAGAGCTGCATGCGGACACACCCGATGGCACGCAGGCCGATGCCTGCACCACCCGCGAGCGTGGGTTGGCGTGCACGATCATGGTGGCCGACTGCCTGCCGGTGCTGTTCGCTGACCTGCGCGGCGGCCGGGTCGCTGCGGCGCACGCGGGCTGGCGTGGCTTGCTGGGGCAGGGTGGTCGCGGGGTGCTGGAGTCGGCCCTGCGTGGGCTGGACCCCGCGCATACCGTGGCCTGGCTGGGCCCTTGCATCGGGCCCGACGCCTTCGAGGTGGGCGCCGAGGTGCTGCAGGCCTACGCCGCGCACGATCCCGCATGCGCCGCCCGCTTCGCTGCGTCCGCGCCAGGCAAGTGGCGGGCGGACCTGGCGGGTCTGGCGCGGGATCGGCTGGGGGCCTTGGGCGTGGACCCGCAGCGCGTGCATGGCAACGACGGCAGCCCCGGCTGGTGCACCGTCACGCAGGGTTCACGGTTCTTTTCGCACCGCCGAGACCGCGTCAGTGGCCGGCTGGCTGCCAGCGTCTGGCGGGTGTGAGGCCGCTGCGGGCTCGTTCGCTTCACGGGCCTCGCGCTCTTCTCGGGCCCGCCGGCGTGCCGGCGTTCCCAGGATGTACATCACCAGGGCCGTCGGCGCGAGGCCGTATAGCACGAAGGTAATCACTGCGCCCAGGATCGACCCGTTGGTGTTGCTGGCTTCGGCGACGGCCATCATGAGCGCGACATACAGCCAGCCGATTGCGATGAGGTACATGGGAAGGGTGCCGCTCGGCTTGGAGCCCCATAGGGCTAATGGGATACTCGACACCCGACGCGATTTCACCCGCAGGAGTCAAGCACCATGGATTCTCGAGCAGATTGGGCGCAGGCCGCTAGCCAGTTCCAGCAAAACCTCGGCGAGGGCTGGAAAAAGGCCCTGGAATCCTTCCAGTCCATGAGCAACGGCGGCACGACGGCTGCGGCGGCCGTTTTGCCCGCGCTGGGCTTCGCCCCCGACAAGCTGCTGGCCTTGCAGGAGGCCTATGTGCGTGAAGCCACCGAGCTGTGGAACTCCGGTCTGAAGGTCAACCCCGGCGCCGCCGACCGCCGCTTTGCGCATGGTGCGTGGTCCGAGAACCCGGTCTCGGCCTTCTCCGCGTCGGTCTACCTGCTCAATGCCCGCACCTTGCTCGGACTCGTGGAGGCCACCGATGCCGACGAGAAGACCAAGACTCGCCTGCGCTTTTCCGTCGAGCAGTGGCTGGCCGCGTCGGCCCCGAGCAACTTTCTCGCGCTCAATGCCGAGGCCCAGAAGAAGGCGGTCGAGACCCAAGGCGAGAGCATCGCGCGTGGCCTGCAGAACTTGTGGAAGGACATCCAGCAGGGCCATCTGTCCATGACCGACGAGAGCGTCTTCGAGGTCGGCCGCAACGTCGGCACCACGGAGGGTGCGGTCGTCTTCGAGAACGCGCTGTTCCAGCTCATTGAGTACAAGCCCACCACCGCCAAGGTCTACGAGCGGCCCTTCCTGGTGGTGCCGCCTTGCATCAACAAGTTCTACATCCTGGACCTGCAGCCGGAGAATTCCTTCGTGCGTCATCTGGTGGACCAGGGCCACCGCACCTTCCTCGTGAGCTGGCGCAACCCGGACGAGTCCATGCGCAACGTCACGTGGGACGACTACATCGGCGACGGCGCGATTCGCGCCATCGAGGTGGTTCAGGCCATCGCCAAGGCCCAGGAAATCAACGCCTTGGGCTTTTGCGTAGGCGGCACCATCCTCGGGACGGCGCTGGCGGTGCTAGCCGCGCGCGACCAGAAGCCGGTGGCTTCGGTCACCTTCCTCACCACCTTCCTGGACTTCAGCGACACCGGCATCCTGGACGTCTTCATCGACGAACACTTCGTCAAGTTCCGCGAGACCCAGATGGCCCAGGGCGGCCTGCTCAAAGGCCAGGACCTGGCCTCCACCTTCAGCTTCCTGCGGCCCAACGACCTGGTCTGGAACTACGTGGTGGGCAACTACCTCAAGGGTGAGACGCCGCCACCCTTCGACCTCCTGTACTGGAACAGCGATTCGACGAACCTGCCGGGCCCCATGTACGCCTGGTACCTGCGCAACACCTACTTCGAGAACAACCTGGTCAAGCCCGGCAAGGCTACGGTTTGTGGTCAGAAGGTTGACCTGCGCAAGGTCGATATCCCGGCCTACATCTACGGCTCGCGGGAGGACCATATCGTTCCCATCGAGGGCGCCTATGCCACCGTGCAGCACCTGCCCGGTCCCAAGCGTTTCGTCATGGGCGCCTCGGGCCACATCGCCGGCGTGATCAATCCGCCTGCCAAGGGCAAGCGTTCGTATTGGACCCACGCCAAGCTGCCCAAGACCCACGCTCAGTGGCTCGACGGCGCCAAGGAGCACCCGGGCAGCTGGTGGCCCGATTGGTACGCCTGGCTCAAGCCGTTGGCGGGCAAGCAGGTGGCCGCGCCCAAGGCCTATGGCGGCGGCAAGTACAAGGCCATCGAGCCCGCGCCCGGTCGCTACGTCAAGGTCAAGGCCTGAATTTCGAGATCTGAAACAAGGAGAGAGCACTCATGGAAGACATCGTTATCGTCTCGGCAGCGCGCACCGCCGTTGGCAAGTTCGGCGGCACGCTGGCCAAAGTGGCCGCGCCCGAGCTTGGCGCCAACGTCATTCGCGAGGCGATCGCGCGCGCGCGGCTGGACCCGGCCCAGGTGGGTGAAGTGATCATGGGCCAGGTGCTTGCAGCCGGCGCCGGTCAGAACCCGGCGCGCCAGGCCCTGATGAAGGGAGGCGTGCCCAAGGAAGTGCCTGCCCTCACCATCAACGCGGTGTGCGGCTCGGGCCTGAAGGCGGTGATGCTCGCGGCCCAGGCCATCGCCTATGGCGACAGCGAGATCGTGGTGGCCGGCGGCCAGGAGAATATGAGCGCCTCGCCTCATGTCCTCATGGGCTCGCGCGACGGCCAGCGCATGGGCGACTGGAAGATGGTCGACTCCATGATCGTCGACGGCCTGTGGGACGTCTACAACCAGTACCACATGGGTATCACTGCCGAGAACGTGGCCAAGGCCCACGGCATCACCCGCGACATGCAGGACGCATTGGCGCTGGCCAGCCAGCAAAAGGCGACGGCGGCCCAGGAAGCCGGCAAGTTCAAGGACGAAATCGTCGGCGTGAGCATCCCGCAGCGCAAGGGCGATCCGCTCCTGTTCGACACCGACGAGTTCATCAACAAGAAGACCAGCGCCGAAGCGCTGGCCGGCTTGCGTCCTGCCTTTGACAAGGCCGGCTCGGTCACGGCGGGCAATGCCTCGGGCATCAACGACGGCGCCGCTGCCGTGGTGGTCATGAGTGCGCGCAAGGCGGCGGCCCTGGGTCTGAAGCCCCTGGCGCGCATTGCTGCCTTCGGTACCTCCGGCCTGGACCCCGCCACCATGGGCATGGGGCCCGTGCCTGCCTCGCGCAAGGCCCTGGAGCGCGCCGGCTGGAAGGCTCAGGACGTGGACCTGTTCGAGCTCAATGAGGCCTTCGCCGCCCAGGCCTGTGCGGTCAACAAGGCGCTGGACATCGACCCGGCCCGCGTGAACGTCAACGGCGGTGCCATCGCCATCGGCCACCCGATTGGCGCCTCGGGCTGTCGCATCCTGGTCACCCTGCTGCACGAGATGCAGCGTCGCCAGGTCAGCAAGGGCCTGGCCGCGCTGTGCATCGGCGGCGGCATGGGGGTTTCCCTCGCTGTGGAACGCGCCTGACCGACGTACAAAGAAACAATGCGTGACGCCCCGTGGGCGCGCGCATGATCCAACCCCCTTCCCCCAGCGAAAACTCAAGGAGAGAGCAAGTGAGCCAGAAAATTGCGTACGTGACCGGCGGCATGGGCGGTATCGGCACCGCCATCTGCCAGCGACTGCATCGCGAAGGCTTCAAGGTCATCGCCGGTTGCGGACCCACGCGCGACTACGCCAAGTGGCTCGCCGAGCAAAAGGAGAAGGGCTACACCTTCCACGCCTCGGTGGGTAACGTGGGCGACTGGAATTCCACCGTCGAGGCCTTCACCAAGGCCAAGGCCGAACACGGTCCCATCGACGTGTTGGTGAACAACGCCGGTATCACCCGCGACCGCATGTTCGTCAAGATGACGCGCGAGGACTGGGACGCCGTGATCGAGACCAACCTGAACTCCATGTTCAACGTGACCAAGCAGGTCGTCGGCGACATGGTTGAAAAGGGCTGGGGCCGCATCGTGAACATCAGCTCGGTCAATGGCGAGAAGGGCCAGGCCGGCCAGACCAATTACTCGGCGGCCAAGGCCGGCATGCACGGCTTCACCATGGCCCTGGCGCAGGAACTGGCCAACAAGGGCGTGACGGTGAACACCGTGAGCCCCGGCTACATCGGCACCGACATGGTCAAGGCCATCCGCGAGGACGTGCTGGAAAAGATCGTGGCCACCATCCCGGTCAAGCGCCTGGGTCAGCCCGAAGAGATCGCCTCCATCATCGCGTGGCTGGCCTCCGACGAAGGCGGCTATTCCACGGGTGCCGACTTCTCCGTCAACGGCGGCCTGCACATGGGGTAAACCGCCCCGGCGTTCACGCCCGAGCCCGTCCTTGCGGACGGGCTTTTTCTTGGGCGCGTGTCACAGATCCTCGATCACCAGGTGCCGGTAACGCTCTGCGAAGGCCACTGGCAGCTCCTTCAGCGCCTTCATCACCCGCTCGGCGTCGCTCGCGCGCGGCGCGTGTACCAGCAGACCCCAGTGGCCTTCGCTGGCCAGTTCCACTAGGTGGCGCACCGTCTCGCCTTCGGTGCCGGGGGAGGGTAGGGGCATGTCGCCGTTGCCGATGGTCCGCGCGATCGGACCCATGAAGACTTCGGGTGACAGCATGGACAGTTCGTCGCCGGCGATACCGGCCGCGATCAACGCCTGGGCCGCCTGATCGGCGTGCTCGCGTCCGGGCAGCATCAGGACGATGTGCCCCGTGGGGTAGAACACGCCGCGCAGCGTGACCATGTGGGAATCCAGGTGGAAGGGTTTCATGGCGCGTGCCTCCAGGTTGCCGAATCATTAATGCGCTGCAGCGCGATCCGGGGTGTCGGTACCCTCGCCCGCGGGGTGTAGGACGTGGACGGCGTAAAGTCTGCACCGTGCCTGCCCTGAACGCTTTCCCTGCCGCCTCCGCCTGGCGCCTGTCCGTCGCGCCCATGATGGATTGGACGGACCGCCATTGCCGATATTTGCACCGGCTGCTGTCGCGGCGCGCGCGCCTGTACACCGAGATGGTGACCACGGGCGCCCTGCTGCATGGCGATGTGGCACGGCACCTGGACTTCCACCCCGAGGAACACCCGGTGGCCTTGCAGTTGGGGGGCAGCGAACCGGCCGACCTGGCGCGGGCGGCCCGCCTGGGCGAGCAATGGGGCTACGACGAGATCAACCTCAATTGCGGCTGCCCCAGCGACCGGGTGCAGCGCGGGGCCTTCGGCGCCTGCCTGATGGCGGAGCCAGCGCTCGTGGCCGACGGGGTGAAGGCGATGGTGGACGCGGTGTCCGTGCCGGTGACGGTCAAGCACCGCATCGGCATCGACCGCACCGAGAGCTATGCGTTCGTGCGCGATTTCGTGGGCACGGTGGCCGAGGCCGGCTGCCGCGTTTTCGTCGTGCATGCGCGCAACGCCTGGCTGCAAGGCCTGAGCCCCAAGGAAAACCGCGAGGTACCGCCCCTGCGCTACGAGATCGTGCACCGTCTCAAGCAGGACTTCCCGCAGCTGGTGATCGGGATCAATGGCGGTATCACGCAAGAGGCCCAGGTGCAGTCGCAGCTGCAGGCGGTCGATGGCGTGATGGTGGGGCGCGAGGCTTATCACAACCCCTGGTGGCTGGCCTCCTGGGACGCTGCGTTTTTCGGCGAGCCTGAGAACGCCCTCACGCGCGAGGGCGTGGAGGCCGCGATGGTGGACTACATGGAGCGCGAGGCCGCTGCTCGCGCCACCCCCTGGTACGCCATCGCACGGCACATGCTGGGTCTGTACAACGGCTTGCCGGGGGCACGTCGCTGGCGCCAGGTGTGGAGCGATCATCGGCTCAAGCACCTGCCGGCGCGGGAAGTGGCGCGGATGGCGCAGCGCCCTAGCGCGTCGTTTTTCTCCGGCTAGAACGCGCCGCGCGCCCCAGGGACGCAGCGTTCCGGGGGTTCGCGCGAGAACCCAAACCCGTCCTCAGGGTTTTCATTAGGCACAAAATTTAAATTTGTGCACAAAATTCCCAAGATGGAAACCTCGGACCCGTCAGCTCCCGCCGCCACTGTCTCCGAGCAGGCCTTGCAGAGCCTGCGACGCGACGTGCTGCACGGCGCGCATCCGCCCGGCGCCAAGCTGAAGCTGGAGCTGCTGCAGGTGCAGTACGGCTTTTCCAGCAGCCCGCTGCGCGAGGCGCTCAATCGCCTGGCCCAGGAGGGCCTGGTTCGAGCCGACGAGCGCCGCGGCTTTCGCGTGGCGCCGATCTCGGTCGAGGACATGGCCGACATCACCCGTATGCGACTGATGATCGACGTATCGGCGTTGCGCGATGCGATTGCGGCAGGCGACGACGCGTGGGAAGCCGCGCTGGTTGCGAGCTTTCATCGCCTCGAGCGGCTCGAGTCGCGCCTGCCCGAGGGGCCGGTCGTACTGGATGCCGATTGGGTCCAGCGTCACCGAGACTTTCATCAGGCCTTGCTGGCCGCTTGCCCCTCGCAGCGGCAATTGGCTCTGAGCGCCAGCCTGTTCGACCAGGCCGAGCGCTATCGCCAGATCTCCGGCCGCCACCGCCAGAACCTGCGCCGCAAGAACGAGGGGCACCGCCGCCTGATGCAGGCCGCCCTCAAGCGCGACGCCGACACTGCCTGTGCGCTCTTGAGCGAACACATGCTCAGCACGCAGCGCAATGTGGTCGCCGCCCTGCGCAAGATGCCGGGCGACACGTGAACCGGCGTCTCGCCTGAACGTCTTGCGCCCCCGCCCAGACCACCACCGACACGAAACCCCATGCTTCAGATCACTCGACCCACCCCCTCCCATTTCGGGATCTTCGTCACCGACGTCGAGCGCATGGTCTCTTTCTACAAGACCGTCTTCGGTCTGGCCGAGACCGACCGCGGTGTCGGCCGTACCTTCAAGGCACCTTTGGTCTTCCTCAGCGCCAGCCCGGACCAGCACCACCAGCTGGTGATCGCAGGTGGCCGACCGCCTGAGGCTACCTTCAGCACCGTGATGCAGCTGTCCTTTGCGGTGCCCACCATCCAGCATCTGCGTGACATCCGCGTGCTGGCCGAGGCCCATGGCGCCACGCGTTTCGTGCCGCTCAATCACGGCAACGCGCTGTCGGTGTACTTCGCCGACCCCGAGGGCAACACCGTCGAGACCTACATCGACATGCCGTTCTACATCACCCAGCCCCATGGCGATCCACTGGACCTCTCGCAGGACGACGAGACCCTGCTGCGCGAGACCGAGGCCATCTGCCGGCGCGACCCCACCTTCATGCCCATCGACCAGTGGCAAGCGCGGTTTCGCGATCGCACCAAGCCCTGATCCTTCTTTCCCCCCACACGCTTTTCCTCACGAACACGGGAGTCCCTTCATGAAATTGCTTTCCTTCCTCCACCAGGGCCGCGAAACCTGGGGCGCAGTCGTCGGTGCCGACGGCGTGGTCGACCTGGGCCGCCACATGCCCCAGTACCCCACGCTGGCCGATTACATCGGCTCGGGCGCCTACCTGCAGGCGGCCCAGCATGTCGCGGGCAAGAGCCCGGATGCCAAGCTGGCCGACATCACCTTCCTGCCGGTGATCCCCCGCCCTGAGAAGATCGTCTGCGCGGTGCGCAACTACATGGACCACCACCAGGAGGTGCTGGCCGCCGGCATGCAGCGCGAGCTGTCCGAGCAGCCACCCATCTTCCTGCGCGTGTGGCGCTCGCAGACCGCGCACCAGCAGCCCATCGTGCTGCCCAAGGCGTCTGCCTCGCTGGACTGGGAAGGCGAGCTGGCCGTGATCATCGGCAAGGCAGGCCGCAACATCTCCGAGGCCCAGGCCTTCGACCATGTGGCGGGTTACTCCTGCTACAACGACGGCAGCATCCGCGAGTGGCAGTTCCATGCCAAGCAGATCGCCTCGGGCAAGAACTTCGAGTCCACCGGCGGCTTCGGTCCGTGGATGGTGACTGCCGACGAGATCAAACCGAACCAACAGCTCAAGCTGGTCACGCGTCTCAACGGCAAGGTGGAGCAGTCCAGCCACACCGGCCACATGATCTTCCCGATCGCCAAGCTGATCGCTTACGCCTCCACCATCTTCACCCTGGTGCCCGGCGACGTGATTGCTACGGGCACGCCGGCCGGTGTGGGCTGGAGCCGCAAGCCGCCTCTCTTCATGAAGGCCGGCGATGTGTGCGAGGTCGAGATCGAAGGCATCGGCACGCTGGTCAACCCCATCGTCGCCCAGGCCTGAACCGCATGCGCGCCATCCAGGTCCGAGTGCCCGGCGGGCCCGAGGCCCTCGAGCAGGTCGACCTGCCCGAGCCCCAGCCGGGGCCGGGGCAGGTGAGGGTGCGTGCCCGCGCCATCGGCGTGGGCCGGCCCGACGTCCTGATACGCAACGGCACCTACAAGTGGATGCCGCCGCTGCCCGCGATCCCCGGCGCCGAAATGGCGGGCGAGGTGGACGCTGTGGGCGAGGGCGTCACGCAATGGCAGGCGGGCGATCGTGTGCTGGTCAGCGCGCGCGACCTGCCGGTGCGCGGAGGCTGCTACGCGCAAGCGATCGTGGTGCCCGAGGCTGCGCCTTACCGTCTGCCCGCCACCCTGGATTTCGCCGACGCGGTGAGCCTTCCCAATCTGCAGCTGGCACAGGCCCTGCTGCTCGGACTCGCCGGCGGTCAACTCACGGCCCGTAGCGTCCTGATCACCGGCGCTGCCGGCGGCGTGGCCACCATGCTGGGCCAGCTGGCCCGCCACCACGGCCTGCAGGTGATCGGCACCGCACGCACCGAGGACAAGCGCGCCTATGCGAAGGCCCATGGCTTTGAGGCCGTACTCGATCCTGGCAGTCCCGACCTGCCGGCCCAGGTGAAGGCCCTCACCGGCGGCCGGGGCGTGGACCTGGCTTTCGATCCGATCGGCGGGCGGCTGTTCATCGACTGTCTGCACGCGCTGGCGCCCCTGGGCACCGCCGTCTCCTACAACGTGGTCTCCGGGCCGCCCAGCGAGGATGTATTCAAGGTGCTGCGTAGCCTGCTCGGGCGCAGCCTGGCCGTGCGCTGTTTCTCGATGCACACCTTCGACGAGGACGCCTCGCAGCGCCAGGCCCTGATGCAATCGGCCATCGCGCTGATGGCGCAGGGCCAGGTGCGCGCACCCAGCCCGACCCGGATGCGGCTGGACCAGGCGCGCGAGGCGCACGCGGTACTCGACGCCGGCCAGACCCGCGGAAAGATCGTCCTGGAGCCCTGACCCCCGCAACCCGTCACCATCGCGCGCCAGAGCCCAGGCCATCGACCCGAGCCGGCGCGTCCTTCATCCACCTCGAGGAGACAGACTCATGCAACGCCGACACGCCCTGAAGCTTTCTGCAGCCCTGGCCGCTTCCTTCGCCCTGTACGCGCCGGGCGCCCATGCGCAGGCCTGGCCCGATCGCGCCCTCAAGATCTACCAGGGCTTCGCGCCCGGTGGCAACGCCGACAACATTGCCCGCACCGTGAGCGCCGAGATGGCCAAGGGCCTGGGCCAGTCCTTCGTGGTGGAGGCGCAGGCCGGCGCTGGCGGCACCATCGCCGCCACCACCGTCTCCCGCGCACGCCCCGATGGCTACACGCTGCTCCTGGCCACCGGCGGTCACGCGGTGGCCGGCGCCATCTACAACAGCCTGGCCTATCGCACGGTGCAGGACTTCGAGATGGTTGGCACCATCACCTACTTCCCTTTCCTGATCGTCACCACCGCGGACAACAAGGTGTCTAGCCTGTCCGCGCTCCTGGCCAATGCCCGCGCCAACCCTGGCAAGGTGGCCTATGGCACCGCGGGTATCGGCTCCACCCACCATCTGGCGGGCGAGCTCCTGGCCAGCATGTCCAAGACGAACCTGCTGCACGTACCCTATCGCGGCGATTCGGCCTCGCTCACCGCCTTGCTGGCCGGTGACGTGCCCTTCATCATCGCGCCGCCCACCGCGGTGCTTGCCAACATCAAGGCCGGCAAGCTGCGCGCCCTGGCGGCCACCGGCCCCCAGCGCTGGCCTGGTCTGCCCGATGTACCCACGGTCGCCGAGCAAGGCGTGACGGGTTACGACGTACGCTCCTGGGCCGGCCTGATGGCCCCGGCGGGTACGCCGCGGCCGGTGGTCGACCGACTCAACGCCGAATTGCAAAAAGCCCTGCAAGTCGCCTCCGTGCGTGCACGCCTGGAAGAAATGGGCGGCGAGGCACGGGGCAGCACCCCCGAAGAAATGCGCGCCATGGTGGCCGCCGAAACCCAGAAATGGACGCAGGTGGTCAACGAGGCCAAGATCCCCAAGCAGTAAACCCCGCAGCACACACCATGTCCCTCATTGAAATCCGCAAGCGCAGCCTGATCGTCGAGACCCAGTTTCACGAAGGCGGCCCGCCACCCGCTGTGCCCCTGAAGATCGCGGCCGCCTGTGCCGTGATCCGCAACCCCTTTGCCGGTCGCTACGAGCCCGATCTCATGCCCTTCATGGCTGAATTGCGCAGCCTGGGCACCTTGCTGGCGCAGGAACTGGTCGACACCCTGGGCCGCGACAACGTGGAGGTCTATAGCAAGGCCGCCATCGTGGGCGTCAATGGCGAGCTCGAACACGCGGCGGTGTGGCACGAGGCCGGAGGCTGGGCCATGCGTTCGCTGCTGGGCGAGCCCAAGGCCATCGTGCCCGCGAGCAAGGCCGTGGCCAGTGCGGGCTACCGCCTGATGGTGCCTTTGCATTACATCCATGCCGCCTATGTCCGCAGCCACTACAACAGCATGGAAATCGGCATCCAGGACGCCCCGCGTCCCAATGAGATTCTCTATGCCTTGGTCATGGGTACAGGGGGTCGCGTACACTCGCGGCTCGGCGGGCTGACCAAGGACAAAGTGTCGGTGAACGACGGTCAGCGCTGACGTTTTTCGAAGAACCCGGAGACCTGATGTCCAAGACCCCGAAGGCCGCATTTAACTGGGCCGACCCCCTGCTGCTCGACGCCCAACTGACCGACGACGAGCGCGCCATCCGCGAGGCCGCCCAGGCCTATTGCCAAGACAAGCTGGCCCCGCGTGTGTTGCAGGCTTTCCGCGACGAGAACACCGACACCGCGATCTTCCGCGAGATGGGCGAGCTGGGTCTGCTGGGTCCCACCATCCCCGAGCAGTACGGCGGCGCCGGCCTGAACTACGTGAGCTACGGTCTGATCGCCCGCGAGGTCGAGCGCGTCGACTCCGGCTACCGCTCGATGATGAGCGTGCAGTCCTCTCTGGTGATGGTGCCGATCTACGAGTTCGGCAACGAAGCCACCAAGCAGAAGTACCTGCCCAAGCTCGCCACCGGCGAGTGGATTGGCTGCTTTGGCCTGACCGAAGCCAACCACGGCTCCGACCCGGCCAGCATGGTCACCCGCGCGCGCAAGGTCGATGGCGGCTACAAGCTCACGGGCAGCAAGATGTGGATCTCCAACTCGCCCTTTGCCGACGTGTTCGTCGTGTGGGCCAAGGACGATGAGGGCTCCATTCGCGGTTTTGTGCTGGAGAAGGGCTGGAAGGGCCTGTCCGCGCCCAAGATCAAGGGCAAGGTGGGCCTGCGCGCCTCCACCACCGGCGAGATCGTGATGGAGGAGGTGTTCTGCCCCGAGGAGAACGCCTTCCCCGAGGTTCGGGGTCTCAAGGGCCCGTTCACCTGCCTGAATTCCGCCCGCTACGGCATCGCCTGGGGCGCCATGGGCGCAGCCGAAGATTGCTGGTTCCGTGCCCGCCAGTACGTCATGGACCGCCAGCAGTTTGGCAAGCCCCTGGCGGCCAACCAGTTGATCCAGAAGAAACTGGCCGACATGCAGACCGAAATCACGCTGGGCCTGCAAGGCTGCCTGCGACTGGGTCGCATGAAGGACGAGGGGACCGCCGCGGTGGAGATCACCTCCATCATGAAACGCAACTCCTGCGGCAAGGCCCTGGACATCGCTCGCCTGGCGCGCGACATGATGGGCGGCAACGGCATCAGCGACGAATATGGCGTCGCCCGCCACCTGGTGAACCTGGAGGTGGTCAACACCTACGAGGGCACCCACGACATCCACGCCCTGATCCTGGGCCGTGCGCAGACCGGCATCGCCGCGTTCTGAGTCGACTCGCGTGCCGCCTCCAACGCGGCACGCCTTTTTCCCGACCTGCCCGAACGGGCACCTCAGCCCGAGGCTATAATCGGGGGCTTTCCCGCAAACCTGTACGCCTAGCGCCAACCGCAGCCTCCTTCCTGAACAAAAGCAACATCGAGCGTCGCCTCGGTAAGCGTTTGGGCGTACCCGTCACCCTACGGAGAACCCAGTGCTTTTGTCTCAACAGGCCTCCCGGCCCATCGCCCTCCTGGCGCTCGCAGACGGCACGGTCTTTATCGGCACTTCGATCGGAGCCCCCGGCTCCACCACCGGCGAAGTCGTGTTCAACACGTCGCTCACCGGCTACCAGGAAATCCTCACGGACCCGAGCTACTGCCGGCAGATCGTCACCCTGACGTATCCGCATATCGGCAACTACGGCATCAACGAGGAAGACATCGAAGCCGGCAAGGTCCATGCCGCGGGCCTCATCATTCGCGACCTGCCCCTCATCGCATCCAACTTTCGCAGCAGCCTCACGCTCTCGGCCTACCTGGAGCGCGAGGGCACCGTGGGCATCGCCGACATCGACACCCGCAAGCTCACGCGTCTCTTGCGCACCCAGGGCGCGCAAAACGGCTGCATCCTGGCCCTGGCACCCGGCCAGGCCGTGACCCAAGCCCTGAGGGACCAGGCTATCGCCCAGGCGAAGGCCGCGCCCGCCATGACCGGTCTGGACCTGGCCCAGGTGGTCTCCGCCACCGCCCGCGCCGAGTGGACCGAGACCGAGTGGGAGCTGGGCACCGGTTACGGCAAGCTCGAGAACCCGCGCTATCACGTGGTGGCCTATGACTTCGGCGTGAAGAAGAACATCCTGCGCATGCTGGCCCAGCGCGGGTGCAAGGTCACCGTCGTGCCCGCGCAGACACCTGCCGCCGACGTGAAGAAGCTTGCCCCCGATGGCGTTTTTCTCTCCAACGGTCCGGGCGACCCGCAGCCCTGCGACTACGCCATCGCCGCCACCCGCGAGCTGATCGAGGCGGGCTACCCCACCTTCGGCATCTGTCTGGGGCACCAGATCCTGGCCCTGGCCTCGGGCGCCAAGACCTTCAAGATGAAGTTCGGTCACCACGGCGCCAACCACCCGGTGAAAGACCTAGAAAACGGCCGTGTGTCCATCACCAGCCAGAACCACGGTTTCGCGGTGGATGAAAAGAGCCTTCCCGCCAACCTGCGCGCCACCCACATCAGTCTGTTTGACGGCACGGTGCAGGGCCTGGCCCGCACCGACAAGCCCGCGTTCTGCTTTCAGGGCCACCCCGAAGCCTCGCCCGGCCCGCACGACATTGGCTACCTGTTCGACCGGTTCACCGGCCTGATGGACGCCGCCGCAGCCGCAAAGAAATAAGCCATGCCCAAGCGTCAAGACCTCAAAAGCATCCTCATCATCGGCGCCGGCCCGATCATCATCGGGCAGGCCTGCGAGTTCGACTATTCCGGCGTGCAGGCCTGCAAGGCCTTGCGCGAAGAAGGCTACAAGGTCATCTTGATCAACAGCAACCCTGCGACGATCATGACCGACCCGGCCACCGCCGACGTCACCTACATCGAGCCCATCACCTGGCAGACGGTCGAAAAGATCATCGCCAAGGAAAAGCCGGACGCCATCTTGCCCACCATGGGCGGCCAGACCGCGCTCAATTGCGCGCTCGATCTCTGGCACCACGGTGTGCTGGAGAAATACAAGGTCGAACTGATTGGCGCCACGCCCGAGGCCATTGACAAGGCCGAAGACCGTCAGAAGTTCAAACAGGCCATGACCCAGATCGGCCTGGGCTCGGCCCGTTCGGGCATTGCGCACTCCATGGAAGAAGCCTGGGCGGTGCAAAAGAGCGTGGGCTTTCCCACTGTCATCCGCCCCAGCTTCACGCTGGGCGGCACCGGTGGCGGCATCGCCTACAACGCTGAAGAATTCGAGACCATCTGCAAGCGCGGCCTGGAAGCCTCGCCCACCCACGAACTGCTGATCGAAGAATCGCTGCTCGGGTGGAAGGAATACGAGATGGAGGTCGTGCGTGACAAGGCCGACAACTGCATCATCGTCTGCTCCATCGAGAACCTGGACCCCATGGGCGTGCACACGGGTGACTCGATCACCGTCGCCCCGGCCCAGACGCTGACCGACAAGGAATACCAGATCATGCGCAACGCCTCGCTGGCGGTGCTACGCGAGATCGGCGTGGACACCGGCGGCTCCAACGTGCAGTTCTCGGTCAACCCGAAAGACGGTCGCATGATCGTCATCGAGATGAACCCGCGCGTCTCGCGCTCGTCGGCCCTGGCCTCCAAGGCCACGGGCTTTCCCATCGCCAAGGTGGCGGCCAAGCTGGCTGTGGGCTACACGCTGGACGAACTGCGCAACGAGATCACTGGCGGCGCCACGCCCGCGAGCTTCGAGCCCTCGATCGACTACGTGGTCACCAAGATCCCGCGCTTTGCGTTTGAAAAATTTCCTGCCGCCGATTCGCGCCTGACCACTCAGATGAAATCCGTGGGCGAGGTGATGGCCATGGGCCGCACCTTCCAGGAAAGTTTCCAGAAGGCACTGCGCGGTCTGGAAGTGGGTGTCGACGGCATGAACGAGAAGACCCAAGACCGCGAGACGCTCGAGAAAGAACTGGGTGAGCCCGGTCCCGAGCGCATTTGGTACGTGGGCGATGCCTTCGCCATGGGCCTGTCGGTGGCCGAGGTGCATGACCTCACCAAAATCGACCCCTGGTTTCTTGTGCAGATCGAAGAGATCGTCAAGCTCGAACTCGAGATGGACAAGCTCGCCGCCGCCAAAGGGGCGCAGGCGCTGGCCTCTCTGGACGCTGTCACCCTGCGCATGCTCAAACGCAAGGGCTTTTCCGACCGCCGGCTGGCCAAGTTGCTCAAGACCACCGACAAGGCCGTGCGCGAGCAGCGCAAGGTCCTGAACGTGCGCCCTGTCTACAAGCGCGTGGACACCTGTGCCGCCGAGTTCGCCACCAACACCGCCTACATGTACTCGACGTACGAGGACGAGTGCGAGGCCGAGCCCACGAACAAGAAAAAGATCATGGTGCTCGGCGGCGGTCCCAACCGCATCG
>JBEEIS010000111.1:0-12632 GCA_041169755.1 Pseudomonadota bacterium | reverse complement strand
CCCGACGCTGCTCGCATCGAGGCCGCCGAGGTCGTGCTGCCTTGCACCGACCTGGACGCCACCCTCGCGTTCTTCACCGACATTTTGGGTTTTCGCGTTGCTGCGGTGTTCCCGGCGGATGCACCCGAGGTGGCGGTGGTCGCGGGGCATGGCCTGCGCGTGCGCCTGGACCGCCAGGCCCGCAGCGCGCCGGGAACCCTGCGCCTCCTGTGTCGAAATCCCGATGCGGTGGCGGGCGGCGCGCGCCGCCTGACCGCACCCAATGGCACGGCGATCGAGATTGCCGATGCCGACCCGCCGATGGTGGTGCCACCGCTGGTCTCGCGCCTGGTGGTCACGCGCCATGAAGCAGGGGCCACCTGGCACCGCGGGCGCGCGGGCCTGACCTACCGCGACCTGATCCCCGATCGCCTGGGCGGACGCTTCATCGCCTCCCATATCCGTATCGAGGAGGGAGGTCCGGTACCGGACTATGTGCATTTCCACAAGGTCCGCTTTCAGATGATCTACGTGAAGGCAGGCTGGGTGCGCGTGATCTACGAGGACCAGGGCAAGCCCTTCGTGATGCATGCGGGCGACTGCGTGCTGCAGCCCCCGCGCATCCGTCACCGTGTGCTGGAAAGCTCGCCCGGCCTGGAGGTGGTGGAGATTGCCTGCCCCGCCTGGCATGAGACGTTTGCCGACCCCGCGCTCAGGCTGCCCAACCCGCAGCTTCGCCCTCAGCGGGAGTTCTCGGGGCAGCGCTTCGTGCGCCACATCGCCAAGCAGGCGCGCTGGCATGCGGTGGGCGGCTTCGAGATGCGCAACCTCGGCATCGGCGCCGCCACCCAGGGCCTGGCTGCGGCGCGGGTGGTGCGCACGATTGGTCCGACGTCGCCGCGCGTGACCGGTCGCCACGACGCGGAGTTCGACTTCCTGTTCGTGCTGGCGGGGGCCATGACGCTGGACTGCGAGGGCACGCACCGCTTGCAGGCGGGTGATTGCGTCTCGCTGCCGCCGGGACAAACCTACGCGATCGACGCCTGTACGCCCGACCTGCAGCTGCTGGAAGTGGTGCTGCCGGGGCCGGCCTGATTTCCAACGCTGCACTTCACCTAGAGAGACGCCCGATGTCCAACATGGTCCATGCCGCCGCCCGCCTGTGCCAGGCCGACGTTCCCACCGCGCTGGCGCATCTGTCCACCCAGGCCGGCATGTCGCGTTGGGTGCTGGGCTTGTGGAGCTGCCGCGAGGTCGAGCCCGGCCTGTTCCAGGGCGAGTCGCTGTTCGATGGCGCCGGGGGCTGGGTGCGCGTGGTGGTGGATGCCACGCGCGGCCAGGTGGATTACCTGGTGGGCGCGACGCCGCAGACCTTGGCGCCGCGCATTCGCGCCTTCGTCAGCGCGGGCCCGGCGCTGGGGCACCCGCCGGGCACCAGCCTGGTGACCCTGCAGGCCTGGCGCACCGGGGACATGGCCGATGAGCGCTGGCAGCGCCTCATGACGACCCACGAGACCGAGATCGAGTTGATCCGCGCGCAGCTCGGGGCGCAGCCCCGCTGACTTTCTTTCCGGCGTGCTCGCGCGCCATGGCGTGGGCAGCCGCCACGAAGGCTTCTTCCAGGTCGGCCGACGCTGGCGTCGGGCGCGAATCCGACCATCGCAGGACCGCCACGCGAGGCCCCTCGATGGTCTCGGCCAGCGGAATTCGCACCAGCCCGCTGGCGCCGGCGCGCGCCTCATGCACTTCCACTGGCACCGCGGCCACCAGGTCGGAATGGCGCGCGAGCAACTCCACGCCCGTGAGGGTCTGGCAGGTGATCGCGCAGCGCGGCGTCCCCAGGCGGGCCCGGCGGAAAGCACGTTGCAGGCCGCGTGTCACCGAGCTCTCGGGGCTGGGCAGCAGCCAGTCGGCGTCGCGCGCGGTGGCGAGCGACGTGGCGCGCGCCAGGGGATGCCCCGGCCGGACCACCGCGGCGACGCTGGTGGCGTAGATGGCGCGCGCGCTGAACTCGGCGCCCAGGCGCTCTGCGGGCAGCGACATGACCGCGAAGTCGGGCTCGCCTTCGCGCAGCCCCCCGAGTTGAAAGGTTGGCGGCACGATGGACAGCTGCACCCCCGGCCAGCGCGCATGGAAAGCGGGGACCACCCGGGGCAGCAGGGTGATGGTGGCGAAGTGCGACAGGGCGACCACCAGATGGCCCTCGCGCAGGCCGCGACGCTGGCGCATTTCCTGGCCCGCCAGACGCGCCTGCGAACGGATGGCGCGGGCCCGGGGCAGCAAGGCCTCGCCGTCGGGGGTGGGCTGCACGCCGCGCACACCGCGCTCGAACAGGGGTACGCCCAGGGCCTGCTCCAGGCGCCGCAGCTGCTTGCTCAGGGCGGGCTGCGAACACCCCAGCATCCGCGCTGCGGCAGTGACGCTGCCGGCGTCGGCGATCTGCGCCAGCAGCACCAGGGCCGCGGGGTCGGGAAGCTCCTCGTCTAGATCCGTCGGCTCGTGAACCATCGTACGCTCCACTCGTCATTCCATAACCAAATCGAATGTACATGATGTTTTTATATCTTGTTGGAATGCCGGCGCCCGCCTAGCATGGGTGCCACCCATGGATGCTTCGAGCCCACCACTGACGCTGGACGACTGCCGTGCCCTTGACGCAGCACATGCCGCCTTGGGCGAGATGCGACGGCACTTCGCGCCCGGCGAGGTGGGCGCTCTCTACCTGGATGCCAATTCGATCGGGCCAATGCCGGCGGCGGCCCCCGCGGCCATGCAGGCCCTCATGCAGGAGGGCTGGGCCCGCCTGCGTCGCCGCAGCTGGAACGAACTGGACTGGCTGGATCAACCCCGCACTCTGGGCGCGGCGATCGCGCATCTGGTCGGGGCGGGCCCCGAAGACGTGCGGGTGACCGACACCACCAGCGTGAACCTGTACAAGCTGCTGCGGCAGGCGCTGGCCGTGGCTGCGCCGCGGCGGGTGATCGTGCTGCAGTCTGGCGTGTTTCCGTCCAACCGCTATGTGGCCGAGGGCATCGCCCGCGCCGGGCTGGCGCAGCTGCGTTTCATCGACGACATGGGCGCACTGCCTGCAGCCTTGGCGGCAGGCGACGTGGCAGTGGTAGCCCTGTCGCATGTGAACTACCGCAGCAGCGAGCGCCTGGACATGCGCACCCTTCATGCACAGATCGCCGGCGCAGGCGCCCTGAGCCTGTGGGACCTCTCGCATTCCGCCGGCGCGGTGGCGATCGACCTGCGCGGCACGGGTGCGGATTTCGCGGTGGGCTGCGGGTACAAGTACTTGTGCGGGGGACCCGGCGCTCCGGCATTTCTTTATGTGCACCCGCGCCACCATGAAGCCGCCTGGCCCGCTGTCTGCGGTTGGATGGGGCACGCAGACACCTTCGCTTTCGATCCCGACTTCCGGCCCGCGCCGGGCACGGACCGCTTCCTGGTGGGGACGCCACCGGTGCTGGCCCAGGCGGCTTTCAAGGCTGCCGCCGACCTGTGGCGCGGCGTGGACCCGCAGGCGCTGCAAGCGCGCCACCGCTCCCTGACCGACACGCTGATCGCGCTGGTGGACCGGCAGTGCGCCGGTTTCGGCGTCACGCTGGCCAGCCCGCGTGAGCACGCCCGCCGCGGTGGCCATGTGGCCCTGCGCTTTGAGCACGCAGCCTTGCTGTCGCAGGCACTGGTGGCCCACGGCGTGGTGGTCTCTTCGCGCAAGCCCGACGCGCTGCGCCTGGCGCCCCATCCCCTGGTCACCACGCACGAAGACCTCTGGCATGCGGTGCGCACGATGCGCGACCTGCTGCAAACCCAAGCCTGGCGTGACCCGCGTTACGCGGAGCCCAGCGTCTGAACACGATTCTGTCCATGTCCTCGTCTTCCTCTGCCTCCCCGCCGCCTGCCAGTTGCCGATTGGCTGCCGACATCGGTGGCACCTTCACCGACGTCGTGCTGGAGACACCGCAGCGCCGCTACAGCTGCAAGGTCCTGACCACGCCGCGTGAGCCCGAAGTGGCGGTGATGGACGGTATCGCCCGCCTCCTGCGGGAGTCGGGCATCACGCCCGCTGGCATCAGCCTCTTCATCCACGGCACCACGCTGGCGACCAACGCGTTGATCGAGCGCAAGGGCGCGCGCACCGCGCTCCTCACGACCGAGGGTCTGCGCGATGTACTGGACATGGGCCATGAAAAGCGCTTTGACGCCTATGACCTGAACATCGAAGGTCCGGCGGCGCTGGTGCCCCGTCCCTGGCGCTATGCCGTCAGCGAGCGCATCGCCGCCGACGGCTCGGTGCTGCGCCCGCTGGATGAAGACGGCGTTCGGCGTGCCGGCGAGGCGATGCGCGAAGCTGGCATCGAGGCCGTGGCCATCGGCTTCATCCACGCGTGGGCATATCCGGACCACGAGCAGCGAGCGCGCGAGCTCCTGCGCACCATCCTGGGTGAGCGGGTGACGATCTGCCTGTCCAGCGAGGTCTGCCCCGAGATCCGTGAGTACGAGCGCCTGTCCACCACCGTGGCCAATGCCTATGTGCGCCCCCTGATGGGGGGCTACCTGCTGCGGCTTCAAGAGCGGCTGCAGGCAACGGGCCTGACCTGCCCGCTGCTGCTGATGATGTCCGGCGGCGGCCTGACCACGCTGGACCAGGCTGCGCGTTTCCCGATACGGCTGGTGGAATCCGGCCCGGCCGGTGGCGCCATCCTGGCGGCCCACCTGGCGCGCGAGTGCGGGCTGGACAAGGTGCTGGCTTTCGATATGGGCGGCACCACCGCCAAGATCTGCCTGATCAACAACGGCGAACCCGAGCGCTCGCGTCGTTTCGAGATCGGGCGCGTCTGGAAGAACCTCAAGGGCAGCGGCTTGCCGGTGCGCATCCCGGTGATCGAGCTGGTGGAAATCGGCGCGGGGGGTGGTTCGCTGGGGCGGGTGGATGCGATGCGGCGCATCACTGTCGGCCCCGACTCCTGTGGCTCCGAGCCAGGGCCCGCCAGCTACGGGCGCGGCGGTACGATGCCCGCTGTCACCGACGCCAATCTGGTGCTTGGCCGCCTGGATCCGGATCGCTTCGCAGGGTCGGCCTTGCGTCTGGACCGCGCGCGCGCCGAGCAGGCCCTGCGTGAACATGTGGGGCAGCCACTGGCCATGGACGCCTTCTGGTCCGCCGCTGGCATGAGCGAAGTGGTCGAGGAAAACATGGCCAATGCAGCCCGTGTCCACGCGATCGAACGGGGACAGGACCTGGACGGTTTCACCATGATCGCCTTCGGCGGTGCCGCGCCACTTCATGCGGGGTGCCTGGCGCAGAAATTGGGTATCCGCCGCGTGCTGATTCCCTCGGGTGCGGGCGTCGGATCGGCCATCGGCTTCCTGCGCGCGCCGATCGCCTTCGAGGTGGTGGGCAGCGAACTGCGACCCTTGGTCCGCATGGAGCCGGCCGCCATCGAACGGCGGCTGCAGGCCATGCAGGAGCAGGCACTTTCCGTGGTCGCGCCTGCTAGTGCCGGCGCGCCGCTGGAGATCACGCGTCTGGCCGAACTGCGGTACGCGGGCCAGGGGCACGAGCTGAGGGTGCGCATGCCTGCCGCCCGCGAGGGTGCGATCACGCGCGAGACCCTGCAGGGGCTGGGCGAGCGCTTCGAGCAGGCGTACGAGAATGTCTACGGCCTGCGCATCCCGGGCTGCGAGGTGGAGGTGGTGACCTGGTCGGTCACCGTGTCCACGCCCACACCGCCTGCGCAGGTCGCCCATCTGGCGCCAGCGGATGCAGCCCGCGCGCCCGAGGCCACCCGCGAATGCTGGGAAGCCGCGGCGGGTGCGCGCCAGCCCTTTGGCCTGCACTGGCGTTTTGACCTGCAGGCGCGCGACGCGGTGCAGGGTCCGGCCCTGGTGGCCGAGGACGAAACGACCGTGGTGGTGCCCGCCGGATGGCGCGCGCAATTGGACAGCCACGGGCATCTGCGGATGGAGGTGGCAGCATGAGCGCAACCCCGAACGACACGCTGGCCGCGATCCGCACCCAGGTGATGTGGAACCGGCTGATCTCGGTGGTCGAGGAGCAGGCTCAGGCCTTGTTGCGAACAGCCTTCGGTTCGGTGGCGCGGGAGGCGGGTGATCTCTCGGCTGGCGTCTATGACACGCACGGACAGATGCTGGCGCAGGCCGTGACCGGGACGCCCGGTCATGTGAACACCATGGCCGTCGCGGTGAGCCATTTTCTGGACCGCTACCCGCTGAACTCCCTGGTACCCGGCGACGTGCTGGTGACCAACGACCCCTGGCTCGGCACTGGGCATCTGTTCGACTTCGTGGTGGTGACGCCGGTGTTTCGCGGTGCGCAGCCCGTAGCGATCTTCGCGTCCACCTGCCACACCATCGATGTGGGCGGCCGTGGGTTTTCCGCCGAGGCCGGTTCGGTCTATGAGGAGGGCACCTGCATCCCGCACCTGAAGCTCGTGCGTGCAGGCGTGCTGAATGAAGACCTGATGGCCGTGATCCAGGCCAACTCACGCAACCCTGTGGAAGTGCGCGGCGACATCCTGTCGCTGGTGAGCTCCAACGATGTGGGCGCGCGGCGTCTGCTGGACATGATGCAGGAGTTCTCCCTGGGCAGCATTGACGCGCTGGCCGACCATATCCTGGCCGAATCGGGTCGCGCCGCACGCGAGGCCATCGCCCGCCTGCCCGATGGCCAGTGGCAGGCCACCATGGACCTGGACGGCTACGACGCGCCGGTGGCCCTGAAGGCGACCCTGCGCAAGCAGGGCGATCGGCTGACCGTGGACTATGCGGGCTCGTCGGCGGCCTCGGCACGCGGCATCAATTCGCCCAAGTGCTACACCGATGCCTATTCGGTGTTCGGCCTGAAATGCCTGATCGCGCCGGATGTTCCGAACAACGCCGCCTCGCTCGCGCCCTTCGAGGTGCTCGCACCGGAAGGCAGCATCGTGCATCCGCTGCGCCCCAGTCCGGTGACGGCGCGCCACGTGATCGGGCAGATGCTGCCCGATCTGATGTTTGGCTGCCTGGAGCAGGCGCTGGACGGGCAGGTGCCGGCCGAGTCCGCAGGCAGCATCTGGGTGCTGGCTATGAACCGCGACGCGCGGCACGGCACACCCTTCAATGTCATGAGCGTGGGCGTGGGCGGCACGGGTGCGCGTCCGACCAAGGACGGTCTGTCCACCACCGCCTTCCCCAGTGGAGTGGGCGGCATTCCGGTGGAGATCACCGAGGCGCAGTCGCCCCTGGTCTTCTGGCACAAGGAGTACCTGGCCGATTCTGCCGGTGCCGGCCGCTGGCGCGGCGGGCTGGCCCAGCGCATCGTGATCGGCGCGCGCGATGACGCGCCCTTTGAATGTTCCGCCGCCACCTTCGATCGCCGCGACAACGCCGCGCGCGGACGCCAGGGCGGCCAGCCCGGTGCGCCTGGCCGGGTGGAGGTGGAGCACCCCGATGGCACGTGTCATGCTTTCCAAGGCAAGGGCGCGATCCCGGTGCCCGCTGGCGGGCGCCTGCGGGTCGACCTGCCTGGAGGGGGCGGGTTCGGGCCGCCGGTGCAGCGCGATGCCCAGCGAGAAGATGCAGACCGCCGCAACGGATTGATTTCCAGGAGTTCTTCATGACCGACCTCTTGTCCTCGCGCAGTGCCGCACGCGAGGGGGCCCGATGATCACGCGCGCCGACTGCCAGGCTCTGGACGCGCGCGACCCGCTGGCCGCTGTGCGCGAGGCCTTCGAGCCGCCGCCCGCGGGCACCATCTTTCTGGACGCCAACTCCATGGGGGCCCTGCCCAAGGCCGCTGGCGAGCGCATGCGCCGCGCCCTGTACGACGAGTGGTCTGCGCACCGGCGTCACGCCTGGACGGTGGCCGACTGGCTGGATGCGCCGCAACGGATCGGCGCGGCCTATGCGCGCGTGATCGGTGCGCACCCGGACGAGGTGATCGCGGTGGACAACACCTCGCTGAACCTGCACAAGCTGGCGTTCTATGGGTTGTCGCTGGTGGCGGGCGAGCCCAGGCGCCGACGCATCGTCTACGAGCGCGAGGGCTTTCCGACCGACTGCCATGTGGTGCAGGGCCTGGTGCACCATGGTGGCGGCCGTTGGGAGCTCGCGCCCTTCGACGACCCCGATGAACTGCCCGCGCTGCTGGACGACCGCACCGCGCTGGTGGTGCTCTCGCATGCCGACTACCGCAGCGCCTTCCGCTGGGACATGGCTGCCGTCAACGCGCAGGCCCGTGCCGCGGGCGCGCGCGTGGTCTGGGACCTTTCGCATACCGCAGGTGCAGTGCCCGTCGATCTCCACGCCAGCGGCGCGGAGTTCGCGGTGGTGTGTGGCTACAAATACCTGTGCGGTGGCCCGGGCGCAGCGGCGCTGGCCTACATCCGCCGCGACCTGCAGGATCGGGCCTGGCCCGCGCTGCCTGGGTGGCTGGGGCACGCGGACCGCATGAACTTCCGTGTCGATTACCAGCCGGCACCCGGCATGCTGTCCCTGGTGAGTGGCACCATGACCGTGCTTCAGAACGCGGTGATGGAGACCGCCGCCACGATCTGGGCGCAGGTCGACCCGAAGGACCTGGCCCGCAAGCACCGGTCGCTCTCGGAGACCCTGTGCACGCTACTCGCCGAGCAATGCGGCCCGTTGGGCGTGAAGCTCGCGTCGCCCGCAGACTACGAATCGCGTGGCGGCCATGTGGCCTTCAGCTGCCCGGGCGGCGGCCCGGTGTGCGAGGCGCTCCTGGCCGAGGGTGTGGTAGGTTCGTTTCGTGCGCCCGATGTGATCCGCTTTGGTCTGTCCGCGTTGACCCTGACCCACGCCGAGTTGTGGGACGCGGTGACGGTGCTCAAAAACATTCTTGCCGAGGAACGCTGGCGCGATCCCCGGTTTGCCCAGGTGTCCGTGTAAGTGCAATCACTGAAAGAGGAGAAAGCCATGCAACTGAAGAAACGTTTCCTGATCGTCAGCGCCCTCCTGACGGCCCTGGTCGGTGCGCCGGCCCTGGCCCAGGACTACAACGGGCCCGTCAAGATCTTCGTCGGCTTCCCGCCGGGTGGTGCCACCGACGTCGTCGCACGCGTGCTGGCCGACAAGCTTAAGGACGTGATGAACCAGCCCTTCATCGTCGAGAACCGCGGCGGTGCCGGCGGCATGATCGCGACGCAGCAGCTCAAGGCCGCCCCGGCCGACGGCTCCACGATCATGCTCACGATCGACCACACGCAGGTGATCATCCCCCTGACCTTCAAGGCCCCGGGCTACGACCCGGTCAACGACTTCACCCCGCTGGCGGGTGTAGCCACCTATTTCAACGCGCTGGGGGTCTCGTCCACGCTCAATGTGAAGAACCTCAATGACTTTGGTGCCTGGCTCAAGGCCAACCCGAGTCGCGCCAACTTCGGCGTGCCAGCACCGGGCAGCGTGCCGCAGTTTGCCTCGCTGATCGTGGGCAAGGGGCTAGGTATTTCGAATCCGGTGGTCGTGCCGTACAAGGGCGGTGCGCCGCTGGTGCAGGACCTGCTGGCCGGTCAGGTGCCGGCCGGTGTGAGCTCGCTGACCGAGTACATCGAACACCATCGCGCGGGTCGTATCAACGTGCTGGCCATTTCCGGCACCACCCGTAGCAAGGTCGCACCGGATGTGCCCACCTTCCAGGAGCTGGGGCTGCGGGGTGTCGACAAGAACCCCTGGCTGGCCTTCGTCGGGCCCAAGGGCATGCCCCGTCCCTTCGTCGACCGCTTCACCCGCGCCGTGGCCACCGTGCTGCGCATGCCTGATGTCGTGGAACGCCTGTCGAAGCTGGGTAACGAAGTGGCTTATGCGACGCCCGAGCAGACCGCGGAGTGGATCACCTCGGCAACGTCCCACTGGGCGCCCGTGATTCGCGAATCCGGCTACCAGCTGCAATAAGCGCGATGAACGACTCGCAAGGCCGGCGGTTCATCTCCAGCGGTTCGCCCTGGGAGGAACTGGCCGGCTACTCGCGCGCGGTGGTCGATGGCGACTGGGTGTTCGTCTCGGGCACCGTCGGCGTGAACTTCACGACGATGCAGATGCCCGAGTCTGCGCAGGCCCAGGCCGAGCAGGCGCTCGACACCATCGAGGCCGCCCTGGCTCAGGTGCCGGCGAGCCTGTCCGATGTGGTGCGCGTGCGGGTATACGTGCCAGACCGAGCCGACGTGACGGCCGTGAGCGGTGTGATCAAGCGCCGACTGGGCCACGCTCGGCCCACCAACACCACGGTGTGCTGCCCGCTGGCGGTGGACGACGCGAAGGTGGAAATCGAGGTGACGGCGCGGCGACGCAGTCCGGGCGGGTGATCGCGCTGCCCCTTGAGCGAACGCGCCTTAGCTCGCGCGGCGCGCCTGCGCCGACGTCGGGTGTATGCGCTGGATCGGGGCGGCCTGCACGGCCTGGGCGGCGCGCTCGCGTACCCGCTGCATCAGCGCGTGCGCGTCCCAATCCAGGGGCCACCCTTTCCACAGTCGCAGCGAGCCCCCTACCATCACCATCTCGATTAGCCCGCTGTGCGCCAGTCGCACCAGCTCCCATCCCAGGTCCCACGACGGCGTGAGCTCAGGCACCTGCACGTCCAGCAGGAGGCAGTCCGCCGCCAGGCCCGCAGCGATGCGGCCAGTGAGGGCCGAAAGGTGCGCTGCGTCGGCACCGCCCGCGCTGGCCATGTGCAGCCAGGTCCAGCCGGCGCCCACCGAGAAATCACCGATGTCCATGCCCAGCGTGAGGCGCTGCGCGGTCTCGGCGGCATCCATCAAACGAAACGCGTCGCCGCGCGTGCCGTCGGTCCCGAGTCCCAGTCGAATCCCCATACTGTGCATCTGCAGGGCGGGCGCCACCGCATTGCCTTTCCAGCTGCTGGCAACCGGGTTGTAGCTGACTGCCGCACCCTCATCGCGCAGTTGTGCGAGCTCGGAGGGCGTGACCAGGGTCACGTGCGCCGCGAGCAATTCCGGGCCGAGGGCATCCGCATGCGCCAAGACCTGCAGCGGACGCAGGCCCCGCGCCACGAGGGAGCGTTCGACCGAGGCGAGGTGTTCGTTGATATGCACTTGGAAGGCGACACCCGCTTCGCGGCATAGGTGCGCGACCCGATGCAGCATCGCGTCGCTGGCAGCCTCGGGGATCGAGATGCCCAATGATGCGTGCAGACGACTGCCGGCGGGGTAGCGCGCCAGGTGCTGCTGTGCCTGCGTCATCAGGGTCGCCACATCGGATTCGGACGCGCCGAGGTCATGGCAGATTTTGGCGAGCACGCAGCGAATGCCGACCTCTCCCACGGCAGTCTCGAGGGCCGACAGGCCCGCCGGCGAGCGCGTGCCCGCATCGCAGACCGTGGTGAAGCCGCCTCGCAGGGACTCCAGCGCGGTCAGCTTGGCTGAGAGGTACAGGTCCTCCTCGGTCAGGTGTTGCTCCAGGGGGACCCAGATGCGCCGGAAGATCTCGGAGGGTTCGCCAAAGGCCAGGGCCTTGCCATAGGCCTGTGTGAGGTGATGGTGGGTGTCGATCAGTCCGGGCATCAGCAAGCGCCTTGGCAGTGACAGAGGCCGCAGCTGAGGGTGCTGTTGCCGCACGGCGTCCAGCGGGCCTACCGTCTCGAAGCAGCCGCCGCGGATCACGACGCCGATGCCAGCCTGCGGCACGTCGTCGATCAGTGTCCATTGCGGCGCGAGGAGCAGGGCCTCGGACTGGAAAACCCTGGGGTCGAGTGTCATGACGGTCTTTTCATCAAATCAGGAACATCCACAGGCCCGTGCCGACCAGGAGAACGGCGGTGACCGCCTGCAGGACGCGGCGCGGCCAACGGCGTGACAATCGCCGGCCTGTCTCTGCAGCCGCCAGAAGCAACAGGGCCACTGCGACGCCGTAGCCCAGGTCCAGCCGGCCTGCAGCGGCGTGTGTGACCGTCGCGGCTAAGGCGATGGGCACTTGCAGCACCAGGGCCACCTGAACCGAGCGCTCGAACGGGCAGTGACGCAGCATCAGGAGCGGCAACAGCATGACGGGTCCGCCTGTGCCCGAGAGGGCAGAGCCAACGCCGACCAGCAGGCCCATGACGCCTTGCGCGGGTGCGCCGGGCCAATTTCTGGGCACTGCTGTCTCGGACAGTCCGCGGGCCTGCCACAGGCCATAGACGCCGGAGGTCAGGGCCAACGCGCCGATCCAGGACCTGATCCACGATGCGGGAACCTGTGGGGTGAGCCAGGCGCCCAGCCCCGCACCGAGCAGGGCCATCGTCAGCAGCACGCTGTCTCGTCGAACCAGGTCCAGTCCCAGGCGGGGCAAGCGCACCAGGGCCCACAGCCCTGTCCACCAAAACGCCTGGCTGGAGACCGCCATCGCATCGGCGATATCCATTCCCATCCATCGATACAGGGCAGGCACGACCAGCACGCCGCCAATCGAGGTGGCCCCGATGGCCAAGCCCGCCAGGGCCACGAGCAGCCAGGCGATCAGCATGTCGGAATGCGCCGTGGTCGTGAGCCGCCGCGCGCCTGCGCGGTTCGTGGGCTCATTCGGGCTTGATGCCTGCGGCCTTGACCGCCGCGGCCAGGCTATCGCGCTCGCGTTGCAGGAGGGTGGCGAAGGCGCCGCGCTCCAGTGCCAT
Organism: Pseudomonadota bacterium; assembly: GCA_041169755.1. Taxonomy (GTDB): domain Bacteria; phylum Pseudomonadota; class Gammaproteobacteria; order Burkholderiales; family Burkholderiaceae_C; genus Ramlibacter. Next base: position 22 of record JBEEIS010000111.1, on the reverse strand, counting down.
GGGCTTGAGTCCGCCGGTGTTC
>JBEEIS010000110.1:0-3967 GCA_041169755.1 Pseudomonadota bacterium | reverse complement strand
CTTGCGCGGTAAAGGGTTGGCCGTTGACGGTGCCGCGGATGCGTGCGCCGCCCAGGTGCCAGTTGCTACGCAGGTCGAACAGCTTGCCCTCGACCTCGATCACACTGGCGCCGCTGTCGATATCAAAGCCATCGACGCGCACCGGATGGTGCGTGTGCTGGCCGTTCTCACCCAGTTGCACCACCACGAAATCCGCGCCCACCTTGAATTCATGACCCCGCAGCTGGCCGGTGATGCCGGCGGAACGCTCCAGCGAACGGCGGTTCACATAGGCGGCCAGGGCGATCAGGAGGCGCGGGTCGTCGTGTGTCACGTCTTCGGCGCGGAAGCCCTTGCCATAGTGCTCGGCGATGAAGCCGGTGTTGAAGTCGCCCGCCTTGAACTTCGGGTGGGCCAGCAGGGCCGCCTGAAATGGCACGTTGCTGGAGACGCCGCGGATCACGAAACCATTGAGCGCCTCGCGCATCTTGGCGATCGCGTCGTTGCGGTCGATGCCATGCACGATCAGCTTGGCGATCATGGAGTCGTAGTACATCGGGATCTCGCCACCCTCGGCCACGCCGGTGTCCACGCGCACGCCTTGTAGCGCGCGGGTGTCGGAAGCGAACATGGTCTCTTGCGGCGGCTGAAATCGCACCAGCCGACCGGTGGACGGCAGGAAGCCACGGAACGGATCTTCCGCGTTGATGCGGCATTCAATAGCCCAGCCCTCACGCTTTACCTCGGCCTGGGTCAGCGGCAGCTTTTCGCCAGCGGCCACACGGATCATGAGTTCGACCAGGTCCAGGCCGGTGATGCACTCGGTGACTGGATGCTCCACCTGCAGGCGGGTGTTCATTTCCAGGAAGTAGAAGCTCTGGTCCTTCCCGACCACGAATTCCACCGTGCCCGCGCTCTGGTACTTCACCGCCTGGGCCAGGGCCACCGCCTGCTCGCCCATGGCCTTGCGGGTAGCGTCCGAGATGAAGGGCGACGGCGCCTCTTCAATCACCTTCTGATGGCGGCGCTGGATGGAGCACTCGCGCTCGTTCAGGTAGATCACGTTGCCGTGGGCATCACCGAGCACCTGGATTTCGATATGGCGTGGTTCCTCGACGAATTTCTCGATGAAGACGCGGTCGTCGCCGAAGCTGTTGCGGGCTTCGTTGCGACAGGAGGTGAAGCCCTCGAGCGCCTCCTTGTCGTTGAAGGCCACGCGCAGGCCCTTGCCGCCGCCACCGGCCGAGGCCTTGATCATGACCGGATACCCGATGTCCTTGGCGATCTGCACCGCACGCTCGGCGGATTCGATGGCGTCGTTCCAGCCGGGGATGGTGAAGACCTGGGCTTCCTGGGCCAGCTTCTTGGAGGCGATCTTGTCGCCCATCGCGGCGATGGAGTAGTGCTTGGGGCCGATGAAGACGATGCCCTGTTCTTCCACCTTCTTGGCGAAATCTTCGTTCTCGGACAGGAAGCCATAGCCGGGGTGCACGGCTTGCGCGCCGGTCTGCTTGCAGGCGGCGATGATGCGGTCGGCCAGAAGGTAGCTCTCGCGGCTGGGGGCGGCGCCGATGTGGACGGCTTCGTCGGCCAGACGCACGTGGCGGGCGTCGCGGTCGGCGTCGGAGTAGACGGCGACGGTGGCGATACCCATCTTGCGGGCGGTCTTGATGACGCGGCAGGCGATTTCACCGCGGTTGGCGATCAGGATCTTCTTGAACATGTCTGGCTCCTTATCCGGGAACGTTGCTGTCTGCAATTTTTTCTGAGTACGCAAGGGTTGCGGTGATTGCTTCTGAGCCCGCAAGGCGCACGGTGTATCCGCCTCCGCTCATGTCCCCCGCCCTTCGGGCTCCTCCTTGACTTCGCTGCGGCGGACACACCGTGCCCCTTGCTGCGAAGCGAGAGGCCTGGGAGGCGTAAGAACCTGCCGAACCCAGTGGAGAGGCCTGCGGGTGGGCCGAACACCACACACCCGGGATCGGGCTGCGTGGGCGTTTTGCGTAGGTAAAGGAGGAGCGCGAAGCGCGGGGGACACGGAGCAAAACGCCCGCGCAGCCCGATCCAGCGCGCACAACTTGCCCGCGCGAAGACACCTCGAAAGCAGCACTCACAGCGGAATATTCCCGTGCTTACGCCAAGGGTTCTCGATTTTCTTGTCACGCAGCATGACCAAAGACCGACAGATCCGCTTACGCGTCTCATGCGGCAAGATCACATCGTCGATGAAGCCGCGTGCACCCGCCACAAAGGGATTGGCAAAGCGCGCCTTGTACTCGGCTTCCTTGGCGGCCAGCTTGGCCGGGTCGCCCTTGTCCTCGCGGAAGATGATCTCTACTGCGCCCTTGGCACCCATCACCGCGATTTCCGCGTTGGGCCAGGCGAAGTTGACGTCGCCGCGCAGGTGCTTGGAGGCCATCACGTCGTAGGCGCCGCCGTAGGCCTTGCGGGTGATCACCGTCACCTTGGGCACCGTGCACTCGGCATACGCGTACAGGAGTTTGGCGCCGTGCTTGATGATGCCGCCGTACTCCTGGCTGGTACCCGGCATGAAGCCCGGCACGTCCACGAAGGTGATCACCGGAATGTTGAAGGCATCGCAAAAGCGCACGAAGCGCGCCGCCTTGATCGAGCTCTTGATATCCAGACAGCCCGCCAGTACCAGGGGCTGGTTGGCCACGATGCCCACGGTCTGACCCTCCATGCGCGCAAATCCGATCAGGATGTTCTTGGCGTACTCGGGCTGGATCTCGAAGAAGTCGCCGTCATCCACCGTCTTGGCGATCAGCTCCTTCATGTCGTAGGGCTTGTTCGGGTTGTCCGGCACCAGCGTGTCCAGCGACAGGTCCATGCGGTCGGCCGGATCGTTGCTGGGGCGCAGGGGCGCCTTCTCGCGGTTGTTCAGGGGCAGGTAGGAGAAGAAGCGCCTCAGCATGATCAGCGCCTCGACATCGTTGTCGAAGGCCAGATCGGCCACGCCGCTCTTGGCGGTGTGCGTGTGCGCGCCGCCGAGTTCCTCCGCCGAGACTTCCTCATGCGTCACGGTCTTGACCACCTCGGGGCCGGTCACGAACATGTAGGAGCTGTCCTTGACCATGAAGATGAAGTCGGTCATGGCCGGCGAGTACACCGCACCACCGGCGCTCGGGCCCATGATCATCGAGATCTGCGGCACCACACCTGAGGCCATCGCGTTGCGCTGGAACACCTCGGCATAACCGCCCAGCGACGCCACGCCTTCCTGGATGCGCGCACCGCCCGAATCGTTCAGGCCGATCACCGGTGCGCCGACCTTCATGGCCTGGTCCATCACCTTGCAGATCTTCTCGGCATGCGCCTCGGAGAGCGCACCACCAAACACGGTGAAGTCCTGGCTGTACACGAACACCAGGCGGCCGTTGATCATGCCGTAGCCGGTGACCACGCCGTCACCCGGGATCTTGTTGTCCTGCATGCCGAAATCGGTGCAGCGGTGCTCGACGAACATGTCCCACTCTTCGAAGGTGCCCTCGTCCAGCAGCAGCTCCAGGCGCTCGCGCGCGGTCAGCTTGCCCTTTTTGTGCTGAGCGTCGATGCGCTTTTCGCCGCCGCCCAGGCGGGCCGCTTCGCGCTTTTTCTCCAGTTGGTCGAGGATGTCTTGCATGGCAGTCCGTCTGGGTGGTTGTAGTGAAAGTAAAAAATGACCGTTGAAATCTAGGTCCTGCGCGCCTGCAGCAGCTGGCGGGCGGCGGTGGAGGCCGGCAGGCGGGCGGCCTGCACGTCGGCAATGAGGGTGGGCAGCAGCCGGCGCACGGCGGGGTGTTCACGGAATTCCTGGCGCAGTCCCGACTCGATGCGCTCCCACATCCAGGCCAGGGACTGGCTCTGTCGGCGCGCCTGCAGCTGCCCGCTGGCGCTTTGCGCTTCACGAAAGCGGCTCACACAGGACCAGAAGGCATCGATGCCTGTGGCCTTCAGGGCGCTCAGTTGCAGCACCTGGGCACGCCAC
>JBEEIS010000109.1:0-41903 GCA_041169755.1 Pseudomonadota bacterium | reverse complement strand
CCCAGGCCCACCCGTGCGGACGCTGAGACGCCGCGTCCAGCAGCACCGGCACCAGCCACGCCGACACCACGATGCCCAGGCCCGTACCCCCGTAGTAGATCCCGAGCAGGAAGCCACTGCGTTCGGGTCGCAAGGCCCCCAGGCGCGCCGCGAGAAGACCGCCCGCAATGAACAGGAGTGCGCTAGCCACGCCCGCCAACACACGCTGCGCCAGCAAGGGGCCCGCCTCGGTAAAGAACCCGGTGAGCCCCATGAACACGCTCGCCAGCAGCGAACCGCCCACCAGCACGTGCACCGGTCCAAAGCGGCGCAGCAGCCAGGGCGTCCCCAGTGCGCCGATCAGGTAGCCCAACGCATTGGCGGTGTTCATCGCCCCGGCCAGCGTGTAGGACCACTGCAGGTCTGCGCGCATCGGCGGCAGCAGCAGGCCGTAGGCGAAGCGCGTCACCCCCAACGACACCGCTGCGCCCAGGGCCAGGCCGGCCGCCAGGAACAGCAATCGCGGAAAGGAAGCATGCGCCAGGGTCATGGGGGCGCGGCGATCGTACCTGCTACGCCACGTGATGCAGGACCGTCGGCTTCGCGCCAGCGCTTCAGAAGCAGTGCGTTCGTCATCACGCTCACGCTGGACAGCGCCATCGCCGCGCCCGCCACCACCGGGCTGAGATAGCCCAGGGCCGCAAGCGGAATGCCCGCTACGTTGTAGGCGAAGGCCCAAAACAGGTTCTGCCGGATCTTGCGCACCGTGCGCCGCGAGATGTCGAAGGCGCCGGCCACGAGACGCACATCGCCGCGCATCAGCGTGATGCCTGCCGCGTGCATGGCCACATCGGTCCCCGTGGCCATGGCCATCCCCACGTGGGCGGCGGCCAGTGCGGGCGCGTCGTTCACACCATCGCCCACCATCGCCACGACACGCCCTCCCTCGCGCAAGGCCGCAACGCGCGAGGCCTTGTCGCCGGGCAAGACATCAGCCATCACTTCGTCGTCGCGCAGGCCCAGGCGCAAGCCCATGGCCATCGCCGCGGCGCGGTTGTCGCCGGAGATCATCACCAGGCGCAGACCGCGCGCACGCAAGGCGGCCAGGGCCTGGGCGGCCTCGGGCTTGGGCTCGTCGGCAAAGCCCATGAGGGCACACGGCGACAGGCCACCCGTGGTGCGCTCCACCATCATCGACAGCGTCGCACCCTGCTGCTGCAGGCGCTGCACGTCCTGCGCCAGCGGCGAGAGGTCTACGCCGAGTTCCTTCATCCAGCGCAGGCTGCCGATCAGGTAGCTGCGCGCACCCACTTCGCCCTCGGTGCCACGGCCAGCCACTGCGCGCACGCCCTCGGGCGCAGGCACCGCCAGGCCGCGATCGCGCGCCTGCGCCTGCACTGCGCGGGCCAGCGGATGCTCGCTGCCCCCTTGCAGGCTGGCCGCTACCGACAACTCGGCGGATTCATCGCAGCCTGGCGCGGCCACGAAGGCCACCAGACGCGGCTGGCCCACGGTGAGCGTGCCGGTCTTGTCGAAGGCCACCGTGTCCACGCGGTGCGCGATCTCCAGGGCCTGAGCGTCCTTGATCAAGATGCCGTGCCGGGCGGCCACCCCCGTGCCCGCCATGATGGCTGCGGGCGTGGCCAGGCCCAGCGCGCAGGGACACGCGATGACCAGCACCGCCACCGCGTGGATCAAGGCCGCCTCGACCGGCGCACCCGAGAGCAGCCACCCAGCAAAGGTGAGAGTGGCGATCACCAGGACCACCGGCACGAACACCGCCGACACCTGATCGACGAGGCGCTGAATCGGCGCCTTGGCAGCCTGCGCGTCTTCGACGAGGCGGATGATCTGCGCCAGCACCGTTTCACCGCCTACCGCCTGCGCCCGCATCACGAAGCGGCCCTCGGCGTTGATGCTCCCACCGGTCACGCGCGCGCCCTCGCCCTTGGGCACCGGCAGCGGTTCGCCTGTGAGCATGGACTCATCGATGTGTGTCTGCCCCTGTTCGAGCGTGCCGTCGGCGGGCACGCGCTCGCCGGGGCGCACCACCAACGTGTCGCCAGCCAGGACCTCGGCCAGCGGCAGATCGGCCTCTGCGCCGTCGGGCTGCAGCACATGGGCCACCTCGGGCCGCAGGGCCTGCAAGGCGCGGATGGCGGCGGTGGTCTGGTACTTGGCACGCGCCTCCAGCCACTTGCCCAGAAGCACCAGCGCGATCACCACCGCCGAGGCCTCGAAGTACAGATGCTGCGGACCTGTGCCGAGCCACAACCACATCGACAGCCCCCAGCCTGCGCTGGTGCCGATGGACACCAGCAAGTCCATGTTGCCGGTGCCCGCACGCAGCGCATGCCAGCCGGCCTTGTAAAAGCGCGCGCCCAGGATGAACTGCACGGGCGTGGCCAGCGCGAACTGCAACCACGCGGGCAGCATCCAGTGGTGGCCCAGCAGGTCCGCGACCATCGGCACGACCAGCGGCAGCGACAGGCCCATCGCCCACGCCACCGGCAGGAAGCCCGTCCACGTCGAGTCCGGCGCCGACGCGGCTTGCTCGCGCGTGCGGGGCTCGTAACCCGCATCGCGCACCGCGCGCCGGATCTGCGCCTCGGCCTGCGCGCCGGGTGCGAACAGGACGCGGGCGGACTCAGTGGCCAGATTCACGGTGGCGTCCTGCACCCCCGGCACCCGTTTGAGAGCACGCTCGACGCGACCCACGCACGAGGCACAGGTCATGCCACCGACGCCCAGGTCCAGGGTCGCAGAGGCCGGGGCGACGTCGGGATCGGGGGTGGCCGAGGGGGCGGGGGTCGCGGTCATCTTGATATTCTGGGGGCGATCACTATGTTGTAAAGGCCATCATCATTCCCAGAGGTACCTCCATGAGCCCGAACCACCAGACCTTTGACGTTCAGGGCATGACCTGCGGCCACTGCGAGCGCGCCGTCACACAGGCCGTCCAACGCGTCGACCCCGCAGCGCAAGTAAAGATCGATCGCCAGACCGGCAAGGTCGAGGTCCAGTCCGAGCAGCCCCGCGCGCAGATCGCTCAGGCCATCGCCGAGGAAGGCTACGCCGTCCTGTGATCGGTGGTCCAATCAGCGCACCATGAACACCGTCACCCGCCCCCGGCGCGTCGAGCGCCTCATCACCGGCCAGGCCACGCGCGACGGCGCAGGCGTCAAGCTCACACGCGTCCTCACGCACGACCTGCAGCAGCGCCTGGACCCCTTCCTCATGCTGGACAACTTCGCCAGCGACGACCCCGACGACTACGGCGCGGGCTTTCCCGACCATCCGCATCGCGGCTTCGAGACGGTCACCTACATGATCGCGGGCCGCATGCGGCATCAGGACAGCGCAGGGCATGAAGGCCTGCTGCAAAACGGCGGCGTGCAGTGGATGACCGCCGGTCGTGGCCTTGTGCACAGCGAGATGCCCGAGCAGGAAGAAGGCGTGATGGAGGGTTTCCAGCTGTGGCTGAACCTGCGCGGCGACGACAAGATGTGCCCACCCTGGTACCGCGATATCCAGAGCGCCGAGATTCCCGAGGTCACGAACGCGCAAGGCGTGCTGGCCCGCGTGATCGCCGGCCACAGCCACGGCACCGACGGCGCCATGCAGCGCGAACACACCGAGCCGCTGTACCTGGACCTGCGCTGGCCGGCAGCCACGGCGACGTTCGAACAGCCGCTGGCCGATACCCACAACGCATTCCTGTACGTCTACCGGGGCAGCGTGGAGGTGATCGATGCCCAGGGCGCGGGCTCGGCGGTACCCCTGCATCGCATGGCGATCCTGGCCAACGAGGGCGACGGCGTGACGCTGCGCGCCAGCGCTAACGCGCAGGCCATCCTCATTGCAGGCAAACCGCTGCGCGAACCCATCGCGCAATACGGCCCCTTCGTCATGAACACCCGCGAGCAGCTGATGCAGGCCGTCGACGACTTCCGCAACGGGCGCCTGGGCGGCTAAGGCCCGCGCCCCCGGACCTCAAAGCCCGAAGACGCGCTGCGCGTTGCCCCCGCGGATCGCGTCACGCGTGTCCGCCGGAAACAGCGCGGTGTGCTTGAGGGAGCCGGGCGTGTCGTGCACCTGGTGCGGCCAGTCGGTGCCGAACATCACCTGGCTGGCGCCCACCACCGACACCAGGTACTGCAAGGCCCCCGGGTTGTAGGTGATGCAGTCGTAGTAGATGTGGCGCAGGTAGTCGGTGGGCTTGCGCTGCATCTTGCGAAGCTGCGGAATCTCCACCTCGTCGCCCTTCTCGAATCGGCCCACAAGGTAAGGCAGCGTGCCGCCGCCGTGCGAGGCAATCATCTTCAGGTTCGGATAGCGATCGAAAAAGCCGTCGAAGATCATGCGGGTGAAGGCCAGCGTGGTGTCGAACATGAAGCCCACCGACCAACTCAGGTCGAACTGCGTCATGTCCATCACCTGCGCACCGGGCGGGTCGGTGGGATGCACCAGCACGGGCAGCTTGCGTCTGTCGATTTCGGCCCACACCGGCGCGAAGAAGGGGTCGGTGAGGCTACGCCCCGCCACGTTGGCCAGCACCATCACGCCGCTGGCGCCCTGCGCGCAAGTGCGTTCGAGTTCGGCGACGGCGCGCTGCGGGTATTCCCAAGGCAGCGACGTAAACCAGCGGATGCGGTCCGGCCAGCGCGCCTGGGCCTGGGCCATCGTGTCATTGGACTCGACGGCGGCGCGGCAACTCGTGTCCTCATGGCCCCAGTACACGTTCGGGCAGGTCAGCGACACGATCGAGATGTCGATGCCCGCCTTGTCCATCTGCTGGATGCGAAGCTCGTAATCGAAGTGACCGCGCTGCGGAATCACCACGGGCGTGTCGCCGCGGAAGATCTCCTGCTGCCCGTCGGGCCGCGTCTTGAGGTTGTACTCGCCGCCTTCGGCCTTGAGCAGCTCCAGCCACCGGGGCGTGAACATGTGGGTGTGGACGTCGATGACGGGCATAGGGCGAGGTCTCCTGGGTGAGAGGCGCATCTGACGCGCGCCGGCTCGTGACTGTAGCCCGGGGCGGCCGCGGGCAATTCCGGATGGACAGTCAAGGGCCCGCGCGTCAAGACTGGCGTACGCCGCCCCTGGCGCCCTACCTAGAACCACCCGAGGAACCCCATGCAAAGAAGAATCTTCAGCGCGCTCGCGGCCGCCTGCGCCTTTGGCCTGTTGGCCGCCCCTGCGGTCGTCCGTGCCCAGGACAAACCCGCCCTCAAGATCCTGGTCGGCTTCCCGCCGGGCGGCTCCGTCGACGTCGTGGCCCGCCTGCTGGCCGAACGCATGCGGCCCCTCCTGGACCAGAACATCATCATCGACAACAAGCCCGGTGCCGCCGGCCGCGTGGCCCTGGGCGAGTTGCGCCGTGCCGCGCCCGATGGCAACACCGTGATCCTGGCCCCCAGCGGCGCGCTGGTGATCCTGCCCTGGCTGTACAAGAACATCGGCTATGACCCGGTGAAGGACTTCACGCCCATCGCGCGCGTCACCACCTTCGACTTCGCCGTCACCGCCGGCCCCGGTTCGCCCCCCGGCAACATCAAGGCGGTGATGGACTGGTTCAAGGCCAACCCCTCCAAGGCCAGCTACGGCACCTCGGGTGCGGGCACCGTGCCGCACTTCGCGGGCCTGCTCCTGGGCCAGGCCGCGGGCGTGAACATGGTGCACGTGCCGTACAAGGGCGGCGCGCCGGCGGCGCAAGACCTGATCGGCGGCCAGATCCCTCTCATGGTGGACACCGCCTCCGAAACCATCGAACACCACCGCGCTGGCCGACTGCGCATCCTGGCCGTGACGGGCGAGAGCCGCTCGCAGGCCCTGCCCGACGTGCCCACGCTGCGCGAGATGGGCCTGAACATCGCGGCGGATGCCTTCTTCGGCATGTATGGCGCGGCGGGCATGGCGCCCGATCGCGCGCAGAAGATCAGTGACGCGGTAGCCCAGGCGCTGGCCCAGCCTGACGTGCAAGCCCGCATCCGCGCGCTGGGCCTGGTGCCGGGCCACGCGGGTCCGCAGGCCCTGGCCGCGACACAGGCCGAACACCTGCGCCGCTGGGAAGCGCCGATCAAGAGCTCAGGCTACACGGCCGAATAAGCCGCTACCACGCGGCCTCCCAGCGCAAGCTCCACCAGGTCTCACCCGGGTTGGGCTTGCGCAGGCTAGCGTTGGACATAGGGGCCAGGCGCACGCTCAACGCGTGGCCGCCGGCCAGCGAACGGCCCAGGGACCGCCCCGGCGTGTGCGCCGCGCGCGCATTGCGCAGGTGATGCGTCCTACAGACGACGCGCACACGGATCCGTACAAGCACGCGGGTGCAGACTGTCCCGAGGCGCCACGCCATGAGCCGTATCGCGGCCACGCCCCCCACGATCCTGACCGTGATGACGGTCAACATCCACAAGGGGTTCACCTTCTTCAACCGCCGCTTCATCCTGCCGGAGCTGCGCGATGCGGTGCGCAAGGTCGGGGCCGACGTGGTGTTCCTGCAGGAGGTGCAGGGCACCCACGAGGAACATGGCCGCAAGTTCAGCGGCTGGCCCGAAGCGCCGCACTACGAGTTTCTCGCCGACGACATCTGGCCGCAGTTCGCGTACGGCCGCAACGTCGTGTACCCCAAGGGCCACCACGGCAACGCGGTGATGTCCAAGTTCCCGATCGTGTATGACCAGAACCACGACTGCTCGATCGCCGGGCCTGAAAAGCGCGGGCTGCTCCATTGCGTGCTGCGCGTGCCGGGACAGGCGATCGACGTGCACGTGATCTGCGTGCATCTGGGCCTGATCGAGCGGCACCGCCAGCAACAGCTGGACCTGCTGTGCGAGATGGTGCGCAACGAAGTGCCGGACAACGCGCCGCTGATCGTCGCGGGCGACTTCAACGACTGGCGCCAACGCGCCGACCGCATCGTGGGCCCTGCGGCGTGCCTGAGTGAGGTGTTCGTGACGGCTTACGGCGTGCCCGCCAAGACCTTTCCCGCGCGCTTTCCGCTGCTATGCCTGGACCGCATCTACGTGCGCAACGCCAGCGCGCACCTGCCGGTGGTGCTTCCGCGCAAGCCCTGGTCACACCTGTCCGACCATGCACCGCTGGCCGCGGAGATCCACCTGTGACGGCCTGGGTCGGCGGTAACCGAATCACCCTGCTGGAAAACGGCGAGGCCTACTTCCCGCGCGTGTTCGACTGCATCGCGCAGGCCAGGCGCGAGGTGGTGCTCGAGACCTTCATCCTGTTCGAGGACCGAGTCGGCCTGCAGCTGCACGCGGCGCTGGTGAGCGCTGCGCGCCGCGGCGCGCAGGTGGACGTGACCATCGACGGCTGGGGCTCACCCGACCTCTCGGAGGGCTTCGTGCGCACACTGGCCGAAGCGGGTGTGCGCCTGCATGTCTTCGACCCCGGGCCGCGCCCCTTCGGTTTGCGACCCAAGGCGCTGCGGCGCATGCACCGCAAGATTGTGGTGGTGGACGGCCGCATCGCGTTCGTCGGCGGTATCAATTATTCGGCCGACCACCTGGCCGATTACGGCCCCCTGGCCAAGCAGGATTACGCGGTCGAAATCCGCGGGCCCCTGGTCGCGGTGATCGATCGCTACACCCACGCCGCCCTGGCTCAAGGACTGCGTCACCAGCGACAGCCGGCCGGGGGACACCCGCGCCGGCACCCTCGGCTGCGGTCCGATCCGCTGCCTGCGGCGGGTCCCGCGCTGGCACTCTTTGTCGTGCGGGACAACGTGCACCATCCGGACGACATCGAGCAGCACTATCGCGATGCAATCCGCGCGGCCCGTCACCGGGTCGTCATCGCCAACGCCTACTTTTTCCCGGGCTACCGGCTCGTGCGGGAGCTGCGTCTGGCCGCGCGGCGCGGCGTGGATGTGCGGCTGGTGCTGCAGGGGCGTCCGGACATGGCCATCGCACGGGCCGCGGCCAGCACGCTGTATCACCACCTGCTCAAAGCCGGCGTGCGCATCTTCGAATACCGCGAGCGCCCCCTGCACGGCAAGATCGCCTTGGTCGATGAGGAGTGGGCCACCGTCGGCTCCAGCAACCTGGACCCGCTGAGCCTGGCCTTGAATCTGGAGGCCAACGTCTTCATCCGCGACCGCGCATTCAACACGGCCCTGCACGCGCACCTGGAAGATCTCATGCGCGCGCACTGCGAGGAGGTCGACGCGGCCACCCTGCCACCCGTCAGCGGGCTGGCGCTGGTGCGCAGCTTCCTCGCCTTCCACGTGATGCGCAAATTCCCCCGCTGGGCGCGATGGTTACCCCCGCATGCGCCGCGCCTGCAACCGGCGTTCGCCAGAGACCCGCCGTGACCCTGAGCATCTCGGCGCGCGCCTGGATGCTGCGGGCGCTCACGCTGGCCTTCTTCGTGGCGCTGGCGTTCTTCGGTGCGCGCTATGCGCGCACCATCGTCTGGCAGGACGTGGGCCAGGCCCTGGCCGACACGTCGCCTCACACGCTGGTCGCTGCGATGGCCCTGGCGGCGGCCAGTCACGTGACCTACAGCGGCTTTGACTTGCTCGGTCGCAGCTACACCGGCCACCCGCTGCGGGCGGCCCAGGTGATGCGGGTCACCTTCATCAGCTACGCCTTCAACCTGAACCTCGGGTCGCTGGTGGGGGGCATCGCGCTGCGCCTGCGCCTGTATGCGCGCCTGGGGCTCTCCTACCTGACCATCAGCCGCGTGGTGGGCCTGAGCATCGCGACCAACTGGCTGGGCTACCTCGTGCTGGCGGGACTGGTGTTCAGCCTCGAACCGCCGCAACCGCCTCCCACATGGACCCTGTCGGATCTGGGCCTGCGGGTGCTTGGGCCGGTGCTGCTCGCGCTGGCCGCCTCGTACATGGCAGGGTGCCTGACCGGTGCACGCCGGCGACTGCGCCTGGGCCGCCGCGTGATCCGCCTGCCCGCACCGGCGATCGCGATCGCGCAACTGGCCCTGTCCTGCGCCAATTGGGCCCTCATGGCCGCACTTATGTACACGCTGCTGCAAGGGCAGCTGCCCTATGCGCAGGTGCTGGGTGTGCTGCTGGTGGCGGCGATCGCTGGCGTCATTGCGCATGTGCCGGCAGGCCTGGGCGTGCTGGAGGCGGTGTTCGTGGCCCTGCTCTCGCATCGCCTGCCGGAAGCGCAGCTGCTGGCGGCTCTGCTTACGTACCGCGCGGTCTACTACCTCGGACCGCTGGGGCTCGCTGCGGTGCTTTACCTCGCGCAGGAAGTGCGGCCTGCGGACACGCGGCGCAGCCCGGTACCTACGCCGTGACGCCGGGCCCGCGCAACGCCTGCCAGGCCAGCGCGCCCGCCAACGCACCGGCGGCACTCACGAACACGCCCCAGGCGATATCGATCAGGGTCAGGCGCAGGGACCAGTCACGCATCACCGCCAGGTTGGTGACGTCGTAGGTGCCGTAGGCGAACAAGCCGAACAGCGCACCCAGCGCCAAGGCCTTCGACCCATCGCCGCCCGCGGGCGCGACCGCGAAGACCATCAGGCCCACCGGATAGACGAAGTAGAAGACGGCCGCCGCGATGAGATTCGGCTTGGGCGCCAGCAGGTGGGCCATCGCGCTTTCGTACCAGGTGGTCGCGATCACGCGCAGCCAGAGGTAATCGAGCACGCCCACAATCAGCAGGACGGCGAGGTAGCTCAGGGCAAGTCGACTCATGACGCGCATTGTCGCGCCTGCGGCCAGCCCGCCGGTGCCTGGGGACATGCCTGCGGAACGCCCGCGTCTCAGCGCTGGCCACCACCCACGCCACCCTGGCGCATGCGGGACTGGTTCATGCTGCCCACCTGGGTGTCGCGGTCATTGCGGCTCAGAGGCGAGCGAGCGCCCTGATTCTTCTGGGTGGGCGCCTGGTCACCGAGCTTGTTGTGGTCGTTGGCAACCTTGCCGGTGTGCGGCGTCTGCGCGTCGCGCTTGCGGGTGCTCATGGCGGGTCTCCTGGAGGTGTGGCGCCCATTGTGGGCACCGCCAGCCACCCGGCGGGTAACGCCAGGCAACACCCACCCGGGGGCTACACGCCCAGCGGACTCACCCCGATCAGGCGCGCGTGGCCCCAGAAGGCGAACACCACCCAGGCGCCCACGCCGGCCACGATCGTGATCCAGGTGCGTGACGCGGTACCTGGCGCGTACACCGTGCCCTGCGCGCGATCCCGCTGACGCGAAGCGCGAAACACCAGGACGGCCCACGCCAGGAAAGCGCCGAACATCACCATATCGGCCAGCGTGCCGTTGGACAGCAGGTGCGCGAAGGCCCAGACCTTCACCGCCAGCACCATCGGGTGCTTCAGAAGCGCCTTGATGCCGTTGCCCGGCACGTAGGCTGCTGCCAGCATCACGAAGGACACCAGGGTCAGCAAGGCGGCCAGGTGGTTCATGCCGCGCGGCGGCGTCCACAGCACCACGGGGGACTGACGCGCCAAGCCGTAGCCCCACACCAGCAGGAAGAAGCCAGCGATCGAGACGATGGCGTAGGCCCCCTTCCAGGCCTTCTCGCCGATACGGGCCACCCAGCGCGCACGAAAGCGCTCGGCGAACACGCGGGTCGAATGCACGCCCAGAAAAACGATGAGTCCCGCCAACAGCATGTCCATGGTCGCTCTCCTGTGTGCAGCATCAACATCAACCGCTGCGGCCGATCATACGGCCCGGCCTCGACCGGACGCGTCTCGGGGGTATCCGCGCAGCGGCCTGCCCATCACGGGTTAAAGTGGCCTTCGTGTCCTCGACGCCCGCTTTCGCCATGCACTCGCGCGCCCTCGTCCTTTTCTCTGGCGGCCAGGACTCCGCCACCGCCCTGGCCTGGGCCCTGGACCGCTACGACCACGTCGAGACGATCGGCTTCAACTACGGCCAGCGCCATCGCGTCGAGCTCGAGTGCCGCCGCAGGTTCCTGGATGCCCTGCGCGCGCGATTTCCCGTCTGGGCCGAGCGCCTGGGCGAAGACCACCTCCTGGACCTGGGCCTGCTCGGGCAAATCAGCGACACCGCCCTCACCGCCGATCGCGCCATCGCCTTCCAGCGCAGCGGCTTGCCCAACACCTTTGTGCCAGGGCGCAACCTGGTGTTCTTCACCTTCGCCGCCGCGGTGGGCTACCGGCGCGGCCTGAGCGTGCTGGTGGGCGGCATGTGCGAGACCGACTACTCCGGCTACCCGGATTGCCGCGACGACACCCTCAAATCGCTGCAGGTCACGCTGGGCCTGGGGCTGGACCACCGCGTCGTGATCGAGACCCCGCTGATGTGGATCGACAAGGCGCAGACCTGGCAGCTCGCGCGCACGCTGGGCGGCGACGCACTGGTGGACCTCATCGTCGAAGACACGCACACCTGCTACCTGGGCGAGCGCCGCACGCGCCACGCCTGGGGTTATGGCTGCGGGCAATGCCCGGCCTGCGAGCTTCGCGCGCGCGGCCACGCGAGCTTTCTCGCTGCGCGTACGAGGCCCTGATGACGCCCGCCCAGCGCGCTCGCCATGCTGATGCCGGCACGCTGGCACAGGCCCTGGCCGACAGCCGAAGCGACACGCTGCGGACCTTTGACGCCTTCGAGGCCGCCCTGCCCTCGTTGCAAGTGCCCTGCACAGAAGAACTCAATCCGCCGCTCTGGGAGCTGGGTCATGTCGGTTGGTTCCAGTCCTGGTGGCTGGCGCGCAATCCCGAGCGCGCACAGGGCTGGCGGGCCAACCCCCAGGCGCCGCGCCATGCGCCCGCGCGCGCACAGGCCGATGCGCTGTATGACTCGCGGCACGTCGCGCACGTCACGCGCTGGTCGCTGCCGCTGCCCGATGCGCACACCACCCGCGCCGACATCGCGGCACAACTGGACATCACGCAGGACCTGCTCGCTGCAGAAACGGGTGACGATGCCGCGCGCCTGTACTTCTTTCGCCTCGCGCTGCTGCACGAGGACATGCACCACGAAGCGGCGCTGTACATGGCGCAGGCGCTGGGCATCGCGATCCACGATGCGCGCTGGCAAGCGCCAGTACTGCCCGAGCCTGGCCCGCCTCTGGCCCTGCCCGCCACACGCTGGACTCTAGGCACGCGAGCCGATGCGGGCTTTGCCTTCGACAACGAATGCGGTCATACGGTCGTCGACCTGCCCGCCGTGCAGATGGACACCCAGGTCCTGCGCTGGCAGGACTACCTGCCCTTCGTGGAGGACGGCGGCTACGCCCAAGAACGTTGGTGGAGCGCGCCTGGCTGGCGGTGGCTGCAAACCTCGAGCAGGGGCGCCACGCGTGAAGGCACGGCCCTGGCGGCCCCGCGCTACCTGCGACAAGACAGCGGCACTTGGCAGCAAGAGCGTCACGGCACGTGGCGCGCCCTGGATCCGCGTGAACCCGCCTGCCACCTGTCCTGGCACGAGGCGCAGGCCTGGTGCCGCTGGGCCAACCGGCGCCTGCCCACCGAGGCCGAATGGGCCCGCGCCCAGGCCTACGCACCCCAGGACTTCCGCTGGGGCGATGTATGGGAGTGGACTGCTTCGCCTTTTGCGCCCTATGCCGGCTTCGAACCCCACCCCTACCGCGAGTACTCGGCGCCGTGGTTTGACGGACGCCCGGTACTGCGCGGCGCCTCCTTCATGACGCAGGCGCGCATGTGCCACCCGGACTACCGCAATTTCTTCGAGCCAGGACGCAACGACATCGCCGCAGGATTTCGCACCTGCGCGCACACAGAGGCCTGAGTCCTCAGCGCGGCGAAGGCAGATCCTGGCCCTGTATGCGGGCCCACAGCCAGGGCAGGCCGCGATCCAGGTCGACACGCCAGCCCGCTGGGGCCGCCGTCAGCGGCACCCAGCGATCGCCCTCGCGCCGCGCCACGCGAAACGAGAACACATAGCCTGGCTCCTGTCCCATGCGCAGGTCGGTGATGTAGGCCTCGTCGCCCTGTTCATGGACCTTGTAGAAACCATGCGAGAACGCCGTCATGCGCCGCACCGACGGCAGGTCCTGCAACGCGCGATAGACAGAGGTGTCGCTGTCGAAGGCCTCCAGGCGCACATGCCGATGCGCATCCAGCAGCGAGTAGAAGCCTTCCTCGTAACCCTCCTCGCGCATCACCACCACCCGCCACAGCACCGTGTTCAGCGGCGTGGGCGTCACGAGCACACGGGGCGCCTCCCGGCCAGCCGCGGTCGATGCCACCTGCGCCTGCGCGGTCAGGCTGTCTTGCACCACACCCTGCACATGCCACTGCGCAACGGCGCTCCAGGCCAGGTAGCCGGTGGACAGACCCAGGCCCCAGGCATTGGCGCGCAGGCCCCGTCCCTCGCGGCGCACCAGGGCGATGGCCACCCCCACCAGCAGCGGCAGGGTGTAGAGCGGATCGATGATGAAGATGCTGCCCACGCCATACGGATAGTCGGAGAAGGGCTGCAGCAGCTGCGTGCCATAGACCGTCATGGTGTCCAGCAAGGGGTGCGTCACCAGCGCCAGCCAGATCGCCAGGGCCCATCGCCGCCACATCGCGCCCTGCCCGTGCACGCGCGCCACGATCCAGGCCAGTAGCGGCGTGGCCAGCGTGAGCCAGAACAGCCCGTGGCTGGCGGCGCGGTGCAAGACCATGTTGCTCACCGCGTCGCCGTGGTCGATGAAGGCGTCCAGATCGGGCAAGGTGCCGGCCACGCCGCCCCAGAGGACCGCCTTCCAGACCGCGGTGCGATGACCCATCGCCGCAACGGTCACCGCGGCGCCCAGGGCGAATTGCGAAACGGAATCCATAGGTCGGCACCTTAGCGCGCACTGTGCACGCTCGCCGCCATGGGGTCTCTGGGCTCAATCCCAGGCCAGGAACACCCCGAACGCGTCCTGCGGATCGCGCCAGCACCGCACCTGCGTGAAGCCTGCGTCCTGCAGCAACTGCGTGAAGCCCGAAGGCGTCCACTTGTAGGAGTTCTCGGTGTGGATCCGCTCGCCCGCAGCGAAGCGGCGCTGCGCACCAGGCCAGGTCACCACCAGGTCCTGGCGCGCCTGCAGGTGCATCTCGATGCGCGACTCGGCGTCGTTGAACAAGGCCACATGCTGCCACTGCGCAATGCGAAAGTCGGCACCGAGCAAGGCATTGAGATTCAGGAGTGCATTGAGGTTGAAGGCCGCGGTCACGCCCAGTTCATCGTCATAGGCCGCCTGCAGCACCTGCGACGACTTGACCAAATCCACCCCGATCAGAAGCGCTCCACCCCGGGCCGCATGACGCATGTCCCCGAGAAGCGCCTGCGCCCTGCAGGGCGAGAAGTTACCGATGCTCGAGCCCGGGTAGAACATCAGACGCGGCGCATCGTCCACGCCCGGCAGGTCGTGCGGCAGGGCCAGTTGCTCGGAGAAATCCAGCCCCACGCCACTCATGACAATGGACGGATGTTCCCGCTGCAAGGCGGCCAGCGCCTCGCGCAGGTAATCGACCGAGATGTCCACCGCCACATAGGCTTGCGGATCGATCACGTCGAACAGGCGCGCCGCCTTCGCGCAGTTGCCCGCGCCCAGATCCACCATCACCGGGCGCGGGCCGGCCACGGCATGTATCGCCTGCGCCATCTCCCGGCGGTACGCAGCGAAGATGGCCGCCTCGGTCCGGGTGGGGTAGTAGGCCTGCAGCTCGGTGATCGCGTCAAAGAGACGCGAGCCCAGCGCGTTGTAGAAGAACTTCGGGGCGATGGCCGCCGACGCCTGCAGCAGACCGTCCTGCGCCTCGGTCGCCAGAGCCTGGGCCGCGGGCTGGTGCAGCTGGATGAAATGCGGCAGGTGCATGCGGAGTCCGGTCATGGGTGGAACTGAGCCGGAGTATGAACCCCGGCAGACCGAACCCGCGCGACCGGACTTAGTCGAGTTTCAGGCCCAACTCGAGCGCCTTCTTGGGCAGCACCGCGAGCTCCCGCTGGATCACCTCGTTGAACGCATCGGTCGTATTGCCCGTGGTCGGCGACACGCCGCCCAGCTCACTCAGACGGCGACGGAACTCGGGCTCGGCAACGATCTGCGCGATCTTCTGGTTCAGCATCGACACGATGGCCGGCGGCGTCTTGGCCGGAGCCACCAGACCGAACCACATGTCGAAGTCCACGCCGCCGCGCAGGCCCTGCTCGGTCAGCGTCGGCAGGTCGGGCCACAGCTCGGAGCGCGTGGCGCGCAACTGGCCCAGGGCCTTGAGCTTGCCGCCCTGGATCTGGGCGCGCGCATCGGCCGTGCCCAGCAGGCCCCAGCGCACTTCGCTGGTCAGCAAGGCCTGCACCAGCGGTGCACCACCCTTGTACGGCACATGGGTGTAATTGCCATCCGCCGCTGCATTGACCAGCTCCGAGGCCACATGCGAGATGCCGCCGGCGCCGGTGGATCCGTAGGGCAAACCGCCCTTGCCCGCCGCCTTGCCCGCGGCCACCAGGTCCTGCACTGTGCGCCACGGCGAGTTCAGGGGCACCACCAGCACCAGCGGTGCCAGCATCACGCGGGCCACCGGGGCGACGTCCGCTGCAGTGAAGCCAGCCTTGGTGTAGGTCGTGGGGTTGATCGAGAGCATGCCGGTCAGGCTCATGGCCAGGGTGTGACCGTCTGCAGGGCTCTGCAGCAAGGCCACCATGCCCAGGTTGCCGCTGGCACCGGGACGGTTCTCCACGACCACGCCCTGCTTGAGCTCCTCCTGCAGGCGTTGTCCGACCAGACGCGCGGACACATCGGTCGCGCCACCCGCCGGGTAGGGAACGATGATGCGGATCGGCTTGCTCGGAAAGGCGGGGGCCTGGGCCAGGGTCGGCAAGGCCGCGGTCAGCGCCGTACCGAACAGGGCCGCACTGGCATGGCGTCGATTGATGGACATGGGAATCTCCTCGTGCTTGGGGTCGTTGGACAGATGGGAAACTCGTGCAGATCGACAGCGTGGGGACTCAGTGCGCGGACGCCGGGGCGCCCAGCTCCAGGCGCTCCTGGTGCAGTTCCAGGTCATGCCATCGAATCAGCTGCTTGAATTCGTTCATGGTGGCGCGCGGGCAGGGCAGTTCGCCCATGGGGTCACCGCGCCGGGCGGCCAGCGCCTGCAGGTTGGCCCGCATGGCATGCGCCACACTCAGCAAGCTCACGATGGGATAGGTGGCCAGACCGGCCACCGCTTCGATCTGTGTGCGGTTGAGGGTCGCCATCCAGGTGCCCTCCATCAGCTGCAGGGACAAGGGCCGGCCGCAGGCCTCGCGCAAGCGCACCAGATCGGCGTAGGTGCTGAAGGTGCGGGTGATCGGCTGGATCAAATCGGCCCCAGCCTCGGCATAGCGGGCCGCGCGCTCGAGCGCTTCGTGCGCATCCATCGCATCGGTGCGGGCCACGATCAGCAGGTTCGGGTCGCGCCGGGCATCGACCGCTGCGCGGATCTTGGCCACGGCATCGGCCATGGGCAGGATGACCAAGCTGGTGGCGGCCGCAGGACAGCGCTTGGGGCTCAGCTGGTCCTCCAGGGAGAGCGCCGCCACACCGGCCTTCTCGAAGGCGCGCACGGTGCGCTGTGTGTTCAACACGTTGCCGTAGCCGGTGTCCGCGTCAGCGAAGATCGGCTTGCGCACGACGTTGGCGATGTGGTCCACGACCGCCAGGTTCTCGGAGAGCGTGTACAGCTCCATATCGGGCTGACCCAGCAAAGCGGCCGAGATGCCAAAGCCGGTGGTGAACACGCCATCGAAATCGGATTGGTCCACCAGCAGGGCCGACAGCGCGTCCTGGGCGCCAGCAAACCAGGTGGTGGTGCCGCCGTCCAGGCGCTGCTTCAGCTTCAGTCGTTGTTCGCTCATGTCGTCGCTCCTGCGCTGCGCGCCAGGCGCTGCTTGAGATAGGGAATCAGGCCGCCGGCCTCCAGGGTCAGACGCTCGGCGCGATTGAGGGGCTGCAGCGGCAGCGCGGTGCCGCGCCCGTGGTGGCGCACGCAGCCGCCGGCCCAGTCCACCTCGATCTCGTCGCCACGCTGCGCGAGGGCCAGGATGCCGGGACAGGTCACCAAAGGAAAACCCATGCTGATCTCGCCACGGAAAAAACCTGGTGAGAAAGACTCGGCCACCACACCGGCGATGCCCAGGTGGCGCATGGCGCGCATCGCCGGGTAATGCGGATGGCCGTAGCCGAAGTTGCGCCCGCCCACCAACAGGTCGCCGCGCTGCACGCTTGCCGCAAAGCCCGGGTCGCGGTCAGCCAGCGCCAGCGCCGCCAACTCCTTGACGTCGGTGATCTTGATATTGCGCACACCGATGATGAGGTCGATGTCGTAGTCATCCTCATCGAACACCCAGGCCACGCGCCCGCGCAGGTTGGGCATCGCACCGGGGGACGTGCCGCCGGCGCTCATGTCGCCCCCCGGGCAAGGTAAGGCCTCGGGTCGGCGATCCGCCCTTCGAGGGCCGAAGCCGCCACGACAGCGGCATTGCATAAGTAGATCTCGCTGTCCACGCTGCCCATGCGGCCCGGCGTGTTCAGCGTGCCCGTGGAGACGGCGCGCTGGCCGTCGGCCATGGTGGCGATGCGGCCGTAGCAGTAATCACAGGTAGGCGAGCTCACGAAGGCGCCAGCCTCGACCAGGCACTCGATCAGTCCCTCGCGCGCGGCTTGCGCCATGATGTCCTGCGAGGTGGGCACCACATGCAGCTGGAAGCCGGGCTTGATCTGCCGCCCGCGCAAGACGTCGGCGGCTGCGCGCAAATCCTCCAGCCGACCGCTGGCACAGGAGCCCAGGTAGCCGGCATGTACCTCCAGCCCCAGGTGTTCGCTCAGATCGCGCGTGTTCGCCGGGCTGGGCGGGATCACCACAATGGGTTGCAGCTCGGACACGTCGACCGTCACCACCCGCTCGTAGACGGCATCGGCGTCCGGGTACACCGGCGGCAAGTCCAGCTTGGCGCGGCCCTTCGTGTACGCCAGCGTCTGCGCGTCGGGTGCGATCAGCATCGTGTTCGCGCCCAGGAACATGGCCTGGCCGCACAAAGTCTGCCGCCCTTCGATGCTCATCGCGTCGATCACCGGCCCGGCCAACTCCACCGCCTTGAAGGCGCAGGACGAGGGGCCCATCACGCGCACGAGGTGGTGGAAGACATCGCGCGCCATCACCCCCGGCTGCAGCGTACCCGTGATCACGATCTTCACCGTGGCCGGCACGGTCAAGGCCAGCGTGGGCGAGACATAAGCCTCCAGCACCCCCTTGCGCGCACCGAAGGCGTAGGTGCCGAAGGCGCCGAGCTGGCTGACATGGCCGTCGAAGTGCACGACGAAGGCGCCCGGGGTGGCATAGCCCAGCTCCGCGGACACCTGGTGCCCGATGCCCCGACGTTCGTGCACCGGCACACCCTGGGCCGCGCCCCAGGTGCGGGTGACCTGGTGGAGTTCTTCCTCCTTGGGCGTGGCCGCCGGCACCATGTGGTCGATGAACAGCACGAAGCGCTCGGGCCGGTCCACTTTCTCTACCCCGAACTCCTCGCGTGCTTCTCGGAAAAAGACGTCGGTATAGCCGGGAAAGTCGTAGCTGATGACGAAATCCGGCCGCGCCTCCACCTCGTCACCGGGCCGCACAAAAGTGCGGCCACTGGCACGGGCCAGGATCTTCTCGGTCATCGTCTGGGGAACGCGGTCTGCTAGCATTTCCACAAGGTGGCAATTGATGGTCGACGGAGCCTGTCTCAATTGAAAACAATCCCTGCGTTTCCTTCTTTCTCGAAAACCCGAGGGTTTGCCACATCGTGGAAGCGGCATAGGGCGCCCACCACACGGCGTGCGGGGGCTCGATGACGGCCAGCGCGCGACCCGCGGCACCCGCAGACGGCACGCAAAGCATCGAACGGGTGATCAGCCTGCTGCGCGTCGTCGCTTCACGAGGGCGCAAGGGCATGCGCCTGGGCGATGTCACGGCCGCCAGCGGTCTGCCCAGTTCGACCTGCTTTCGCATGCTCCAGCGCCTGGAAAGCGAGGGCATGCTGGAGCGCCACCCCGTCACCCGCAAGTACCGGCTCGGCCCGCTGCTCTACGAACTGGGCCTGCTGGCCAGCCCGCGCTTTCCGCTGGCCCAGCGCTGCGAGGACACCTTGGCGGCGCTGGCCGAGACCACCCAGGACACGGTCTACCTGAGCGAGCGGCGCGGCCATGAGGCCGTGTGCTCGGCCCGCGCCTTGGGCGATTACCCGATCAAGGCGCTGACACTGGATGTCGGCATCCGGCGCCCGCTGGGCGTCGGCGCCGGCGGCCTGGCCATCCTCTGCGCCCTGCCACCCGCCGAAGCGGAAGAAATCATCACCGACCAAGCAGATCGCTATCCCAAGCTCTCCAGCCTGAGTGCCGAACGCGTACGCGCTGCCGTCGCCGAGGGACGCGAGCGGGGCTATGCCTTTCTCGACGGGCCGGTCCATCCTGGAACGGCGGCGGTGGGCGTGATCATCCCGGCCTCGGCGCCGATGGCTGCCATCAGCGTGGCCGCGATCTCTTCGCGGTTGGACGGCGCCCGGCGGCTAGAGATCGCCGCCGAACTCCAACGGCAGGCCTTGCTATTGCGCCAGCTGCTAGACCGGCCAGCCGCCCCTGACTCCGTCGACTGAGGGGACCACGCGCCCACCCGCGCGCTTCAGACGTCGATGTTCGCCGCGCGCAACGCGTTGGTCTCGATGAAGTCGCGCCGCGGTTCGACCTCATCGCCCATCAGCATGGTGAACACGCGGTCGGCCTCGATCGCGTCGTCGATCTGCACGCGCAACAGGCGACGCACCGTCGGGTCCATGGTGGTTTCCCACAGCTGCTCGGGGTTCATCTCGCCCAGACCCTTGTAACGCTGCCGCGCAGTGGCGCGCTCGGCCTCGCCGATCAGCCACTGCATCGCCGAGCGGAAATCGCCCACCTTTTCTTCCTTCTGGCGCTCGCCCTCGCCACGGCGAACCGTCGCGCCTTCATGCAGCAAGCCACGGAAGGTGTCGGCCGCTTCCGCCAGGGCCAGGTAGTCGGCGCCATGGACGAAGTCCTGTGTGATCACGCTGCTCTTGACGTTGCCGTGGTGGCGGCGGCTGATACGCAGGATCGGCTTGTCGGTACGGGCATCAAACTCACCCGCCACTTCAGCCGGTGCGGCGTTGGTCAAGCGGTCGATCTCCTGCAGCCGCGCCTGCAGCGCCTGCGCAGAGGCTTCGGCTTCAGCGACCGTGTCCAGATTCAGGCGCACGCCGTCGGCAATCGCGCGCAGGGCCTCGGCGTCCATGAAGCCGGCAAGGCGGTGAATCACCTGCTCGGCCACTTGGTGCTTGCGCGCGAGCTCGGCCAAGGTGTCGCCTGCGAGCGTCGTCGGCGAGGCGCCGCCGGTGTTCACGCTCGCGCTGTTCAGAGCGATACGAAGGAGGAAGGTATCGAGCTCGCTGCCGTCCTTGAGGTAAAGCTCCTCTTTGCCGGCCTTGACCTTGTACAGGGGCGGCTGCGCGATATAGATGTGACCGCGCTCAACCAGCTCCGGCATCTGCCGGTAGAAGAACGTGAGCAGCAGCGTGCGAATGTGGGCGCCGTCCACGTCGGCGTCGGTCATGATGATGATGCGGTGGTAACGCAGCTTGGCCACATCGAAGTCGTCGGCTCCACCGCCGCCTGCGCCGCCCCCGGCCTTCCCAATGCCGGTGCCCAGCGCGGTGATCAAGGTCAAGATCTCATTGCTGGTCAGAAGCTTCTCGTAGCGCGCCTTCTCCACGTTCAGGATCTTGCCGCGCAGCGGCAGGATCGCCTGGAACTTGCGATCCCGACCCTGCTTGGCGGAGCCGCCGGCGGAGTCACCCTCTACGATGTAGATCTCGCACAGCGCCGGATCCTTCTCCTGGCAGTCGGCCAGCTTGCCCGGCAGGCCCATGCCATCGAGCACGCCCTTGCGGCGCGTCATCTCTCGGGCCTTGCGGGCCGCTTCACGCGCCTTGGCCGCTTCGATGATCTTGCCCACGATGATCTTGGCGTCGTTGGGGCGCTCTTGCAGGAAGTCATTGAGCGTGCGCGCCACCACGTCTTCCACCGGGCCACGCACTTCACTGGACACCAGCTTGTCCTTGGTCTGGCTGGAGAACTTCGGCTCGGGCACCTTCACCGACAGCACGCAGGTCAGGCCTTCACGCATGTCGTCACCGGTGACTTCGACCTTGGCCTTCTTGGCCAGCTCGTTGTCGTCGATGTACTTGTTGATCACGCGCGTCATCGCTGCGCGAAGACCGGTCAGGTGCGTGCCGCCATCGCGCTGCGGAATGTTGTTGGTGAAACAGAGGACTTGCTCGTTGTAGCCGCTGTTCCACTGCATCGCCACCTCGACACCGATGTTCGTGTTCTGGTCGCTCTGACGGTCGCCGATCGCATGGAACACGTTCGGGTGCAGGACGGTCTTGCCCTTGTTGATGAAGTCGACAAAGCCCTTGACGCCCCCCGCACCCGAGAAGTCGTCTTGCTTGCCGCTGCGCTCGTCGACCAGCTTGATCGCCACGCCGTTGTTCAAGAAGCTCAGCTCGCGCAGACGCTTGGACAGGATCTCGTAGTGAAAATCGTGGTTCTCGCGAAAGATCTCGGTGTCGGGCAGAAAGTGCACCTCGGTGCCACGCTTGTCGGTATCACCGATCACCTTCATCGGCGACACCTCGACACCCTCAACGGTCTCGATGATGCGGTTCTGGACAAAGCCTTTGCTGAACTCCAGCACATGCACCTTGCCTTCGCGGCGCACCGTCAAGCGCAGCATCTTGGAGAGTGCGTTCACACAGGACACGCCCACCCCGTGCAAGCCACCCGAGACCTTGTAGCTGTTCTGGTTGAACTTGCCGCCCGCATGCAGCTCGGTCAGGGCGATCTCGGCAGCAGAACGCTTGGGCTCGTGCTTGTCGTCCATCTTCAGGCCGGTGGGAATGCCGCGGCCGTTGTCCACCACGCTGATGGAGTTGTCGGTGTGGATGGTGACCACGATGTCGTCGCAGTGTCCCGCCAACGCTTCGTCAATGGAGTTGTCCACTACCTCGAACACCAGATGGTGCAAACCGGTGCCGTCCGAGGTGTCGCCGATGTACATGCCCGGGCGCTTGCGCACCGCCTCCAGGCCTTCCAGGATCTGGATCGCATTCGCGCCGTAGCCTTCGCTAGCACCGGCCTGGTTTGGGTCGATGGTGGGCTGGAAGTTCGAGCTGGCTTCGCCGCTGTTGAGGGAACCCGCTGGCGTGTTTTCTTCGGTCATAGGCTGACTTTTCGGAGTCTCTTGAATGACGCAACCCGTCGCAATGACGGGTTGCTGGGGCATGGGGTGGCCACTCGCCGAGTGGCAACCACTCAGATGCGCATCGGCATCACGACGTACTTGAAGGCGTTGTTCTCGGGGTTGGTCAGAAGCGCCGAGCTGTTGGAGTCCTGCAGTTCCAGCTTGACCATGTCCTGGCTCATGTTGGACAGGGCGTCGATCAGATAGGTCACGTTAAAGCCGATCTCGATCGCATCACCGCCGTAGTCGATGTCCAGTTCGTCCACCGCCTCTTCCTGCTCCGCGTTGTTCGACGCGACCCGCAACAGTCCGGGCTCCACATTCAGGCGAACGCCCTTGAATTTTTCGGAAGTGAGGATGGCGGTGCGCTGCAAGCAGGCCAGCAAGGGGACGCGTCCCAAGGTGATGTGGTTGCGGTGGTTCTTGGGAATCACCCGGTTGTAGTCGGGGAACTTGCCTTCCACCAGCTTGGTGACGAATTCCATGCCGTCAAAGCTGAACTTGGCCTGGTTGTTGGCAAAGCGCATCTCGATCGCGCCATCGGCATCGGACAACAGGCGCTGCAACTCCAGTACCGTCTTGCGCGGCAGGATCACTTCCTGGCGCGGGACTTCCACATCCAGCGTCGCACTGGCATAAGCCAGGCGGTGACCATCGGTCGCGACCAGCGATAGCTGCTTGCCTTCCGCCACAAACAGGATGCCGTTGAGGTAGTAGCGGATGTCATGCACCGCCATCGCGAAGGACACCTGGTTCATCAGGTCCTTGAGCGTCTTTTGCGGCACGCTGAAAGCGGGACCAAAGCTGGGCGCTTCCTGCACCAGCGGGAAATCTTCTGCCGGCAGGGTCTGCAACGTGAAGCGGCTCTTCCCGCCCTTAAGCACCAGCTTGTTCTGTGTGGACTCCAGACTCACCGTCTGGTCCGCTGGCATCGTGCGCAGGATGTCGATCAGCTTGCGCGCACCCACGGTGGTCGTGAAGTTGCCGTTGTCGCCTTCAAACTCGGCAGTGGTGCGAATCTGGATTTCCAGATCGCTCGTGGTCAATTGCAGGCTGCTGCCTGTCTTGCGAATCAGCACGTTGGCCAGGACCGGCAGGGTGTGCCGGCGCTCCACGATACCGGCCACCGACTGGAGCACCGAGAGGACTTTGTCTTGCGTTGCCTTCAGGACGATCATTGCTGCCTCTTCTCTTCTGAATTCTTTATTTAAGGTTAGTAGTAGCTAGTAAAGGACGCTGTCTCTTGTGGACAACCGCCATTTTCCCTTGTTTCGTCAGTCACTTAGCGCATTTTGAAGGCTGTGCGTACCTGTGCTTCGCCGCTGTCGCGCCAAACTGAACAACCGGGTCGACGCCACCGCTTCTGTGGATAACCGGGTGCTTGTTCAAAAATTATCCCCATGGTTGTTCGAACTCAGCCTTTGAGCGTCTGTTCGAGCACATGCAGTTGCTGGTTCAGCTCGGTCAACTGCTGGCGTTCCGCTGAAATCTTGCGGACGGCATGCAGTACCGTGGTGTGGTCCCGACCCCCGAACAGCTCCCCGATCTCGGGCAGGCTCTTTTGGGTGAGCTCCTTGGCCAGGTACATCGCAATCTGGCGTGGGCGGGCAATCGAAGCCGGCCGCTTCTTGCTGTACATGTCCGCGACCTTGATCTTGTAGTAGTCAGCGACCGTTTTCTGGATGTTTTCCACGCTGATCTGCCGGTTCTGGATGGACAGCAGGTCACGCAGCGCCTCCCGGGCCAGCTGGATCGAGATGTCCTTCTGGTTGAACCGCGAATAGGCCAGGATCTTGCGCAAGGCGCCTTCGAGTTCGCGCACGTTGGAGCGCACGTTCTTGGCCACGAAAAAGGCCACTTCCTCGGGCATCTCGGCGCTCTCGCTGCGCGCTTTGTTGATCAGGATCGCCACCCGCATCTCCAGCTCGGGCGGCTCGATAGCCACCGTGAGGCCGGAGTCGAAGCGGGAAATCAGGCGTTCGTGGATGTCAGCCAGGCCCTTGGGGTAGGTGTCGCTGGTCATCACGATGTGCGACTTCTTGGCCAAGAGGGCCTCGAAGGCATTGAAGAACTCTTCCTGGGTGCGGTCCTTGTTGGCAAAGAACTGCACATCGTCGATCAACAGCAGATCCAGGGAGTGGTAACGCTCCTTGAACTGGTCGAAGGTCTTGCGCTGGTAGGCCTTAACCACATCCGAAACGAATTGCTCGGCGTGGATGTAGAGAACTTTCGCGTTCGGCCGGTCCGCCAACAGGCGGTTACCCACAGCATGCACCAGGTGGGTCTTGCCCAGGCCGACCCCGCCGTAAATAAACAGGGGGTTGTACAACTGACCCGGCGTGCTGGCCACGTGCATGGCGGCGGCGCGGGCCATCCGGTTGGCCGTGCCTTCGACCAAGGTATCGAAAGTCAGCGCGGTATTGAGCCGGGTCTTGAACCCTGTGGCACCGGCATCCTCGGCCAGCTCGACCGTCTCAGGTGGCGGCACATTCTCTGCGGCCGCTGGTGCGGTATACGGTCTGGCGGGCGCTTCTCGGTGAGCAAGTACCAACTCCAGCTGGACGGGCTGCCCGTAAAGCTTTTCCAGGAGGGCAGCGATCCGCCCGGCATACTGGGCGCGGACCCAGTCCAGCTTGAAGCGGTTGGCTACAAACAGGGTGACCTTGGACAGATCGTCTGACACCTGGGCCGACAAGGGCTTGATCCAGGTATTGAACTGTTGCTCGGGAAGTTCCTGCGCGAGTTGTTCGATGCAGGCGAGCCAGAGGCCGTCCCCTCCACCCGGGTGTCCGCCGCTCGTCAGGCTGTGTGAAGGGCCCTCGGTCATCGTTGGCGGTCGCTTTTGTGGATATTGTTCATCGTCGCAATCGGCGCAGTGTAACTTATCAAGAACTTGTCCACAAACCGCGGTGCGACGGGGTGGGACACGGCATTCCCGGAAATTCGAGGGCGGATAGCTTGTCCGGCACTGCTTTTGCGCGATAATCGTGGGTTTTCCCGAGAACGAACATGAAACGTACCTACCAACCTTCCAAAGTGCGCCGCGCGCGTACCCACGGCTTTCTGGTCCGCATGAAGACCCGCGGTGGCCGAGCCGTCATCAATGCACGTCGCGCCAAGGGCCGCAAGCGCCTGGCTGCCTGAGCTGTAACCTGAGCCGGAACCTGGGCAGTCACCTGTCCCGGTTGCCCGTCGTGGCCTGTGCCTGACCCCGGACCCGACGTGCAGCGGCTCAAGACCCGGACCCAGTTCCAGGCCGTGATGACCCGTGGCGTCACCGTGTCGCGCACGGCCCACTTCGCTTTGCACCGCCTGGCAGAGGTTGCCGCTGGACCCGAGCCGACCGCCGCCGCGTCCCTGTTTCCGGTTTCGCAGCCTTGGATCGGTGCCGTCGTGCCCAAGCGCTGGGCCCGGCGCGCCGTGACCCGCAACACCCTCAAGCGCCAGATCTACACCGTGGCCCAGGATTACGCTGACCGTTTGCCTGTCGCTGCGCACATCGTGCGTCTGCGCGCTGGTTTTGATCGCCAGCAGTTTTCCAGTGCCACTTCCTTGGCACTCAAGCAGGCCGTCCGGGCCGAACTGCAGCAGCTGTTCGGCGCCATGAAGCCATGATCCGCGCGGCCCTCATTGCCCTGGTCAAGGGCTACCGCCTGCTGCTGTCTCCCTGGTTGGGGTCGGCTTGCCGCTTCACGCCCACTTGTTCGGCCTACGCCCTGCAGGCGCTGCAAGACCACGGTGCCCTGGCGGGTAGCTACTTCACGGTGACGCGCCTGGCCCGTTGCCACCCCTGGTGCGAAGGCGGTCGCGACGAGGTGCCCGCGCACCCGCCGCGCCTGTTCACGCGCCTCGTGTCCCCTTTCCATTCCAAGAAGTCCTCATGAACGACATCCGCCGCACCATCCTCTGGGTGGTTTTTGGTTTCTCGATGGTGATGCTCTGGGACCAGTGGCAGATCGCCAGCGGCCAACCCGCGACCTTCTTCCCCGCGCCCAAACCGGCCGTGGTCGCTTCGGCGGCGGTCACCCCCGCGAGTGCCACCCTGCCCTCGGCCAGTGCCACCGCCCCCGGCGCCACCCCGCCTGCGGGCACCGCTGCAGCACCCGCCAGCACGCGCGAGCGTTTCACGGTGACGACCGATGTGATGCGCCTGACCTTCGACACGCAAGGCGGCTCGCTCACCGGTGCCGAGTTCCTCAAGCACGCCGCCGACGCCGAGGACGGCAAGCCCTCCAAGACCCACTTCGTCCTGCTCGAAGACAACGCCAACCGCCATTACGTGGCCCAGACCGGCCTGATCGGCGGTGACTTTCCCAACCACACCACGGTCATGACCGCCAGCGCCGAGCGCGCGCTCAAAGATGGCGCCAAGGAACTCGTGGTGCGCTTCGAGTCGCCGGACAAAGGCGGCGTCAAGCTGGTCAAGACCTACACCTTGCAGCGCGGCGCCTACGACGTGGCTGTCAAGCACGAGATCATCAACACCGGCAGCACCCCGGTCTCGCCCCGCGTCTACCTGCAGCTGGTGCGTGATGGCAGCAAGCTGCCCGGCGAATCGGCCTTCTACTCCACCTTCACGGGCCCGGCCGTCTACACCGACGAACAGAAGTTCCAGAAGGTCGAATTCACCGACATCGACAAGAACAAGGTCGACTTCCAGAAGTCGTCAGCCCAGGGCTATGTGGCCATGGTGCAGCACTACTTCGCCAGCGCCTGGATCCTGCCGGGCGGTGTGCAGCGCGAACTGTTCGTGCGCAAGCCCGAGAACAACCGCTACGCGGTAGGCATGATCACCCCGGCACAGGAGCTGGCGCCCGGCGCCACGCAGGCCGTCGCCGCCACCTTCTTTGCCGGCCCCCAGGAAGAAAAGATGCTCGAGCGCGTCGCGCCGGGTCTGGACCTGGTGAAGGACTACGGTTGGCTCACTATCCTGGCCAAGCCGCTTTACTGGCTGATGGACAAGCTCCATGGCTTCCTCGGCAACTGGGGCTGGTCCATCATGGGCCTGGTGCTCGTGATCAAGATCGCTTTCTATTGGCTGCAGGCCAAGGGCTACGAGAGCATGGCCAAGATGAAGGCCGTCAACCCGCGCGTCATGGCCATGCGCGAGCGCCTGAAGGACAACCCGCAGCAGATGCAGCAAGAGATGATGAAGCTGTATCGCGAGGAAAAGGTCAACCCCATCGGCGGCTGCCTGCCGATCCTGGTGCAGGTGCCGGTATTCATCGCGCTGTACTGGGTGCTGCTGTCCAGCGTCGAGATGCGCCACGCCCCCTGGGTCGGCTGGATCCAGGACCTCTCGGCCAAGGACCCGTTCTATATCCTGCCCATCGTGATGACGCTCACCACGCTGCTGCAGACCGCTCTCAACCCGGTGCCGCCGGACCCGATGCAGGCTCGCCTGATGTGGTTCATGCCGCTGATCTTCTCGGTCATGTTCTTTGTCTTCCCGGCCGGCCTGGTGCTGTACTGGATCACCAACAACGTGCTGTCGATCGCGCAGCAGTGGTTGATCAATACCCGCATGGGAGTGCCCCCGGAGTTCAACCTGCCGAAGTTCAACAAGTGACAAAAGGGCCGCTTCGCGGCCCTTTCCTCTTGGCCTCACCCACCCATGCTCGCCTCGCGCCACGACCCGATTGCCGCCATCGCCACCGCGCCCGGTCGCGGCGGTGTCGGCATCGTGCGCGTCTCGGGCGCGCACTTGCAGCCGCTGGTGCAGGCCTTGTGTGGCCGCAACTTGCGCGCGAGGGAAGCGACCTACCTGCCCTTTCGCGCCGGCGATCAATCCGTCATCGACCAGGGCCTGGCCCTGTACTTTCCAGCGCCGCACTCCTACACCGGTGAAGACGTGCTTGAGCTTCAGGCCCATGGCGGCCCGGTGGTCCTGCAGCTGTTGCTGGCGCGCTGCCTCGAAGCCGCGGCGGAACCCGATCCGGCGACGGGCCAACCCCGTCTGCCTGGCCTGCGCGTGGCCCAGCCCGGCGAGTTCACGCAGCGCGCGTTCCTGAACGACAAGATCGACCTCGCCCAGGCCGAGGCCATCGCTGACCTGATCGACGCCAGCACCGAAGCCGCCGCGCGCAGTGCCAGCCGCTCGCTGGCCGGCGAGTTTTCGCGCGAGATCCACGCCTTGCGCTACGCGCTCGTGCACCTGCGCATGGGCGTCGAGGCCACGCTGGATTTTCCCGAGGAAGAAATCGACTTTCTGCAGCAGACCGATGCCCAGGGCCAGCTCGATCGCTTGCGCGCGCGGCTGGCGGGGGTCATGCAGCGTACACGCCAAGGGGCCCTGCTCCGCGAAGGCATCCGCGTCGTGATCGCAGGCCAGCCCAATGCGGGCAAGAGCTCCCTGCTCAATGCGCTCGCAGGGGCGGAGCTGGCCATCGTCACCCCGATCGCCGGCACCACGCGCGACATCGTGAGCCAGGCGATCCAGATCGAGGGCGTGCCGGTGCACGTGATCGACACGGCGGGCTTGCGAGACAGCGACGACCCGGTGGAGAAGATCGGCATCGAGCGCGCCTGGGCGCAGATCGCGCAGGCCGACGCGATCGTGTTCCTGCACGACCTGGTGCGGCACGACACGCCCGACTACCAGACGGGCGACGCGCAGATCCGTCATCTGCTCTCGCAGCAGGTGCCCCGCGAGGTGCCGGTGATCGAAGTCTGGAACAAGGCCGATGCGTACCCGGGCCCCGCGCCCGCGGGCGGCATGGCCCTGTCCGCGCGCACGAGCCAAGGCCTGGAGGCTTTGCGCCGCAAGCTGCTGGACGTCGCGGGTTGGCAGTCCGCGGCCGAGGGCGTGTGGCTGGCGCGTGAGCGTCATGTGCACGCGCTGCGCCGCGTGGAGCAGCACCTGGTGACCGCCGATCAATTCTTGGCGCCGCAGGCCCTGGCCCTGGACCTGCTGGCAGAAGAACTGCGCCTGGGTCAGAACGCCCTGAACGAGATCACCGGCGAATTCAGCGCCGATGATTTGCTGGGGGTGATCTTCTCCAAGTTCTGCATCGGCAAGTGAGGGAGCGTTGGGCGGCGGCTACCCCCCCAGCAGCTTTTCCTCCGCCCGCGCCAGCGGCTCGACCCGCCCACTGAGCACCAGCGTGTCGCCATCCATCAGCAGCAGGTCGTCATCCACATTGACCGCGTGCCCGTTGCCGCGACGCAGGCTCACCACACGCACGCCCATGGCATGCAGGGCCAGGCTGCTTAGCGTCCGGCCACCCACCCGAGCCCCCAGCGGCAAGCTCAGGGTGGCCAGACGTTCCGCGTCGCTGTCGCCCTCCGGATCGTCGGCGCCGTGGAAGTACCCGCGCAACAGGTCGTAGCGTTCCTCGCGCAGCTCCTGCACGATACGCAGCACCCGGCGCACCGGCACGCCCACCAGGGCCAGCGCATGGCTGGCGAGCATGAGCGATCCCTCGAGCGCCTCGGGCACCACTTCGGTAGCGCCGGCCGCGCGCAGCTTCTCCAGGTCGCGGTCGTCTTGCGTGCGCACGATGGCGGGCACCTGGGGCGCATGCGCGCGCGCAAGATCCAGCACCTTCATCGCGCTCGGCAGGTCCAGGTAGGTCACCACGACCGCGCTGGCCCGCGCCAGGCCGGCCGCCATCAGCGCCTGCAGGCGCGCCGCGTCGCCAAACACCACCGAATCGCCTGCCGCGGCGGCCTGCCGCACGCGGTCCGGATCCAGGTCGAGCGCGATGTAGGGAATGCCCTCGCGCTCGAGCATGCGCGCCAGGTTCTGCCCGCAGCGGCCGTAGCCGCAGATGATCACGTGCTTGCTGGTGTTGATCGTGCGCCGCGCGATGCTCGTCATCTCGAGCGACTGCTGCAGCCAGTCACTGGCCACCAGACGCGTCACGATCGCGTTGCTGCCCATGATGATGAAGGGCGTCGCCAGCATGGACAGCACCATGCCCGCCAGGATGGGGTTGAACAGCTCCGGCGCCACCAGGCGGTTGGCCTGCGTGAGCGTTAGGAGCACGATGCCGAACTCGCCCGCCTGCGCCAGATACAGGCCCGTGCGCAGCGACACGCCCATGGACGCCCCCAGCCCGCGTGTGAGCGCCGTCACCAGGGCCAGCTTGAACAGCACCGGCAGCGTCAGCAGCACCACCACAAGCATCCAGCGCTCGGCGACCAGACGCCAGTCCAGCATCATCCCGATGGTGATGAAGAACAGTCCCAGCAACACGTCGTGGAAGGGGCGGATGTCGGTCTCCACCTGGTGCTTGTATTCGGTCTCGGAAATCAGGATGCCGGCGATGAAGGCGCCCAGCGCCAGCGACAGCCCGGCCAGCTCGGTCAGCCAGGCCAGGCCCAGTGTGATCAGCAGCAGGTTCAGCACGAACAGCTCTTCGCTCTTGCGCCGCGCCACCAGGGTCAGCCACCAGCGCATCACCCGTTGCCCGCCCACCAGCAGCACCGCGATCAGCGCCGCGCCCTTGAGCAGCGCCAGCGCCATCGCGCCCAACAGCGCCTCGGGGGGGCTGCCCAGGGCTGGAATCAGCACCAGCAGCGGCACCACCGCCAGATCCTGGAACAGCAGTACCCCCATCACGCGCTTGCCGTGCTCGGACTCGAGCTCCAGCCGCTCCGCCATCATCTTGACCACGATGGCCGTGCTGCTCATGGCCAGAGCGCCCGACAGCGCCAACGCGGTTTGCCAGCCCAGCTGCCACGCCGACGGCGCAAGGGCCGTCAGGGCCAGCATCCCGCCCGTGGCCAGCGCAATGGTCAGCGCCACCTGAAACAGGCCCAGCCCGAACACATGGCTGCGCATGGCCCGCAGCTTGGGCAGGTTGAATTCCAGCCCGATCACGAACATGAGGAACACCACGCCAAATTCGGCCAGGTGGCTCACCCCAGTGGAGTTTTGAGCCAGGCCCAGCGCATTCGGGCCGATCAGCACGCCCACCACCAGGTAGCCCAGCATCGGCGGCAGCTTGGCCAGCCGGCAGGCCACCACGCCCAGCACTGCGGCCAGCAGGTACAGGAGCGTGAGTTCGAGGGTGGACATGCCCCGATCCTAAGCGCTCGTGGCCGAGCAGCGGCCCTCGGCGCTCACCTGCCCCTGGCCTGGCTTCTGACACCGTGGGCTACGTAGAATCAGGCGCATGTCAGCCACACCCGCTCAGCCCGGCGTCTTCGATGCGCAGCGCGTCTTGCGCCTGGCCCACGACACCTTCGATATCGAAGCTGCCGCCGTGCAGGACCTCAAGCGCCGCACCGGGGCTGAATTTGCGCAGGCGGTCCAGGCCCTTCTGGGCGTGCGCGGGCGCGTCGTCGTCACGGGCATGGGCAAGAGCGGCCACATCGGCCGCAAGATCGCCGCCACCCTGGCTTCCACCGGCACCCCCGCCATGTTCGTGCACCCGGCCGAGGCCAGTCACGGCGACCTGGGCATGATCAAGGCGATCGACCTGGTGCTGGCCATCTCCAATGGCGGCGAGAGCGACGAGCTCACCGCCATCCTGCCGGTCCTCAAGCGCCAGGGCGTGCCCTTGGTCGCCATGACTGGCAATCCCCACTCCACCCTGGCCCGCCACGCCGACATCGTGCTCGATTGCGGTGTCGAAAAAGAAGCCTGTCCCCTCAATCTCGCCCCCACGGCCAGCACCACAGCCCAGATCGCCCTGGGCGACGCCCTCGCCGTGGCCCTGCTGGACGCCCGGGGCTTCCGGCCCGAGGACTTCGCCCGCTCGCACCCGGGCGGCGCACTGGGCCGCAAGCTGCTCACGCACTTGAGCGACGTGATGCGCTCGGGCGACGCCGTGCCCCGGATCGCGCCGGATGCGCCCTTCACTGACTTGATGCGCGAGATGAGCCGCGCCGGCCTGGGCGCCTCGGCCATCGTCGATGCCGACGGCCGTGTGCTGGGCATCTTCACCGACGGCGACCTGCGCCGCCTCATCGAAAAAGGCACCGACCTGCGGGCTCTGCAGGCCCGCGATGTCATGCATCCCAACCCCCGCACCATCGCCCACGACCAGCTGGCCGTCGAGGCGGCTGACCTGATGGAGGCGCACCGCATCACCAGCGTGCTGGTGGTCGATGACGACGGCCGCCTGTGCGGCGCCGTCAACAGCAACGACCTGATGCGTGCCAAGGTCATCTGAGATGACTCTGCGCCCCGCACTGAACTTCGACCCCGAGCGTCTGCTCGCCGCCCAGGGCGTGCGTGTCGCCTTCTTCGATGTCGACGGTGTCTTCACCGACGGCGGCCTGTACCTCACCGACGCGGGCGAGACCCTCAAGCGCTTTCACATCCTGGATGGTCTGGGCATCAAGCTTCTGCAGCGAGGCGGCATCACCCCGGTGGTCATCACCGGCCGTGACTCGGCGCCCCTGCGCGCGCGCCTGGCCGCCCTGGGGCTGACGCACGCGCACTACGGCACCGAGGACAAGGCCCCGGCCGCTGAACGCACCCTGGCCGAACTGGGCCTGGGCTGGCAGGACGCCGCCGCCATCGGCGACGACTGGCCTGACCTGCCTGTGCTGCGCCGCTGCGCCTTCGCCGCCGCGCCCGCCAACGCTCATGCGCAAGTCCGTGCCGCCGTACACCACGTCACCCAGGCCGCCGGCGGCCATGGGGCAGTGCGCGAGTTCTGCGACCTGCTGCTCGTCGCCAGCGGCCGCTACGCGCAACTGCTGGAGCGCTATTCGTGAGCGCTATGGCTTGGGGCCAGGCCTGGCGCGGCCTGCGCCGCGGCTGGGACCGCCTGGCGGTGTACCTGCCGGTGGTCCTCATGGGCCTGGTGGCCCTGGCCACCTACCTGCTGGCGCGCAACACGCCCGCGTTCCTGCCGGCGGCCGCGCCCCGCGCCGCCACCCACGAGCCCGACTATTTCCTGCGTGACTTCACCGTCCGCAGCTTCGACGCCACCGGCCGCCTCAGGAGCGAAGTTTCCGGCACCGAAGGCCGGCACTATCCAGATACCGACACCCTGGAAATCGACGAGCCGCGCATGCGCGCCTACAACGAACGCGGGCAGGTCACGACCGCCACTGCGCGGCGCGCCCTCTCCAACGGTGATGGTTCCGAGGTGCAGCTGTTTGGCGACGCGGTCGTGATCCGCCAGCCCGCCGCCGGTGCCAACGTCCCGCGCCAGCCCCGTGTCGAGGTGCGCGGCGAATTCCTGCACTTCTTTGTCAACACCGAGCAGCTCAAGTCCAACCGGCCGGTGGTCCTCGAACGCGACGGCCACCGCTTCGCCGGCGACAGCCTGGACTACACCCATCTCGATCAGCAGCTGCAATTGAGCGGCCGGGTGCGCGGCACCATCCTGCCCGGCGAGAAGCGCTGACCGCCCCATGCGCGTGAACGCCATCGACACGAGCGCGCCCCTGGTCTTCATCACCGGCGCCTCCAGCGGCATAGGCCAGGCGCTGGCCGAACGCTACGCGAAAGACGGCTGGCGTCTGGCCCTGGTCGCGCGCCGAGGCGAGGTGCTGCACGACTGGGTGCATGCCCGAGGCCTGGGCCCTGAGCGCGCGCGCGTCTACGTCGCGGACGTCGCCGACATCGAATCCATCGTCGCTGCGGGCCGCGCCTGCATCGAGGCGCAGGGCTTGCCCGACGTCGTCATCGCCAACGCCGGCATCAGCATCGGCATGGACAGCGCGCACCGCGACGACCTGGACGTCATGGTGCGCACCTTCGCGACCAACAACGTCGGCGTGGCCGCCACCTTCCATCCCTTCATTGACGCCATGGTGCGCCGCGGTGGCGGCACCCTGGTGGGCATTGCCAGCGTTGCCGGCATCCGGGGCATGCCGGGCCATGGGGCCTACTGCGCGAGCAAGGCGGCGGTGATCAGCTACTGCGAATCCCTGCGCGGTGAGCTGCGCCCGCACGGCGTGAAGGTGGTTACGGTGAGCCCCGGCTACATCGCCACGCCCCTGACGGCGCGCAACCGCTACCCCATGCCCTTTCTCATGGCGCCGGCCGACTTCGCCGACCGCGCAGTGCACGCCATTGCCGCTGGCGTGGCCCACCGCATCATCCCCTGGCCGATGGCCCTCGTTGCCGCGTTGCTGCGCGTGCTGCCTGCTGCCTGGCTGGACCGCCTGCTGGCAGGCCGCCCGCGCAAGCACCGTCAAGGGCAGGCCTGAGGGCGCGTACCGCGGCCGAACACCAGTCGGGTGTTCACCAGGAAATTGAAGCCGAAGGCGGTGGCCACACCGCCTACCTTGGCCAGCGTCGGGTGCACGGGCAGCGTCACGGCCAGCCACAAGGTCATGCCGGCGTTCAGGCTCAGGCCCAGGCAGGCGAACAGCAGGAACAGGCTCGCGCGCCGCAGGGACCGCCACTCGCGCCGATACACCCAGAGCGACGACAGCGTGTAGTTCACCCCCGCCGCCACCAGAAAGCTCAGGGCCGCCGCAGCCGCCAGGTTGTCCAGGTGCCGCGCGACCCAGTGAAAACCGCCGATGTCCACCACCGCAGCCAGGCCTGCGGCCAGGGTGTAGCCCGGCGCATAGGCCAGCGTGGCGCCCAGCGTGCGGCGCATCACGCCCTCGCCAGCGCTGGCGCCTCGAGCAAGGGCGTGAACACGGGATCGTCGTAGCGTCGGAAGGCCTGCACGCCGGGCGGCGCGCGCCGTCCCAGCACCAACGCTTGTGCGCCCACTCGCCGTGCGGCTTGCGCGTCGCGGTCTAGCCGGTCTCCGACCATCAGCGCCCGCGCGGCGGGCACGCCCGTGCGCTCCAGGAGGGCGAGCAGCCCGCGCGGATCCGGCTTGAGCCGCGCGATCTCGGGGTCGGTGGCCGCCACCACCAAGTCGGCGTGCAGGCCCAGGGCCCGCAGCTTGTCCTGGGCCGGATAGTCCGACCACACCGCCACCGGCTTGCCCGCCGCGCGTAGCCCGTGAAAGACCGCCTCGACCTGCGGCCACCGGCACGCCCGCAGCATCGCCAGGGGCCGCTGCTCCATCCATTGCTGCACCAGTGCGCGCACGGTGTCTGCATCGCATCCCGCGTGTGTCGCTGTGCGGGTGTACTGCAGGTCAAGAAAGGCCGGATGTTCCTCTCGCCCCAGCGCCTCGCGCACCGACCGAAAGGTGCGCAGCACCCGCAGGGTGTGCAGACTGCGCTCACTCCAGGCGGCAGCCAGCAGCTGCGCCAGCATCATCCGGCGCAGGCGGCTCGCGTCGTACAGCGTGCCATCGACATCGAACACCACCAGATCGATACGCCCCCAGTCGATGCAACCGCTCATGGCCGTTTCTCCGCCTTCTCCAGCGTGATGAAGTGCGGCTCGGCCAGTGCATGCAGGCGCGGAATGCGCACGAAACTCAGGCCCAGGAGCGACAGCACGGTGGCGCCGGTGATCGCCATCAGCAGCGTCTCGCGAAACAGTTTCTCGGGCTTTTGTGCCACGGACCCTGCACGCAGCGACAGCGCGAGATAGTGCGCGAACATCGCGATCACCAGCGGGCAGGCCACCAGGTACTCGATGCGGTACTTCACCAGGAAAAATCCCACCAGCAGCGTCGACAGCAACGCGTACACGAAACACGAGATCAGCAGCCGCTCCTGCGTGTAGTGCCGAAACGAGCGCCGGTACCGATGCAACACGCCCACCCCGCCCGGTCCCGCCGCGATCTCGCGGTACTCCGACAGCCGCTTGGCCCCCATCAGGAAAGCGCCACCCATCCAGTACGCCACCAGCAGTGACATCGGTGCCACCGTCGCCTGCTCGATCATCGACCACCCGAGCATCAGCCGGATCGGGTTGTTGATCGACTCGCACAGCACGTCCAGGTAGGCCTGGTCTTTCAGGCGCAGCGGCCGCACGTTGTAGACCACGCCCGAGAGCCAGAACAGCACGCTCGTCGCCGCGAACACCGGCCCGACCTGCAGTGCCACCGCCATGCCGATGCCGCTGCACAGCACATAGCTGCCCCACACAGGGACAGGCGACAGCGCGGCGGTCACCGCGGGTCGCTTGGACTTGTCCGGGTGGTGGGCGTCGAATTGCCGATCCAGCCACTCGTTGAGGATGTAATTGGCGGAGGCGATCAGCACGGCGCTGGTCAGGCCCAGGGCAATGGCCACCCAGGCCCCCTGCAGCGGCGGCGCGCGCAGCACCCAGGCCAGCACCAACCCCGGCAGGATGAAAACATGCTTGGTCATGTGGTCCAGGCGTGCCATGCGCAGGTAATCGGTCCAGCGCGCGCGCTGAACACCCAAGCCGCCGGACGTAGAAGACGCGGTGCTGCTCATGACGCGGCTCCTTCAAGGCCTGCGGCCGCGGTGTGCAGCCCCCCATGGACCGTGGCGGGCTCGCTCCGCCGGCGCGACCACCCCAGTGCCAGCACGGTCAGCGCCAGCAAGGGCAGCAACCAGACCACCCGCGACTGGAAGCGGTCCAGCCAGGACGCGGCGGTCGCGCACACGAGTGCGTTGGCCATCACGCCCGCGATCACCAGCCGTGCCACTTGCTCCATGCGCTGGGGCACCTGCGCGGCGGCACCCGCGCGCCGTCGCAGTGCCCACCACAACGCCAACAACAGGCTGCCCATCGTGCTGGCGTAGGTGGCCGCCGTCAGCAGGCGGTTGTAGGCGGGATCGTTCAAACCCCGGCTCGCCTGCATCGCCGTGTAGGTGTCTGGCGGCACGCGGCCTTCATACATCGCCAACTGCCGCGGCCCGAAGCTCCACACGTCCACCCGGAACGACACCAGCTGCCGCGTCAGGTCGGCCAGCCATCCGCGCAACACTCCCGCCGGGTCGTACGCGATCACCTCGCTCACGAACTGCCACTGCTGCGCCACGATGCGCCGCTTGGTCGCCGCATCGGCCAGCGCGAAGGTGCCTAGCGCGGGGTCGGTGGAAAACAGGAAGGCATCCCAGGCCGTCGGGTACTGGGCGCGGTACGCGCACAGCGCATAACTCGCTTCAGGGCAGCGTGCATGCAGGAATTCGGTCCCGGGCCCCATCTCGATCAGGCGTGCCGACGGATACGGCAGGCGCAGCGGCGGCTGGCCCACCGCCTTCTGTACGCCCGCGGCGAAGGCCCATTCCGCTGCGATGGCCACCACCACGCACGCCCCCACCATGGACAACGCAGGCGCAGACAGCCCTTGCCAGCGCGCATTCCGCGCCCGCAGGCCCAGGGCCAACAGCAGCAGCACGGCAGCCACCAC
Organism: Pseudomonadota bacterium; assembly: GCA_041169755.1. Taxonomy (GTDB): domain Bacteria; phylum Pseudomonadota; class Gammaproteobacteria; order Burkholderiales; family Burkholderiaceae_C; genus Ramlibacter. Next base: position 4,540 of record JBEEIS010000109.1, on the reverse strand, counting down.
CACGTGACTGGCATGCGCCAGCAGCCCGAACAACAACACCGCCGCCAGCAGTCCGCGCTCGGCCCAGGCCAGCTGCCGCCAGTACACGCTGAGCGTTGCCACGGCCAGAATGGACAGGCCCGCGAAGATGTCGGGCATCAACAACCCCGCATACACCGCCAGGGGCGTCGTCAGCGCGAGCACGGCGGTCGTGGCCAGAAAGGCGGCGGGCCGAATGCGCCACAGCCGCACCATCAGCAGGTGGAGCACAGCGGCTACGCACAGCGCCTGCGCCCCTACGGCCAGCCATAGCGTGCCTGCACGTTGCCCGGCTAGCAGCAGGCCGCCGTAATACACCGAGCGGCCGGCCAGCACCACCTTGTCATCCAGCGACGTCAGACCACGCGAGGTGGCAGGACGTGCCGGCGGCGTGGTGGGGGACGGCGTGTGGGTCTCAGGCGCCTGGGGCGCGAGCCGCTGCGCCAGCCGGTCCGCCACCGTCTCGGCGCCGCGCAGGTAGGTGGGCGTGTCGGGGTAGAAAAAGGGCAAGCCGTTCCACAGCGCAGGCAGGCACAGCATCAGCGCGGCGACTGCCACCCCCAGGATTCGAGTCAGTGCGGGGGTCGTGAACATGGGGCGCCTCTGCAAGGGTGGTGTCGGCCCCCAACCATCTATGGAGCGTCAGCCACCCCACGTCGGACGGCTCCCACGCAGGCGGTAGTCTTGGCTCGACGGTATGGAGGAGCGCGGCGTCCCTCCAAAAGCAAACGGGGCTTGCGCCCCGTTTGTGGAAGAGATGTGTGTGCGGCACCCGTCGGTGCGCGTCACTCAGTAGCCGCCGCGGTCTCCGCGATCGCCGCCGCGGCCACCGCCGCGCGGGCCCGAGCCGTAGGGGCTGCGAAAGCCGCCGTCGTTACCGCCACGGCCCCCGCCACCACGGTCTCCGCGATCGCCGCCACGGCCACCGCCACCGCCATAGCCACCACCACCACCACCGTAGCCGCCACCGCCACCGTAGCCGCCACCACCACCACCACCACCGTAGCCGCCACCGCCCCCTCCGTAACCGCCGGAGCGGGGGGGGCGTGCCTCCATCGGGCGGGCCTCATTGACCACCACGCTGCGGCCACCCAGGGGCTGGCCGTTCATGCCGTTGATCGCGGCCTGCGCTTCGGCATCACTGCCCATCTCGACGAAGCCGAAGCCCTTGGAGCGGCCGGTGTCGCGCTCCATCATGACCTTGGCGCTGGTCACGGCGCCGAACTGGCTGAAAGCCTGCTCCAGGTCGCTGTCGCGTACCGAGTAGGGCAGGTTGCCCACGTAGAGTTTGTTGCCCATGAAAACGGGACTCCTATAGAAACATTGAGCTCAGCGATGGAGTCCCGAAAGCGCTTTGTGACGATCTGCAACGCGAAAGTGACCTGTTCACCGCAATCCATGCGTGGAACTACTTATCCACGCAAAGCCATTATGAAACACAGAGACGGCCCTTGTGCAAGGGTCTTTCCGGGGCTGCGGGCATGAAAAAAGGGCCACAAGGGCCCTTTTCCTGACAAGTCTGAGCGAGGCTCAGTAGCCGCCACGGCCACCGCCGCCGCCGTAACCGCCGCGGTCGCCACCGCCGCCGTAACCGCCGCGATCACCGCCGCGGCCACCGCCACCGCCGAAGCCGCCACTGCGCGGCTCCATCGGACGGGCTTCGTTGACCACCAGGCCACGGCCGCCGACTTGCTGGCCGTTCAGGCCTTGGATGGCGGCTTGCGCCTCGGCATCGCTGCCCATTTCGACGAAACCGAAGCCCTTGGAGCGACCGGTGTCGCGTTCCATCATGACTTTGGCGCTGGTGATTTGGCCGTATTGGCTGAAGGCCTGCTCGAGGTCGCCATCACGGAAAGAGTAGGGCAGATTGCCCACGTAAAGTTTGTTGCCCATCAAAGGCTCCTATGGAAAAACGCAAAAACGCGATGGAGCCGGGCACGCAATCACACACTCGAGAGCTGCATTCAAGACGCGAAACTGACCAATCACCGCAAGAACGTGTAGTCAAGCTGAATACACGCTTGCGGATTATGGAGCAAACAGGCTGCTTTCAAGCAGATTGCCGCAGTTTGATCCTGTCATGCACAGCTTGGATGTCGTTTTCTGGTTGACTTGAGCGGCTCCTTCCACGTCTACTGCGCCCCTAGATGAGTCATTAATGGTGCATTAATCAAACGAAAGGAGTCGTTATGGCGGGTTCAACGGGTTCAACCCCTCTATTTGTCGCCTCCACGCCTTCGAACCCAACGGACCTTGCCGCTCCAAGAAGCGCGGAGGAGGCCGAGGGGTCTTCGATGAGTTTGAAGGCGGCGGATTGGCTCTCGCCGCCCAGTAGTAAGCGGAAAGACGATGCAGGCGAAGCGGTTCGGTGGTTGCAAACGGGAGCGCACACAGACCAAAAGTCGCGGACTGGTGCCCTATTGGCGGCGGACACGCCTTCTCATAGCTTCGTCAGTCCGAGCAGCCTACCGGCCTCCTCCATCGCGTCGCCTGGAGCTACGCCGCACTCGACCGACAAGCTTCTGCCGACGAAGACCGGTCAACCTGACGTTCTTCCCAGGAGGACGTTGTTCGCCGCCGATCCAGCCCGCCCCACGTCGTACGAAGGGAGGCCCGGAGCCAGCCTACGCGCCTGGGTTGCTGAGCACCCAGCAACCGAAGCAGACAGGCCCGCCCTGCAGGCCCTCTTCGAAGCGGCCCAGGCACGGGCCGGCCAGCAAGGCGCAGACCGCCTCGACAAGCTTTACGCCCTCTACCGTGAGCACACGCCCGAAAGCATCCAGAAGCACCAGCTGGCCCGCACCATCGCCACGCTGATGGTCCTCATCGAGCACGACGTGACCCCCGAGACGCTGCAAGCCGCGCTGCGCTGGGCCGCCCGCCGCGACCTTGCCGCCCAGGTCGTGGCCGGCCTCATCGGGTACACGGGCTCATGGTTCGTGGGCACGACCGTCTCGCTCCTGATGGTCAAGCAGGGCTTCAAGCCGGGCACCTCGATCGCCGCATCCGCCGCAGTGACTGCCTTTGGCACCCGCCTGATGACGCGCTTGCTGCGTCTGGCCGACACCGGGCCGACATGGCGCCGCACCGTCGGCGGATTCGATCAGGACAGCAAGGCGGTGCCCGCGATCCGCACCCGTACCGGCTTCGCCGTCAGTTCCGCGGCCTACTGGCCCTTCCTGGCCTCGCTGTACTCGGTCACGGCCCTGTGGGCGCACCCCTCGCGCGCCTTCACGGCAGGCGAGGCGCGCGAGCGTGCCGTTGCCATCCTGGACGCGCGCAGGTTCTTGAATTACGCCGCCACCGTCGGCGTTGCCCTGCATCGCTATTTCGCACCGCTGGCGGTCGAGCGCTTGAGCGATCCACCTATCGCGGTCGAGCATGCGTGGCTGGATGGACGCGCCCGCCCAGGCACCGACGGCACCCAGATCAGTGGGGAGCACGTGCTGCTCGGCGCGATCCAGGAGCTCTCGGGCGGCACTTCCTCGGCGCTGCGTGGCGCGGCCCGCAGTGCCTGCCAGCTGCTGCAAAGCGTCCCGCGGACGCTCCTGCCTTGCGCCGCGGAGGTGAGCGACGGACCCTCCGCGCCGGGCGTGGTCGATACCGTGGCGCCTCCCCCGGGCCGCCTGGCCAGGGACACGTTGCTGGTCTTCGGGCTGATGGCCGTGGTGGCCATGACGGGCCTACTGCGCACGATGGCTTCCGATCCAGAGGTGTCTGGCGGCCCCCACCCTGGCGAACCTGCGAGTACCACGGCCCATCCGCGCGCCATGGATTTTTTCAGCGACTCCTTCCTGGTCCTCGGCTGGGGCGTGCTCATGGCGGCTGCGGACATGACCAGCCCGGAAATCGACTCCATCGACAGGGATACCAAGCGGGTGGCAGGCGAGCGACACGAGCGGCTGGCAGAACGAGGACGGTCGGCAGCGAGCTCGCAGCAGGCCGGACCCGTCGACACTGTGGAGATTGAGATGCCACCCGCCAAGGGCGGCAAGAGCGAGGACGCCCAATGACCGCGCACGATACCCTTTCCGACAGCTTCCTGGACGAAGCCCTCACCGCCCTCGAGATGCCGGTGCCCGAGCTGCTGCGAAGCTACCTGGAGGAATCCCCGCAGCGCTTCGAAGGCTTGATGCGGGAGTTGGCGGCGCGCCTGCAGGACCGTGCTGTCCCTGGCGAGGTTGCAGCGCGCGACGACGGGGCTTTCTCGGTCGACGGTTGTACCGTCGTTCTGCGCCGCAATCCGGACAACGACTACATCGAGATCTTCTGCGACGTCGGCCAGCCCAAGCCGCATGACGAACACGCGACCTACCGAGCGGCACTTGAACTCAACCTGTGCCGTACCTACCCAGGGCTGACGCTGGGAGTGCACCCGCAGTCCGGACGCATCGTCGCCACCTTGGCGGCGCACAGCTTGCTGATACGCGACGTGGACACCTGCCTGCAGATCCTGGACTTGCTCACGGTCCAGGTTCAGCGCATACGCGAAAGCCGGGTGCTCGCGCTGGCCGACGAGGGT
>JBEEIS010000108.1:0-8245 GCA_041169755.1 Pseudomonadota bacterium | reverse complement strand
ACGGCGGCGGCAAATTGCGCGGGCTTGGCGATGTGATCCACCAGGCGCCAGTCCTTGGCCTTCTGGCCCCGCACACCTTCCACGCTGGTGCAAAACAGATCGGCCAGGTCGTGACGCACTTTCTTCTTGTCGGTCACGCGGGTGAGGCCACCGGTACCGGGCAGCACACCCAGCAGCGGCACCTCGGGCAGGCTCACCGCACTGGAGCGGTCATCCACCAGGAGGATCTCGTCGCAGGCCAGGGCCAGCTCGTAGCCGCCGCCGGCGCAGGCGCCGTTGACCGCGGCCAGGAACTTCAGGCCGCTGTGCTTGGAGCTGTCTTCCAGGCCGTTGCGGGTCTCGTTGGTGAATTTGCAGAAGTTCACTTTCCAGGCGTGGCTCGAGACGCCCAGCATGAAGATGTTGGCGCCGGAGCAGAACACCTTCTCCTTGGCACTGGTCACGACCACGGTACGCACCTCGGGGTGCTCAAAGCGGATGCGGTTGATCGCGTCGTTCAGTTCGATGTCGACGCCCAGGTCGTAGCTATTGAGCTTGAGCTTGTAGCCGGGGCGCAGGCCGCCGTTCTCGTCGAAGTCGGCCGAGAGAGTGGCCACCGGGCCGTTGAAGCTCAGTTTCCAGTGGCGGTACTGGCTCGGGTGGGTCTGGTAGTCCACGCGCAGGTCTTCGCTCATGTGTTGTCTCCTATTTGCGGCTGGGTCATCGAACTGACACGCACTGTAATGCGTGCTCTGCGACCATGTCAAGCACTTTTATGCATGTTTTTTAAATCGGCAGGCTGAGCGCGGTACGAACCTGCCGACGCAGGGCCTCGAAGGTCGGGCCCAGGGGCGCGGCGCTGGTGTCCAGCTGCATCTCGGCCTTGGAATAGAAGGCCGCCCGGCTGGCCAGGATGTCCTTGAGGTCCTGCATGGCTTCCTTGTTACCGGCCATGGGGCGCAAGTCACCCTGGGCGGCCACGCGGCCCATATGGTCCTCCGGGCTGGCCTGCAGCCAGACAGTCGTGCAGTGGGCCAGCATCAAGTTGAAGGTAGCGGCATCGGACACCAGGCCGCCGGGGGTGGCGAGCACCGCCTCGGGGTAGATCTGGATGGCCTCTTCCAGGGCGCGGCGCTCGTAGCGGCGGTAGGCGTTCTGGCCATACAGGGCCTGGATCTCGTTGATGGAGCAGCCGGCGAATTTCTCGATCTCGCGACTGAGCTCCACGAAGGGAAAGCCCAGGTCTTCGGCCAGCATGCGGCCCAGCGTGGACTTGCCTGCGCCGCGCAGGCCCACCAGGGCGATGCGGGGGCTGCGCGTCACGGCCCCGTCGCCGGCGCCCGGTCCCGCACCCAGCAACTGGGTGACCGACTCGCGCACCCGGCGCAACGTGGCCTCGTCCCGGTTCTCGAGCATCTCACGCAGCATCAGCCACTCAGGTGAGCGGGTGGTCACATCGCCCAGAAGTTCCGCCAAGGAGCACTGCAGGGCCTGCGCCACCTGCAGCAGGACCAGCACCGAGGCGTTGCCCACCCCGTATTCCAGGTTGGCCAGGTGGCGCTCGGACACGTCGGCGGCCACCGACAGGGCCTTGCGCGTCATCCCGCGCCGGGCCCGCAGCGCGCGCACCCGCTCGCCCAACCCCAGCAGGAAAGGATGCTTGGAGGGTGCGTCCGCCGCGTCGGGGGGTGACGCCTCGAATGGCACTATAGTGCTTGACATGCCTGGAAACCAGCCGTAGAGTTCATGCACGCACGATATTGCAACTTGATCGAAACCGCAAGCCTGAATCGTCAGGAAATCGCCAAAAAGCCACCAGGACGCCCATGACACAGCCCACCCCGGACACCTTCAAGGCCCAGATCGCCGAGCTGACCGCGCAGATCGCGGAACGCCCCCTGGACGCCACGCTCGACGCCTGGCTGAACGAGACCCACGGCCCGACCAGCGCCACCTCCGCGGCGCTCAAGGCCAGCTGCGTGGCCGGCGCGCGAGACGGCTGGCTGTGCAACCGCGAAGGCGGCGGCCTGCGCTATGGCCGCATCTTCAAGCCCGTCGACGACCTGCAGGGCTTTTCGGTGGACGTGGTGGACATGCAGGACGTGGCTGGCCCGCACCATGTGCACCCGAATGGCGAGATCGACCTGATCATGCCGATCGAGGGCGACGCCACCTTCGACGGCCGCCCCGCCGGCTGGCTGGTGTGCCCCCCGGGCAGCGCCCACCGGCCCACCGTGCGCCAGGGGCGCGCACTGGTGCTGTACCTGCTGCCGCAGGGGCAGATTCAGTTCACGGGCTGAAGGCCCTTCACTTTTTCCAAGAGGACGCGCGATCGACGCGTCCCGCACTACGAGGAGACACGCATGAACGAGACCCCCACCGTCGCTCCGCCGCCGGAGCGCTTCAACTTCGCGCAGCACCTGCTCGCGATCAACGAGGGGCGCGCCAGCAAGGCCGCCTTCATCGACGACACCGGCACCCTCACCTACGGGCAGTTGCAAGAGCGCGTACAGCGCCTGGCCGCGGGCCTGCGTTCGCAGGGCACCCGGCGCGAGGAACGCGTGCTGCTGCTGATGCAGGACGGCAACGACTGGCCGGTGAGTTTTCTGGGCGCGATGTACGCGGGTCTGGTGCCAGTGGCGGTCAACACCTTGCTCACCGCCGACGACTACGCCTACATGCTGGAGCACTCGCGCGCGCAGGCGGTGCTGGTGTCGGGCGCGCTGCTGCCCACGCTCACCGCCGCCATGACGCGGGCGGAGCACGAGGTGGGGCGCATCATCGTCTCGCGCCCCGTGGCGCCGCTGCACCCCAACGAAGTGGACTTCGAGACCTTCTTGCAGGGCCACTCCGCGCTGCCCAAGCCGGCCGCCACTCAGGGCGACGACCCGGGCTTCTGGCTGTATTCCTCGGGCTCCACCGGCCGCCCCAAAGGCACGGTGCATTCGCACGCCAACCCCTACTGGACGGCCGAACTCTATGGCAAGGCGGTCCTGGGGCTGCGCGAGGCCGATGTGTGCTTCTCCGCGGCCAAGCTCTTTTTCGCCTATGGCCTGGGCAACGGGCTCACCTTCCCCATGAGCGTGGGCGCCACCACCATCCTCATGGGCGAGCGCCCCACCCCCGAAGCCACCTTCAAGCGCTGGCGCGGCGAGGTGGTGGGCGTGAAACCCACGATCTTCTATGGCGCGCCCACCGGCTTTGCCGGCATGCTGGCCCACCCGCAACTGCCCGCGCGCGAGACGGTGGCCCTGCGCATGGCGTCGTCGGCCGGCGAGGCCCTGCCCGCTGAACTGGGCGAGCGCTTCAAGCGCCACTTCGGTGTGGACATCGTGGACGGCATCGGCTCCACCGAGATGCTGCACATCTTCCTGTCCAACCGGCCCGAGCGCGTGCGCTATGGCACCACCGGCTGGCCGGTGCCGGGCTACGAGATCGAACTGCGCGCCGAAGGCGGCGGCCCGGTGCCCGATGGCGAGCCGGGCGATCTGTATATCCACGGCCCGAGCGCCGCGATGATGTACTGGGGCAACCGCGCCAAGACCCGTGAGACCTTCCAAGGTGGCTGGACCAAGAGCGGCGACAAGTACGTGCGCAACGAGGACGGCAGCTACACCTACAGCGGCCGCAGCGACGACATGCTCAAGGTCAGTGGCATCTACGTCAGCCCCTTCGAGGTCGAGGCCACGCTGGTGCAGCACCCCGCGGTGCTCGAGGCCGCCGTGATCGGCAAGGAAGACGCCGACGGCCTGACCAAGACCAAGGCCTTCGTGGTGCTCAAGGCCGGCGGCCAGACCGACGAGGCCGAACTCAAGGCCTTCGTGAAGGACCGTCTGGCCCCCTACAAGTACCCGCGCTTCATCGAGTTCGTGACCGAGCTACCCAAGACCGCGACCGGCAAGATCCAGCGTTTCAAGCTGCGCGAGCTGGAAGCGGGCCTCCGCTGACACGCATGACCGCGGATCTCATCGACCTGGACCTGCCCGGTCTGCCAAGCGGCACGGGCAGGCGGGTGCGTATCGAGTACCAGTGGTTGGCACACGAGCGCCGCGAAGCGCCGCTCCTGGTGTTCCTGCACGAGGGCCTGGGCTCGGTGGCGATGTGGCGGGACTTCCCACAGCGTCTATGCGACGCGCTAGGCTGCCGCGGGCTGGTCTATTCGCGCCCGGGCTACGGCCGCTCCACGCCACGCGCGCCGACGGAAACCTGGGGGCTGGACTTCATGCACCACCAGGCCCGGGACGTGCTGCCGGCGCTGCTTCGCGCCTTGGGCATCGACACCACCACCGAGCCGCCCTGGCTGTTTGGCCACAGCGATGGCGGCTCGATCGCGTTGCTGCATGCCGCCGGCTTTCCGGGGCAGGTGGCGGGTGCGGTGGTGATGGCCCCACACATCTTCGTGGAGGACATCAGCGTGGCCAGCATCGAGCAGGCCGCACGCGCCTACATGGAAACCGACCTGCGCCAGCGCCTGACCCGCTACCACGACGACCCCGATTCCGCCTTCTGGGGCTGGAACCGGGCCTGGCTCAGCGCCCCTTTTCGCGCCTGGAATATCGAGGCCGAATTGGGGGCCATCCGCTGCCCGCTCCTGGCCGTCCAGGGGCTGGACGACGAATACGGCACACTAGCGCAGATCCGCGGCATCGCCCAGCGCGCGCCGCAGACGCAGTTGCTGGAGCTGGCCGCCTGCGGCCATTCACCGCACAAGGACCAGCCCGAAGCCCTGATCGGCGCGGTCCGGGGCTTTTTCTCTTCGCACTCTCGATAGGAATTTTTCGACCATGTACCCGAAACTCAGTCTCTACATCGACGGTCAGTTCATCGGCGCCGAAGGCCGCCGCGAGCAGGACGTGTACAACCCCGCCACCGGCGAGGTGATCGGCAAGCTGCCGCACGCCACCCGCGAAGACCTGGACCGCGCGCTGGCTGCCGCCGCGCGCGCCTTCGAGAGCTGGAAGAAGACCTCGCCGCTGGAGCGCGCCAAGGTACTGCGTAAAGTGGCCGAACTGGCCCGCGAGCGCGCCAACGACATCGGCCGCGGCATCACCCTGGACATGGGCAAGCCCCTGGCCGAAGGCGTCGCAGAAGTGAACTTCTGCGCCGAGCATGCCGAGTGGCACGCCGAGGAATGCCGCCGCATCTACGGGCGCGTAATCCCGGCCCGCGTGGACGGCGTGCGCCAATTGGTGCTGCGTGAGCCGGTGGGCGTGTGCGCGGCCTTCTCGCCCTGGAACTTCCCCTTCAACCAGGCGATTCGCAAGATCTCCGCCGCCGTCGGCGCGGGCTGCACCATGATCCTCAAGGGTCCCGAGGAAGCGCCCAGCGCGGTGGTTGCCCTGGCCCAGTTGTTCCATGACGCCGGCCTGCCCCCGGGCGTGCTCAATATCGTGTGGGGCGTGCCGGCTGAAGTGTCGGAGCATTTGATCAACAGCCCCATCGTGCGCAAGATCACTTTCACCGGCTCGGTGGGCGTGGGCAAGATGCTGGCGGCCAAGGCGGCTGGCCTCATGAAGCGCAGCACCATGGAGCTGGGCGGTCACGCCCCGGTGATCGTCTGTGACGACGCCGACATCGACATGGCCGTCAAGCTGCTGGTGCCGCACAAGTTCCGCAACGCCGGCCAGGTGTGCGTGTCGCCCACCCGTTTTTACGTGCAGGAAGGCGCGTACGACCGCTTCGTCGAGGAGTTCGTGAAGAAGACCCAGGCCCTGAAGGTGGGTGACGGCATGCAGCCCGACACCCGTATGGGCCCGCTGGCGCAGGCCCGACGCGTGGGCGCGCTGGCTGGCTTCATCGACGACGCGCGCGAGCGCGGTGCCACGCTGCTGGCCGGTGGCGCACCGATCCCCGGTTCGGGCGGCAGCTTCTTCGCGCCGACCATCCTGGCCGACCTGCCTGAAGATTCGCGCCTCATGACCGAGGAGCCCTTCGGCCCGGTGGCCGGCATCGTGCGTTTCAAGACCGTGGAAGAAGCGATCCAGCGCTCCAACAGCCTGCCTTTCGGCCTGGCGTCGTACGCGTTCACCACCTCGACGAAGAACTCGCAGATGATCACCAGCGGCCTCGAAGCCGGCATGGTCTCGATCAACCACATCGGCCTGGCGCTGGCCGAAACGCCGTTTGGCGGTATCAAGGACAGCGGCATGGGCAGCGAAGGCGGCCTCGAGACGTTCGACGGCTACCTCAACACCAAGTTCGTGACGCAGCTCAATTGAACGAGGTCTGAGCCCACAAGAAAAAAGCCCCGGAAACCGGGGCTTTTTTCATGGGAAGGCGTGAAAGCCGATCAGGCCTTCTTCGCCCAGGCGTTGCACCAGCCCTTGGTCGCGACCTTCTTGCCGGCGAACAGCGGGCAGCCGCCCGAGGCGTCAGAGGCCTTGCCCTGGAACAGCGCGCAGTTGCCGCAGTTGCTGCCGGCGACGAACTTGGGCTGCTTGGCCTTGTCGACCTTGGAGCCGTCGGCCACATAGGCCAGCGCCTTGGCCTGGGGATCGGTCTCGGCCACCAGGGCCTGGGCGCTCGCCTGCGAAGCAGCGGCCAGCAGGCTGCCGCCGACGGCGACCTGCATCATGAACACGCGACGGGTCTTGGCGCCGCCGAAAGAGTCAAAGCTCATTGAAATCCCCTAAAAAAGAACACAAACGAATAGGAATACCCAGCGAAGGTAGCTGAAATCCTTGCAGGGGCCAAGGTAGCCCGAATTAATTCGATCAATCTACTCAGTATCTCGGGTACTGCGGGCGGACCGACCTCAGTCCGGCACCACCGCCGTCACTTCGATTTCCACCTGGGCCAGGTCCTCCACCAGGTCGGCCACCTGCACCAGCGTCATCGCCGGGTAATGGCGCCCCAGCACCTCCTGGTAGACCTTACCCAGCTCGCGTCCGCGGGCCAAGTACTCGCGCTTGTCCTTCACGTACCAGGTCATGCGAGCCATATGCTGCGGGCCCGCGCCCGCGCAGGCCAAGGTGTCGACGATGTTGTGCAGGGCCTGGCGGCACTGGGCGACGAAGTCGTCGGTCTCGAACTGACACTGGGCATTCCAGCCGATCATGCCGGCTACGAAGACCATGCGGCCACGCGCCTCGATGCCGTTGGCATAGCCCTTGGCGGGCGCCCAGCCCTCGGGTTGGAGGATGTTGAACATTCAGTTGGCTCCTGGTTGGGTCAGCGCCTGGCGCAGCTTGAATCGCTGCAGCTTGCCGGTCTCGGTGCGGGGCAGGCTGGTGAGATAAACGATGCGGCGGGGGTACTTGAAGGGGGCGATGGCCTGTTTCACATGGTCTTGGAGCGACTGGGTCATGACTGCGTCGCCGATGTGGCCGGCCTTGAGCACCACGAAGGCCTGCACGATCTGACCGCGCTCCTCGTCGGGCATGCCCACCACGCCGCACTCGGCCACCGCCGGGTGCTGAAGCAAGGCACTCTCCACCTCGGGGCCGGCGATGTTGTAGCCGGCCGAGATGATCATGTCGTCGGTGCGCGACTGGTAGTGGAAGTAGCCGTCGTCGTCCAGCAGGTAGGCGTCGCCGGTGTAGTTCCAGCCGTCGCGCACGTACTGCGCCTGGCGCGCATCGGCCAGGTACTTGCAGCCGGTCGGGCCCTTGACCGCCAGCGCGCCCACCTGGCCGGGCGGCAGCGGCCGGCCCTCGGCATCCATCACGCAGGCCACGTAGCCGGGCACCGCCTTGCCGGTGGCGCCGGGGCGCGCATCCTTCTCGTCGGCGCTGATGAAGATGTGCAGCAGCTCGGTCGAGCCGATGCCGTCGATGATCTCCAGGCCGCTGGTGTCGCGCCACAGCGTGCGCGTGGCCGCTGGCAGCGCCTCGCCGGCCGACACGCACTTGCGCAGGCTCGTTGCCGGCCAGGGCTGGCCCTTCAGCGACAGCGCGATCGCACGGTACGAGGTCGGCGCGGTGAACATCACCGTCGCGCCGAAGCGCTGCACCGCGGCCATCAGCTCCGGCGGCGAGACCTTCTCCACCAGCACGGTGGAGGCGCCCACGCTCATCGGAAACAGCAGCAGCCCGCCCAGGCCGAAGGTGAAGGCCAGCGGCGGGCTGCCGATGAAGACATCGTCCGCGTTCGGCCGCAGCACGTGAGGTGGCCAGCAGGCGCAGGCGGCCATCACGTCGCGGTGGAAATGCATCGTGCCCTTGGGCTGGCCGGTGGTGCCCGAGGTGAAGGCCATCAGGCAGGTGTCGTCGGCCGCGGTGGCTACGTTGCCGAAGGTGGCCGGCTGGCGTGCCATCGCGGCTTCCAG
>JBEEIS010000107.1:0-14827 GCA_041169755.1 Pseudomonadota bacterium | reverse complement strand
GGGTTGAGGCGCACGCGGCCGGTGACAGGCCGCTACAGGTCCGTCACTGAACTGACTTGAATCCGACACGGCCGTGTCATCGACGCGTTCAATACTGATGGGCATCCCAAAGATGGAGGTGCCCTGTGAGAGAACTGCCCACCCCGACCTTCGCGCTATCGCCTGTCAGTCTGCCCAGGGGGTCACTTCGATGCCCAGATCCGTCGGTTCCTGCGCTGGAGCGCGGTGCCATTTCAACGGTTTGGGCAAGCCACCAGGACGAAGTACGGGCGGCGCAGCGACTGAGATACGAGGTCTTCGCCGGCGAGATGGGCGCGCGCCTGTCCGGCGACCTGCCCGGGCATGACATCGATCTGTTCGACGATTACTGCGAGCACCTGATGGTGCTGGATACGGCCACCGGCGCCGTGGTGGGCACCTACCGGGTGCTCACGCCGGCACAAGCCCGCCGCGTGGGCAGCCTCTACACCGAGACGGAGTTCGACTTGACTCGCCTGCGCGCACTGCGCAGCCGGATGGTCGAACTGGGGCGTAGTTGCGTGCATCCCGATTACCGACAGGGGAGTGTGATCCTGGCCCTGTGGGGGGCATTGGCTGAATTCATGGCTCGCAACGACCTGGACACGATGATCGGCTGCGCCAGCATCCCCATGGTGCATGAGGGCGTGGTCAGCGGCGATCTGGCGGCCAGCATCTGGCGCCGGGTGCAGCGCGATCACCTCGCTCCGATCGAATACCAGGTTCATCCTCGCCTGCCGCTGCCGATCGAGCGACTCGACGATTCCCTGGACGTCGAGCCGCCCGCCTTGATCAAGGGCTACCTGCGACTGGGTGCGCAGGTGCTGGGTGCCCCGGCCTGGGACCCGGACTTCAACACAGCCGACCTGCCGATGCTGATGCGGATCGCCGATCTGCCAGCTCGCTACCGCAAGCACTTTCTCGGGCGTTAAACATGCGCGCTGCCTACGACGCACTCGCAACGGAAGCGGCGGGTGTCGTCGCCGCAGCTTTGTCCTCCGCTGATCAGCCCGGTCCCGGTGAAGCTCGGCTCCGACCCTTTCGTGCGGTTTTCATCTCGGACATTCACCTGGGCTCTCCCGGCTGCCAGGCCCATGCCCTTTTAGATTTCCTGCGTGACCACAACTGCGATACCCTGTACTTGGTGGGTGACATCATCGACGGGTGGGCCTTGCGCCGGCGCTGGTTCTGGCCGCAGCCTCACAACGATGTGGTGCAGAAGATCTTGCGCAGCGCGCGCAAGGGCACCCGCGTGGTCTATGTGCCCGGCAACCACGATGAATTCGCGCGTGGCTTTACCGACCATCCCTTTGGTGGCATCGAACTGGTTCGGGATGCGGTGCATGTGACTGCCGATGGCCGGCGCCTCTGGGTGATCCACGGAGACGACTTCGACGGCGTGGTCCAGTGCGCGCGCTGGCTCGCCTACGTGGGCGATAACCTGTACGAGATCACCCTCAAGCTCAATCGCTACCTCAATCGCTTACGCGCGCGCCTGGGGATGCCGTACTGGTCACTCTCGGCCTATCTGAAGCACAAGGTGAAGAAGGCCTTGAACTACGTGACCGATTTCGAGGTGGCGGTGGCGCGCGAGGCCCGCCGGCGCGGCCACCAAGGCGTGGTGTGCGGCCATATTCATCGTGCCGAGATGCGCGAGATCGATGGTGTTTTGTATTGCAACGATGGCGACTGGGTCGAGAGTCGCACGGCGCTGGTGGAACACCATGATGGCCGGCTCGAGCTGGTGCACTGGGAGCCGGTCGATCACGAGCCAACCAAGGTCTTGCAGCTGCAGCACGAGGAAAGCGCGCGGGTGTCCGCATGAAAATTGCACTCGTGACGGACGCCTGGGCGCCGCAGGTCAACGGTGTGGTCACTACCTTGGTGGAATTGGTGGGTCACCTGCAGGCGCTGGGTCACGAGGTGCTGGTGATCGAGCCGGGCCAGTTCGAGACGCGCCCCTGCCCGGGTTACCCGGGTATCGATCTGGCCAAGTCCCCCGCCAAGGGCCTGGCGCAGCGCCTGGATGCCTTTGAGCCCGATGCCATTCACCTGGCCACCGAAGGCCCTCTGGGTTGGGCGGGGCGTCGCTACTGCCTCAAGCGCGGCTTGGCCTTCACCACGGCGTTTCACACCCGCTTCCCCGAGATCCTGCAGGCGGCGCTGCGCGTGCCCCTGTCCTGGGGCTATTCGCTGTTTCGGCATTTTCATCGGCCGTCCTCGGGCGTGATGGTGCCGACCGTTGGCGTGCTTCAGATGCTGGAGGGCAGGGGCTTTTCGAACCTGCGCGCCTGGACCCATGGCGTGGACACCGGCTTGTTCCAGTTCGCCGAGCCCGCGCAGGCCAGCCCCGCATTGGGCCTGCTCAAACGCCCGGTGGCCCTTTTTGTGGGCCGCGTGTCCTACGAAAAGAACATCGAGGCCTTTTTGAAGGTGGACCTGCCCGGGACCAAGGTGGTGTGCGGCGTGGGGCCGATAGAGGCTTCCCTGCGCGCGCGCTACCCGCAGGTGCACTGGGTCGGGCTGCTGCCGAGGGCTGAACTGGCCCAGGTCTATGCGGCGGCGGACGTCTTCGTGTTCCCTAGCCGCGCCGACACCTTCGGCCTGGTGATGCTCGAGGCCATGGCCAGTGGCACGCCGGTGGCGGCCTATCCGGAAGACGGGCCGCTGGAGGTGCTGGCCAAGCGGCGCCACCCCAGTGGGCCGCGGTTGGGAGGTGTTGTGCATCAGGACCTGCGCGTGGCGTGCCATGAGGCCTTGCGCCTGCCTCGCCACGAAGCCCGCGCGCGCGCCCTGGATTTCAGCTGGGAGGAGGCCACGCGCCGTTTCGTGAGTTTCCTCGTGGCTTGCCGTCCGGAACCTGAGATAGATAAGAAAAAAGACGCAGTCACATCACTGTCATCTCAGCCATGAAGACTGGGGCGGTGTATCGTCCTGAGTAGTTCATATGAAGTCTCCCGCGACCCCAGCCCTCGCCGCCACGCGCACCCCTTGGCTGGATCGCGATCACAGCATCCTGGCCTTCAACGAGCGGGTGCTGGATTGGGCTCGCAGGCCCGATGTACCGGCGCTTGAGCGGCTGCGTTACCTGTGCATCGTGTCCTCCAACCTGGATGAATTCTTCGAGGTCCGCTTTGCGCCGCACCTGTTGGCCGCTCGCGCGGGCGAAGCAAGTGATTTGGGTTCGCCCGCCTCCTTCGAGGCGCTGTCGCGAGAGGCCCACTCGCTGGTGGACACCCAGTACACCCTGTACAACGACGCGTTGATACCGCTGCTGGCCCGCGCCGGCATCGAAATCCTCTCGCACGTTGACCGCAGCCCTGAACAGCGCAAGTGGGTAGCCGAGTATTTCGAGCGCCAGGTGCAGCCGCTGCTGATTCCGGTCAGCCTGGACCCGGCCCACCCGTTTCCGCAGGTGGCCAACAAGTCGCTCAATTTCATCGTGCGACTGGGCGGGCGTGATGCCTTCGGGCGCGAGAACGATATCGCCATCGTCAAGGTGCCTCGGGTGCTACCCCGCGTGATCCGTGTACCGGCCCGCGTCGACGGTGGCAAGACCCGCCTGGTGATGCTCTCTAGCGTGATCCGTGCCCACCTGGAGGATCTCTTTCCCGGGCGCGAGGTACTGCAGTTCTCGCAGTTTCGGGTGACCCGCCACTCTGACCTGGCAGTGGACGAAGACGATGTTCGCAACCTACGCACCGCGCTGCGCCTGGGCCTGCAGCACCGCCAGTACGGCGAGGCGGTGCGGTTGGAGGTGTCGGCCGGCTGCTCCGACTACCTTGCTGATTTCCTGCTGCAGCAGTTCGAACTGCCATCGCAGTCCTTGTACCGGGTCCAGGGCCCGGTCAATCTGGTGCGCCTGCAACAGGTGATTGACCTGGTGGATGCGCCCCAGCTGCTGTTTCCGCCATACCCGGCTAGCTATCCGCGCCAGCTGGTGGCGGGTCAGTCGTTCTTCGAGCGCCTGCGCCAGGGCGACGTCCTGATTCACCAACCCTTCGAGCGATTCGACGGTGTGATCGATTTTCTGCGTGAGGCCGTGGCCGACTCGCAGGTGCTCGCGATCAAGCAGACCGTGTATCGCACCGGCTCCGACTCGGTGATGATGGACCTGCTGCGCGAAGCCGTGCACCAGGGCAAGGAAGTGACGGTGGTGGTGGAACTGAAGGCCCGCTTCGACGAAGAAGCGAATATCAACTGGGCCGAGAAGCTCGAGTCGATCGGTGCTCAGGTGGTCTATGGTGTGGTGGGTCTGAAGACGCATGCCAAGATGCTCCTGGTGACCCGCCGCGAAGGCCGCCAGCTGGTGCGCTACGCCCACTTGTCCACTGGCAACTACAACCCGCGCACGGCGCGCCTGTACACCGACCTGAGCTACCTCACGGCCGACCCTCAGCTCACGGCCGATGTCGACCATGTCTTCAACCACCTGGCCAGCCAGGTGCGCCTGCCGCGCCTGTCGCGGCTGCTGATCGCCCCATTCCAGTTGCACCGGCGGATGATGGACAAGATCGATCGGCTGGCCCAGGCTGCGACGCAGGGCGTCAAGACCCGCATCGTGCTGAAGATGAACGCCCTGACCGATCAGCCCCTGATGGAGGCTCTGGTACGTGCCGGGCGCAGCGGTGTGTCGATTGATCTGGTGGTGCGCGGCGCCTGCATGCTGCCGGCCCAGGTGCCGGGCTACACCGATAACATCCGGGTGCGCTCGGTGATCGGGCGCTTCCTGGAGCATTCGCGGGTGTTTTACTTCCGCGCCGGCGACGAGGAAGAACTGTTCCTCTCCAGTGCCGACTGGATGAATCGCAACATGCTGCGGCGTGTGGAGCTGGCCTGGCCGGTGCTGGATCCCGAGTTGCGCCAGCGCATCATCGACGAATGCCTGGTGGCCTACCTGCACGACGCACGCGACGCGTGGGACCTGCAATCGGACGGGCGCTACCAGCGCGTGCCGGGTGCGGGTGATCGCAGCAGCCCGGGCGCACAAGTGGCCCTCATGGCCCGTTACCGCGTGGAGCCTGCGGCAGCCCCACGCAAAGGCAGACGCTGATGGACCTGATTCTGTGGCGGCATGCGCAGGCGCACGAAGTGGCGCCAGACGGTGACGACCTGGCCCGCCTGCTCACGCCAAAGGGTGAGCGTGATGCCCTCAATATGGGGGAGTGGCTGGATCGCAGACTGCCCCGGGAGACCCGCGTGCTGGTTTCGCCTGCCTGGCGCTGCGTACAGACGGCCCTGGCACTGGGCCGCGAGTACGAATGCCTGCCCGAGCTGCGGCCGGGTTGCACGGTGGATGAATTGCTCGCGCTGGCGCGCTGGCCCTCCGCTCGCCAGCCCGTGCTGGTGGTCGGGCATCAGCCTGTCCTGGGGCAGGTGCTGGCCCAGGTCCTGAGCATGGACAGCGCCAGTTGCTCGGTCCGCAAGGGCGCTGCGTGGTGGGTACGCGGTCGCCAGCGGGAAGGGCACCTGCAGGCGGTGGTGCTCTCCGTGCAGGCGCCCGATCGGGTGACCGGCCGCTAGCTCGCCTTCAGCCCTTGGCCGGGCGGCCGGTCTTGATGGCGGGCACGGCCTTCAGGGCCGCGAGGAAGGTCGGATTGCCCATGGCTTCGAGTGCCATCAGGCCGGCGCGCAACAGCTCGCTTTTCTTGGCCGGGTGACCGGCCTGCGTGGCGCGTGTCTTGAGCCGATCGATCGCACCATATTCGGCCTTGGGGATGGTGAAGCTGTCGCGCACCAGCTTGGGCTTGCGTGGCTTGTCCGCCTTGTCCGCAGTGCTGGGGGCTTGGGCTGCGGCCTTCGCCGAGGGACGAGCTGCGCGGGCCGGCGCCGCAGGGGCGGCCTTGGCCCGGGGGCGAGCCGGGGCTTTGGCCGGCGTGGACTTTTTCACGGCGGGTTTGCGGGGCGCGGACTTGCGACCTGCAGCACGCGCAGGGGAGGTGGTTTTGGCGGGGGAGGTGGTCATCTGCATACTCCTGTAACAGTATAAACAGTTTATATCGTTTTCAGATCAGTTTGATGGCTTACTCTTCCAGCCGGAATTCCTGAGGCGTTTTCTGCCAGGCGGTTACTTCCTCCCGAAGCAAGTGGGCCGACTGGGGCCAGTCGGTAGCCCAGCCTGCGGGCAGGCGAAGGACGAGCGCGTTGCTGCGCCGCGTCAAACGCAGACCGTCCAGCTGCGGGTCGCGTCTTGCGTGGCACAGGATCACGGCCAGGCGCAGCGCCAGCAGCTGTTGCAAGAACACCTCGTCTTCAAAGTCGATGTCCAGCTTGCGTAGCTTGCCGCGGTGACCCAGCACCAGCAGTCCGAGGCGGTGCAGCTCGGGCTGTGAAAAGCCGGGAGCATCCACATGCTCGAGGATGTAAGCCCCGTGCTTGTGATGGTCGCTATGGGAGATCTGGCAACCGATTTCGTGCAAGTGGGCCGCCCAGGTGAGCTTGCTCAGGGTGCGTGCCTCTCGGCGGCTCTCGCCGCGCAACTGCCGCAGCAGCGCGCTCCCGACGGTGGCCACGCGCTCGGCCTGGCCGGGGTCCACGCTAAAGCGTGTCGCCAGGCTGGCCACTGTGGCGGCGCGCAGGTCGGAGTGCCCGTCGTCGCGCTCGACCAGGTCGTGCAGGACGCCATGACGCAAGGCGCCCTGAGCAGGCTGCATCGCCTCGACCTGCAGCAGGTCGAAGACGGCCAGCAAGACCGCCAGCCCCCCACCAATGACCGAGCGGCGGTCGTCCTTGAGGCCCTCAAGCCGTACGCGCTCGGCGCGACGCGCGGCGATCAGCTCGTCACGCAGCCAGGCCAGGCCTTCGGCGGTGATCGCCGGTTGGTCCCAGCCGCTGGCGTAGAGGACGTCGGCCACTGCGCCGATGGTGCCCGAGGCGCCATAGGCACAGTCCCAGGCCTCGCGCGGGTAACTCGCGAGGGCCTCATCCAGGATGGCCTTGGCGGCGACCTCCGCCTTGGCGAAGGCGGTGGTCGAGAACTCGCCGTCGGGAAAGTAGCGCTGCGACCAGGCGACGCTGCCAACCCGGAAACTCTCCAGAGTGTGCGCCGTGTAGCCCTGGCCCAGAATCAATTCGGTGGAACGCCCGCCGATGTCCACGACCAGCCGGCGCTCGCTGGACTGGGGTAGCAGGCGGGACACGCCCTGGTAGATCAGGCGCGCTTCCTCGCGTCCGGCGATTACCTCGATGGGAAAGCCCAGGATCTCCTGGGCTTGGGCCAGGAATTCGTCCCGGTTGCGGGCCTCGCGCAGGGTCTGGGTGGCCACCGCGCGTACGTTGGCCGGCTTGAAGACTGCCAGGCGTTCGCCGAAGCGGGCCAGGCAGTCCCAGCCTCGCTGCATGGCGTCGGGCGTGAGGTTGCGGGCCTCGTCCAGCCCGCCGCCCTGACGCACGGTTTCCTTGAGATATTCGACGCGCTGGATGGATCCGTGGTCGTAGCGACCGATTTCCAGGCGATAGCTGTTGGAGCCGAGGTCGACCGCGGCCAGCAAAGTTCCGTTTTCCATGTCAGAGCCAGCATAACAAGTCCCGCTGGCAAAAAGACGGCGGGCGCCGTGGGTACGGCGCCCGCCGATTCGAGGGGTACGGCTTTGCGCGGGGGTCAACGACGAACCGGGGGCAGCAGCACGCGGTCGACGGTGTGGACCACGCCGTTGGTGGCGGCGATGTCGGCGGTCTGCACCATGGCTTCTTCCACGGTCACGAAGGTGCCAGCCTTGCCCAGGGCCAGGTTACCGCCCTCGACGGTCTTGGC
The DNA here is from genome assembly GCA_041169755.1 of Pseudomonadota bacterium. Lineage (GTDB taxonomy): Bacteria > Pseudomonadota > Gammaproteobacteria > Burkholderiales > Burkholderiaceae_C > Ramlibacter. Next base: position 7,056 of record JBEEIS010000107.1, on the reverse strand, counting down.
AGTACCCATCTTGACCTCGCTGGCAGCAACGCGCGCCGGTAGCACGTGGTAGGTCAGGACCGCACGCAGGCGGGCAGGGTTGGCGGCCAGTTCGTCCAGGGTTTTCTGGGGCACGGCCTTGAAGGCGTCGTTGGTGGGGGCGAATACCGTGAAGGGACCGGGGCCGCGCAGGGTGTCGGACAGGCCGGCTTTCTGAACCAGGCCGGCCAGGGTGGATAGCTGCGGGTCGCGGGCGAGGGTGTCGGCGACCGACACGGGGGCCTGAGTGGTGGCGCAACCGGCCAGCAGGGCCATCAGGGCACTGGCGAGAACGAGGCGGCGGGTAGACATGGCGGGTGATCTCCTTGTGATGAAACGTTTACAGGCTGGAGACTAGGGATGGCTTGTGACAGCGCCGTGACGTGAATATGACAGTTTATTGACTCTTTTTTGTCACAAACCTGTCATGAGGGGTCATTAGAGTCCCTCCAATCAGTTGTCAGTATCCCTCCAACCCCCTCCCCTAAGCCTCAAGGACCCAAGATGACTATCCTTTTTCGGACCGCTTCGATCAGCCTGATCACCCTGGCCCTCGCCGGCGTTGCCACCGCCCAGGAGGTTACCGGCGCAGGCGCGACTTTCCCGGCTCCCCTGTACGCAAAGTGGGCCGCCGACTACAACAAAACGACGGGTGTGCGTATCAACTACCAGTCTGTAGGCTCCGGCGCCGGCATCCGCCAGATTGACGCGAAGACCGTGGCCTTCGGTGCCTCGGACATGCCCCTGAAGGATGAGGACCTCGCCAAGAAGAGCCAGATCCAGTTCCCGACCGTGATCGGCGGCGTGGTGCCCGTGATCAACATCAAGGGGATCAACCCCGGCCAGATGCGCCTGAACGGTCAGGTGCTGGGCGACATCTACCTGGGCAAGATCACCAAGTGGAATGACCCGGCCATCAAGGCCCTGAACCCCAGCCTGAACCTGCCCGACGTCGCCATCGCCCCGGTGCGCCGCGCCGACGGCTCTGGCACCAGCTTCATCTTCACCAACTACCTGTCGAAGGTGAACGCCGAATGGAAGTCCAAGGTCGGTGAGGGCACCGCTGTCAACTGGCCCACCGGCGCCGGTGGCAAGGGCAACGAGGGCGTTGCTGCCTTTGTGGGCCGCCTGCCCAACTCGATCGGCTATGTGGAATACGCCTATGTCAAGCAAAACAAGATGACGTACGCCCTGATGCAGAACTCCGCTGGCCAGTTCGTGGCGCCGGACGACTCCGCGTTCAAGGCTGCCGCAGCGGGCGCCGAGTGGAGCAAAAGCTTCTTCCAGATCCTGACCAACCAGCCGGGCGCTCAGTCCTGGCCTATCACCGGTGCTACCTTCATCCTGATGCACAAGGTGCAGGACAAGCCGGCTGAGGCCGCTGCCGCCCTGAAGTTCTTCGACTGGGCCTACAAAAACGGCGACAAGACCGCTGACGAACTGGACTACGTGCCCATGCCCGCAAGCGTGAAGCAGCAGATCGAGAAGCTGTGGGCCTCCGAGATCAAGGACGCCGCGGGCAAGCCCGTCGCCTTCCGCTGATCGAATGAACGCCATGCGCCCGCGGTGGGGAACCACCGGCCGGGCGCATGGCGCTGAATGCGGGCCGCTGGCCCCGCTCCAGGAAGCAGGAACTGTATGTCTTCTACACTCACCGCCCATGAGGCATCTCCCGATCTGACCGCCATGCCCGCACGTTCCGAGCGCATGGATCGTCCCCCTGAGGGCTCCCCGGGCCGTGTGGGTCCGCTGATCGACCGGCTATTTGGTTGGGCCGCCAAGGGTGCCGCCGTGCTGACCCTGGGGCTGTTGGTGGCCATCCTGGGTTCTCTGGTGGTGGGCGCCTGGCCCGCTATCACGCAGTACGGCTTGTCCTTCCTGACCAGCAGCGTCTGGGATCCAGTGACCAACGAATACGGTGGCCTGGTGATGATCTACGGCACGCTGGCCACGTCGATCATCGCGCTGTTGATTGCTGTGCCTGTGAGCTTTGGCATCGCCCTGTTCCTCACCGAGCTGTCTCCTTCCTGGCTGAAGCGTCCTCTGGGTACGGCCATTGAGCTGCTGGCAGCCGTGCCCTCTATCGTGTACGGCATGTGGGGCCTGTTGGTGTTCGGCCCCATCCTGGCCACCTGGGTGCAGCAGCCGCTGCAGTCGCTGCTCTCGGGTATCCCCTTTCTCGGAGCGCTGGTGTCTGGCCCGCCGGTGGGTATTGGCGTGCTGTCGGCCGGCATCATCCTGGCGATCATGATCATCCCGTTCATCGCCGCAGTGATGCGCGATGTGTTCGATGTCACGCCCCCCATGCTCAAAGAGTCGGCCTATGCGCTGGGCTCGACCACCTGGGAGGTGATGTTCAAGGTGGTGTTGCCCTACACCAAGAGCGGTGTCGTCGGCGGCATCATGCTGGGACTGGGGCGTGCCCTGGGCGAGACGATGGCGGTCACCTTCGTGATCGGTAACTTCAACCAGCTCGATTCATTGAGCTTGTTCGCACCCGCCAACAGCATCACTTCGGCGCTGGCCAACGAGTTCGCTGAGGCCGCCAGCGGCCTGCATCAGGCGGCCCTGATCTATCTGGGTTTGGTGTTGTTCTTCATCACCTTCGTGGTGCTGTCGCTTTCCAAACTGCTGCTGGCGCGTCTTGCAAAGAATGAGGGCCGCAAAGCATGAACGCCGCTAGCATCGCTAAGTTCAACCGGCGCAAGACCGTCAACCGTGTTGCGCTGGTGCTGTCCCTGGCGGCCATGGCCTTCGGGGTTTTCTGGCTGGTGTGGATCCTGTTCGAGACCATCCGCCTGGGCGTGGGGGGTCTGTCGATCGCCACCTTCACGCAGATGACGCCGCCGCCCAACGAGGAAGGCGGCATCGCCAATGCCTTGTATGGCTCCTTCTTGATGGTGATGCTGGCCACGCTGGTGGCCACGCCGATCGGCATCATGGCAGGCGTCTACTTGGTCGAATATGACACCAAGGGCTGGCTGGGGAGCACCACCCGTTTTGTCAACGACATCTTGCTGTCGGCGCCGTCCATCGTGATCGGTCTGTTCATCTACGCGGTAGTCGTGGCGCGCTTCAAGCAGTTCTCCGGTTATGCGGGTGTTGCGGCGCTGGCCCTGATCGTGGTGCCGGTGGTGATCCGCACTACCGAAAACATGCTGGCCCTGGTGCCCTCGGCGCTGCGCGAGGCGGCCTATGCACTGGGCGCGCCCAAGTGGAAAGTGATCGCGGGTATCACGCTGCGTGCGGCGCGCGCTGGCGTGGTGACCGGTGTGTTGCTGGCGGTGGCCCGCATCGCGGGCGAGACGGCGCCCTTGTTGTTCACTGCCCTGAACAACCAGTTCTGGACGTCCAACCTGAGCGAACCGATGGCCAGCCTCCCGGTGACCATCTTCAAGTTCGCCATGAGCCCCTACGAAAACTGGCAGCAGCTGGCCTGGGCCGGCGTCTTCCTGATCACTCTGGCCGTATTGGGCCTGAACATCCTGGCCCGCGTGGTCACCCGCAATAAGAACTGAGAGAGGCCGTATGACGACCGCTACCGCCACCGCCCCGAATGCCGTGTCCCCTGCCGAGAAGGCCAAGCTCTCGGTACGTGATCTGAACTTCTACTACGGCAAGTTCCACGCCCTCAAGGGCATCAACCTGGATATCCCGGAGAAGAAGGTGACCGCCTTCATTGGCCCCTCCGGCTGTGGCAAGTCCACGCTGCTGCGCACCTTCAACCGCATGTTCGAGCTCTATCCCGAGCAGCGGGCAGAGGGGCAGATCATCCTGGACGGCGAGAATCTGCTCACCTCCAAGAAGGATGTGGCCCTGATCCGCGCCAAGGTGGGTATGGTGTTCCAAAAGCCGACGCCGTTCCCGATGTCCATCTATGACAACATCGCCTTCGGCGTGCGACTGTTCGAGAACCTCAGCAGCTCCGACATGGACGATCGCGTGGAATGGGCGCTGCGCAAGGCGGCCCTGTGGACCGAAGTGCGTGACAAGCTCGACCAAAGTGGCTCCGGACTCTCAGGCGGGCAGCAGCAGCGCCTGTGCATTGCCCGTGGCATCGCGATCAAGCCCGATGTGTTGCTGCTGGACGAGCCCTGTTCCGCGTTGGACCCGATCTCCACGGCCAAGATCGAGGAGCTGATCGCTGAACTCAAACACGATTACACCGTGGTGATTGTGACGCACAACATGCAACAGGCCGCTCGCTGCAGCGACTACACCGCCTACATGTACCTGGGCGACCTGGTGGAAGTGGGAGAGACCGAGCAGATCTTCTTCAAGCCCAAGCGCCAGGAGACTGAGGACTACATCACCGGCCGCTTCGGCTGAACCCAGGGGAGTCCACATGTCCGACAAGCATTTGTCCGCCCAGTTCGACAGCGAACTCAACGCTGTGTCTTCCCGCGTGATGGAGCTCGGGGGGCTGGTCGAATCGCAGATCCATCAGGCGATCTACGCCTTGTCGCACTTCAGCGTCGAGACCGCGATGCGGGTGATGGAGACCGAGGCCCGTGTCAACGCGATGGAGGTCGAGATCGATCGCGATCTCTCCTCCATCATCGCCCGGCGCCAGCCGACCGCGCGCGACCTGCGCCTGCTGATCGCGATCTCCAAGACCACCGCTAACCTCGAACGCGTGGGTGATGAGGCGAACAAGATCGCGCGCATGGTCAAGTCGATCATCGACAGCGGCACTGCCCGTTCTCTGCCTACCACCGACCTGCGGGTTGCCGCCGATCTGGCCGCAGGCCTGCTGCGCAAGGCGCTGGATGCCTTCGCGCGATTGGATACGACCTCGGCGGGGTCCATCCTCAAGGAAGACGACCTGATCGACCAGGAGTTCGGCGGCTTCGTACGCAAGCTCGTGACCTACATGATGGAAGACCCGCGCACCATCTCCGCCAGCCTGGACCTGTTGTTCCTGGCCAAGGCAGTGGAGCGTATCGGTGACCATGCCAAGAACATTGCCGAGTTCATCATCTACGTGGTCAAGGGCGCCGATGTACGCCATGCATCGCCCGAGCAGATCGAGTCAGTCCTCAAATAACCTGCCGAAGTTTTTCGCGAGATGAGAAAGCCCCGAATCCTGATCGTCGAGGACGAGCCCGATATTGCCGAGCTGGTGGCGGTGAACCTGCGCCACAACGGTTTCACGCCGGTGTGGGCTGAAGATGGCGGCGGTGCCCAGTTGGAAATCGATGCGGTGCTGCCCGACGCGATCCTGCTCGATTGGATGCTTCCTGGACAAAGCGGCCTGGCCTTGGCGCGTCGCTGGCGCGCCGACCCGCGTACCCGGGCGATCCCGATCTTGATGATCACAGCCCGCGGTGATGAGCCAGACAAGGTGGCTGGCCTGGATGCCGGTGCCGACGACTATATCACCAAGCCCTTTTCAACCCAGGAGCTGCTGGCCCGCATTCGTGCCGTGCTGCGCCGGCGTGCGCCGGAGCAGGCCAGCGAGAGCGTCAGCGTCGGTCCGCTGACCCTGGACGCTGCAGCGCATCGTGTGACCTGGGGCAGCCAGCCGGTGCGCCTGGGACCCACCGAGTTCAAGCTGCTTAATTACTTGATGCACCACCCCGAGCGCGTGCACAGCCGCGCGCAGTTGCTGGACAAGGTCTGGGGTGATCATGTCTTCATCGAAGAACGCACCGTGGATGTCCACGTCAAGCGCCTGCGCGAGGCCCTGGGCCCCGGCGGTACGCTGGTGGAGACCGTGCGTGGCGCAGGTTACCGCCTGACCGCCCAGCCTGCAGCCCCCGCAGCGGCAGCAGCCTGACCCCGCCAGCGCGTCTGCGGTCTCCATGCTGTTTCGCATCGTCATCTTTTCCGCGCTGTTGCTGCTGGGCGCGGCTCTGGGCGGTGTCGTCGGCGGGCAGTGGGGGGCGGCTTTAGGGGGCATTGCTGCTGCCTTGATCTGGTTCATCGGCGATCTGATGCGCGGGCTGCGGGTGGAGCGTTGGCTGAAGCAGCTCGACGATGGGCTGGACGAGGCACGTTTCCCCCTCATGAGCGGTCTGTGGGGTGAGGTTGCCGATCGAGCCCGGCGGGCCCTGCGTGCCAGCGAGCAGCGTACGGTTCAGGCGCGTTCGCGTCTGGAGGAATTCCTCGCTGCCATCCAGGCCTCGCCCAACGGCGTGGTGCTGCTGGACGCCGAGAGTCGTATTGAGTGGTGCAACCAGACCGCCGCCGATCACCTAGGCTTTGACGCGCAAGGCGATGCCATGCAGCGCGTGGTGAACCTGGTGCGCGATCCTGCCTTCGTTGCCTATGTGCAGGCGGGCGACCACACGCAGGACGTCGTCATCGCCGGTCGGGGTAGCGTGGCGACGACACCTCGCCGAGTGTCGTTGCGTCTGCATGCTTATGGAGAAGGGCGGCGATTGCTTCTGTCGCGTGATGTGACCTTTGTGGAGCAGGCTGACGCCATGCGCCGCGATTTCGTTGCCAATGTGTCGCACGAGATCCGCACGCCGCTGACCGTGATGTCGGGTTTTGTCGAGACGCTGCAGAACCTGCCCCTTGACGAGGCCGAGCGCACCCGTTACCTGGCCCTGATGGCCGCACAGGCTCACCGCATGCAGGCCCTGGTCAGCGACCTGTTGACGCTGTCGCGTCTTGAAGGCAGCCCTTTGCCGCGCGTTCAGGAGTGGACATCGTCCCGCGGCCTGCTGGCTGCCTGCGAGCAGGAGGCCCAGGGTTTGGCAGCCGCCCTGCGCAAACCGCAGGGCCTGCACTTTGAGTTCGATCCTGACTTGTCGGTGGCGGTCGAAGGACCGGAATGGGTGAGCGCTATGTCCAACCTCGTGTCCAATGCGATCCGGCACACGCCGGCGCAAGGCCGAATCGATGTGGCTTGGCGTGTGACGTCGGATGGCTGCGCCGAATTCAGCGTGCGTGACACCGGCGAGGGCATTGCCCCCGAGCACCTGCCGCGACTGACCGAGCGCTTTTACCGTGTGGACCGCAGCCGTTCCCGTGAGACCGGTGGCACCGGCTTGGGACTGGCCATCGTCAAGCACGTGGTGCAGCGCCATG
>JBEEIS010000106.1:0-21916 GCA_041169755.1 Pseudomonadota bacterium | reverse complement strand
AGGGGCTCCAGGCGCAGTCCGGGCGCTTCGAGCGCGATGGCGGCGGGCGGGATCACGGCGGCCCGCTCCGTTCAGCGGTTGTGACGCTGCATGAACACGAGCTTCTCGAACAGGCTCACGTCCTGTTCGTTCTTCAGCAGCGCCCCGACCAGCGGCGGCACGGCGACCTTGTCGTCCTGGCTCTGGAGGGCCTCCAGCGGAATGTCCTCGGCCACCAGGAGCTTGAGCCAGTCCAGCAGCTCGGAGGTGCTGGGCTTCTTCTTCAGGCCCGGCAGGTTGCGCACGTCGTAGAAGGTCTTCATGGCCGCCGAGAGCAGGTCCTGCTTCAGGGTGGGGAAGTGCACCTGCACGATCTGGCGCATGGTGTCGGCGTCGGGGAACTTGATGTAGTGGAAGAAGCACCGGCGCAGGAAGGCGTCGGGCAGTTCCTTTTCGTTGTTGGAGGTGATGAACACCAGGGGACGGTGCTTGGCGCGCACCATCTCGCGCGTCTCGTACACATGGAACTCCATGCGATCGAGCTCGCGCAGCAGGTCGTTGGGGAATTCGATGTCGGCCTTGTCGATCTCGTCGATCAGGAGGGCCACCGGTTTGTCGGCGGTGAAGGCCTGCCAAAGCACGCCCTTGACGATGTAGTTGTGGATGTCCCGCACCTTCTCGTCGCCCAGTTGCGAGTCGCGCAGGCGAGACACCGCGTCGTACTCATAAAGTCCCTGTTGGGCCTTGGTGGTGGACTTGATGTGCCACTGCAGCAGGGGCATGTCCAGGGCCTGGGCCACTTCCTCGGCCAGCATGGTCTTGCCGGTACCGGGTTCGCCCTTGACCAGGAGGGGGCGCTTGAGGGTGATGGCGGCGTTGACGGCCAGCATCAGGTCCTGGGTGGCGACGTACTTCTCGGAACCTTGGAATTTCATGGGGAGGGCGGGTGTCAGGCCGGCACAAGGCCCAGCCCTATAATCCCGGGTTGTTTCGATGATTGTGCTTGCAAAATGACTCAGTTGTTCCGCTCGTTGATCACCCTCGCCCTGGCCAGTGTCGCCTCCGTGACCTTCGCGCAGGCGCCTGCCGCCCCGGCCCCTGCTGCCGGCGGTGCCAAGACCATCGAAGCCAAGGTGGCCATGTGCATCGGCTGCCATGCCATCCCCGGCTACCAGTCCAGTTTCCCCGAGGTGCACCGCGTGCCCATGATCGCGGGCCAGAACGCCAAGTACATCGTCGCCGCCCTCAACGCCTACAAGACCGGCGAGCGCAAGCACCCCACCATGCGCGGCATCGGCGAAGGCCTGTCCGAGCAGGACATGGCCGAGATCGGCGCCTATTACGAGAAGCAGGCCAAGCCCGCTGCGGGCGACAAGCCCTCGCGCGAACCCAGCGCCCAGGTGGCCGCCCTCTTGAACAAGGCCGCCTGCGCCTCCTGCCACGGCGCCAATTTCTCCAAGCCGGTCGACCCCAGCTACCCGAAGATCGCGGGCCAGCATCCCGACTACCTGTTCGTCGCCCTGAAGTCCTACAAGAACGAGCCCAACAACGTGGTCGGTCGTACCAACGGCGTCATGGGTGGCATCTCCAAGCAGTTCACCAACGCCGAACTCAAGGCCCTGGCCCAGTACATCGGATCGCTCCAGGGCGAGATGCAGGTCCAGCCGCAAAGCCGCTTCCGCTGATTGTTCGCTTGACTGCTGAAAAAGCCCCGTGGATGCGGGGCTTTTTTATTTCAATCGCGCGTCGCCCGCTTCTGCACGCAGTCGATGTACGCCTGTCCATCCGGCGGCCGCCCCGAGCGCTGGCTGTCCCAGAGCATCTGCCCCAGGCACTCCATCGCCTCATGGTGCGCATCGTGCAGGGAGTCACGCCGCGCCGTGAGCAATTCCACGGCCTGGCGTATCCCGCGCGGCTGGTCGATCGAGCATTGCTCGCTGATCGACAGGTGCATGGACAGATGCAAAAACGGATTGCTGCGGCCGTCGGTCGCGTCATACACCCGTGACACCGCGGCCTGCGCGTCGGCCAGGTCGGCGTCGTACTCGGGGTGTTCAGCCAGCCACTGACTGGCCAGCGTCTCCAGGGCGTCCAGGGGCTGGCCCGCGCGGGACTTGGCATGCACGCCGCAGAAGAAGCGGCGGACATCTTCCTGGGAGGGGTTGAACATAGGCGCGGGAGGTTAGCACGCGTCGGTGTCTAATCCGACGGTGATCGACGATCTCTTCTTCTATGCCGTCGCCGTTCCCGCCGTGTTGCTCCTGGGTGTGAGCAAGAGCGGCTTTGGCTCCGGTTTCGGCTCCTTGGCCGTTCCCCTCATGGCGCTGGCCGTGCCCGTGCCGCAGGCCGCCGCCATCCTCATGCCCCTGCTGCTGGTGATGGACCTGCTGGGGTTGCGGGCGTTTCGCGGGCACTTCGATCGGGCGCTGCTGCGATTCCTGCTGCCCTTTGGTCTGCTCGGGACGGCGGTCGGTTTCCTGATGTTCAAGGCGCTGGATGCGCAGGTGGTGGCTGGCATCGTCGGCGTACTCACGCTCCTGTTCCTGGCCCAGCGCCTGGTCTTCCCGCCGAGCCCGGGCAGCGCCCCGCCACCGCGCTGGCTCGGCGGCATCCTCACCACCGCCTCGGGTTTCACCAGCTTCGTGGCCCATGCCGGCGGGCCGCCGATCAATGCCTACGTCATCCCCCTGCGCCTGTCTCCGCTGGTGTTCACCGCCACCATGTCGGTGTTCTTCTTCGCGGTGAACCTGAGCAAATGGGTGCCCTACGCCTGGCTGGGCCTGCTGGACATGCGCAATATGGCCACCTCGGTGGTGCTGCTGCCGCTTGCGCCTCTGGGCGTGTGGGTGGGCGTGCGTATTGCCCACCGCATTGACCCGGTGCTGTTCTACCGCTTCGTTTACGCTGGCATGTTCCTCACCGGTGTGAAACTGGTGTGGGACGGCTTCTTCGCTGCGGGTACTTGACACGGCGCAAGCCGTCCCGGGGGTCGTCCCGCTAAAGTGGAACGATCCGCCGGAGGTCCACCCGTGAGCATCCGCAACCTCGACGCCCTGTTCCAGCCGCGCTCCGTGGCCGTCATCGGTGCCTCGGACCGTCCCGGCAGTGTCGGGGCGGTGGTGTTTCGCAACCTGCTCGAAGGCGGATTCGCTGGGCCGGTGTGGCCTGTGAACCATCGCCATGACAGCGTCGCGGGGCACCCGGCCTGGCGTGACGTGGCCTCGCTGCCGGGAGTGCCGGACCTGGCCGTGCTGTGCACGCATGCCGGCACGGTCCCAGGTCTCATCGCGCAGCTCGGTGCGCGCGGCACGCGGGCCGCCGTGGTGCTGGGGGCCGGCATGAAGCACGCGCCCACCGACGGCGGCCTGACCCTGGAGCAGCAGATGCTGGACGCGGCGCGGCCCCACCTGCTGCGGGTGTTGGGGCCCAACTGCATCGGTCTGCTGGTGCCGGGCGTGGGCCTGAACGCCAGCTTCGCGCCTTCGCAGGCCCGTGCCGGCTCCATTGCCTTCGTGAGTCAGTCGGGCGCGCTGGCCACCGCCATGCTCGATTGGGCTTCCCCGCGCGGCATCGGCTTCTCGCGTTTCGTGTCGCTGGGGGACAGCGCCGACGTCGACTTCGGCGACATGCTCGATGACCTGGCCACCGACCCGCACACCCAGTCCATCCTGCTGTACGTCGAGTCCATCCGCCACGCCCGCAAGTTCATGTCGGCAGCGCGCGCCGCGGCCCGCAACAAGCCGGTGCTGGTGGTCAAGTCCGGTCGCGTGCCCGAAGGCGCGCGGGCCGCGGCCTCGCACACCGGCGCCCTGGCGGGGTCGGACGCAGTGTTCGATGCCGCGGTGCACCGCGCCGGCATGCTGCGCGTGGACACGCTGGAGGCGCTCTTCGATGCGGCGCAGACCCTGGCCCACCGGCGGCCTCTGAACGGCGAGCGCCTGGCCATCGTCACCAACGGCGGTGGCGCGGGCGTGCTGGCCATCGACGCCCTGGTGCGCGCGGGCGGCACCCCGGCCCGCCTGTCCGAGGCCACCGTCGCCGCGCTTGATGCCTGCCTGCCCGCCACCTGGTCGCGCGGCAACCCGGTGGACATCATTGGCGACGCCCCCGTGGCCCGCTATGAGTCGGCGCTACGCGTGCTGTTACAAGCGCCCGAGGCCGATGGCGTCCTGTTCATGCACGCCCCCACGGCCCTCGTGTCCGCGCCCGAGATCGCGATGGCCACGCTGCCCCTGCTGCGCGACGCGGCCAAGCCGGTACTGGCCTGTTGGCTGGGGGGTGCGGTGGTGGAGCCGGCGCGCGCGCTCTATGCCGCAGGCGGCGTGCCGTGCTACGCCACGCCCGAGCGCGCTACCGACGCCTGGCTGCAGCAGGTCCACCATGCCCGCAGCCAGGCGCTGCTGCAGCAGCTGTGCCCCGCGCAAACGGCCTCTGTGCGGCCGGACCGCTCCCGCGTGGCCAACCTGCTGGGGCTGGCGCAGCGCGAGGGCCGCCGCTGGCTGGACGCCGCACAGGCCAGTGAGGTGCTCGGGGCCTACGGCATCCCGGTCGTGCCTTCGGGGGCGGCGCGCGACGCGGACATGGCCGCAGCCCTGGCCGCCCATCTCGGCTTTCCGGTGGCCCTGAAGATCCGCTCACCCCAGATCGTGCACAAGACCGATGTGGGCGGCGTGGTGCTGGGGCTGGCGACGCCCGAGGCGGTGCAGGCGCAGGCCCATGCCATGCGTGAACGCGTGCTGGCCCTGCAGCCGCAGGCGCAGATCGACGGCTACACCGTGCAGGCCATGGTCGACCGCCCGGGTGCGCGCGAATTGATCGTGGGCATCGCCGCCGACCCGATGTTCGGGCCGGTGCTCCTGTGCGGGGCAGGCGGCGTCGACGTGGAGCTGCGCGCGCAGCATGCGAGCGGCCTGCCGCCACTCAATGCCAACCTCGCCGCGGAGTTGCTCGCGCGCACCGGCCTGGAGCCTTTGCTGGCAGCCCATCGCGGTCGTCCGGCGCTGGATCGCCAGGGCGTTCTCGACACGCTACTGAGGATCTCGCAACTTGCCTGCGACCACCCGGCGCTGGCTGAACTCGACATCAACCCCCTGCTGGTGGATGCGCGCGGCGTGCTGGCGGTCGATGCTCGCATCCGTGTGCACCAGCCCGGTGAAGCCGCCGCGCCCCTGGCCATCCTGCCTTACCCGCAGCAGCTGGAGGCTCGCCTGCGGGTGGACGGCGAGCAGGTGCCGGTGCGACCGATCCGACCCGAAGACGGCGAGCGCCTGCGCGATTTCTACGCCCAGGTCTCGCCGGGCGATCTGCGGCTGCGGTTCTTCTCGCAGCGGCGGGAGGTGCCGATGTCGGAGCTCGCCCGCTACAGCCAGATCGACTATGACCGCGAGATGACCTTCATCGCCCTGGCGCCGCAGGTGGGGACGGCGCCTGAGCGCATCGTCGCCGAGGTGCGCGCCGCCTGTGACCCGGACAACCGGCGGGCCGAGTTCGCGATCCTGGTGGCGCCGGCCTGGCGCAGGCGCGGCCTGGGCCGGGCGCTGCTGGAGAAGATGGCCAGCCACCTGCGCGCACGGGGTACCGGCGAGCTGGTGGGACAGTGCGAGGCTGGCAACCTGTCGATGGTGGGACTGGCGCTCGGGCTGGGTTTCCAGGTGCCCGCCACCGGCGCACGCTTCGGACTCATCGACCTGCGGCTGGACCTGCGGTCTCCTTGAGTCGGCTTTCGCACGGGCGACAGCGAGGCCCGCGGTCCGGGTCTACGATGGCCACATGAAAATCTTCGAGACCCTCGACGAGTTGCCGCCCCAGGTGGGGCAGGAGGTCGCGGTGAGCGACTGGATCACCATCACCCAGGATCAGGTCGACCAGTTCGCGCAGGCCACGCACGATCACCAGTGGATCCATGTCGATGTGGAGCGCGCGCGCGGCGGTCCTTTCGGCGCGCCCATCGCGCATGGCTTTCTCACGTTGTCGCTGCTATCCCGGTTCTTCGAGCTGTGCGTGCAGATCCGACAGGTCCGCATGTCGGTGAACTACGGCCTGAACAAGGTGCGCTTTCCTGCGCCTGTGCCGGTGGGTAGCCGCCTGCGGGCGCGCATGAAGCTGCTCGCCTGCGACCCGGTGGAGGGCGGGGTCCAGGTGACCTGGGGCGTCACCGTGGAACGCGAGGGCAGCGACAAGCCGGTGTGCGTCGCCGAGTCACTGGCGCGCTGCTACCCCTGACGCCGTCACTGCGTCCACCCGTCAGCCCGCCCCGCCAAAGCCGTTCTGCCGCCAGGCCTCAAACACCGTCACTGCCACCGCATTCGACAGGTTCAGGCTGCGCTGGCCTGGGCGCATCGGTAGGCGCAGGCGCTGGGCCGGCGCGAAGGACTCGCGCAGTTCGGGCGCCAGGCCGCGCGTCTCGGCGCCGAACACCAGCCAGTCTCCCGGCTGGAACGCCGCTGCGTGAACCGCGCGCGTGCCGTGCGTCGTCAGGGCGTACAGGCGATCGGCGGCCGGCTGCTGCGATTGAAGGAACGCCGACCAGTTCGCATGCCGACGCACGTCGGCCCACTCGTGGTAGTCCAGCCCCGCCCGCCGCATGAGGCGGTCCTCCATGGAAAAGCCCAGGGGCTCGATCAGGTGCAGGGTGCAGCCGGTGTTGGCTGCCAGGCGGATCACGTTGCCGGTATTCGGCGGGATTTCAGGTTCGACCAGGACGATGTGGAACATAGGGGAGGATGCGTCGGTGTCAGTCGTCAGTGCGTGCCAGCACGAGGGCGGTCACCCGTGTTGCGCCCGCATGGCGCAGGGCCTGGGCGGCCGCGGCCAGCGAGGCACCGCTGGTCATCACATCGTCGACCACCACCACGTGCGCGCCGCGCAGCGCAGCAGTTCGTGACGGCTCCACGAGGAAGGCGCCGCGCAGGTTTGCCAGCCGCTCGTCACGACCCAGCGTGGTTTGCGGCACGGTGTCGCGGATCCGCAGCAGGCTGCGCGCATCGGCCCGGCCCGGCGCCAGCCGGCGCGCCAGCTCGAAAGCCTGGTTGTAGCCTCGCTCGGCCAGCCTACGCGGCCCTAGGGGCAGGGGCAGCACGCGGTCGGCCGCGTCCAGCGCTCGGGTGATGCCCGGCACCGTGCGCATGATCGCGGCGAAGGTACGGGCCCAGCCTGGCTCGCCCTGGAACTTGAAGCGCGCGATCAGGTCTTGCCAAGGGAAAGCGTAGGGGAGGGCGGCGTGGCACGCGTCCAGCGCGGGCGGCGCACGTCGGCAGTCGGCGCAGGTGAGCGCCTCATCGATCTGCGCAGCCCCGCCACGGTCCGCGGTTGCCGGCAGCGGCAGCACCCGTCGCGCGCAGCGCCCGCAACGCGCCACCGGGGCGGCGAATTGCTTCGTGCAGGCGTTGCACACCGGGCGTGCGGGCCAGGTCCGACACACCTCGCAGCGGGCGGGAAGGCGGGCAGCGAGCGTCTCGAACCAGGCCAGGGACATGGGGCTCAATATACTGGCGCGCCGCGCGGGCTGACCTTGCGCGCGCCCTCCTTCCTCGTTCCACGTCGTGTCCCAACGCCCGCCTTCGATCGATCCCGTCGCCGCCGACGCCTGGCAGCGCCGTGCGCCCGCGCGCACGCCGTGGCTGCACGACGAAGTGGGGCGTCGCATGCAGGAGCGGCTCGAGTGGATCCGGCTGCAGCCCCAGGCCTGGGCGCACTGGGCGCCGGGACGCGCAGGGCTGCAGACCCACGCCTTGCTGGCGGACCGCTATCCAAGGGCTGCTTGCTACCTGCTCGAACCTGACCCCGTGCGGGCCCGCCGGGCGATCCGCGACCTTTCTCCACCCTGGTGGCGCCTGTGGGGCGCCCGCCGACCGCAGGCGGTCAGCCAATTGCCCGAGGGCGGCGTGCAGATGTTGTGGGCCAACATGGCCCTGCACCTGGTGGCTGACCCGCAGGCCCTGCTCGGGCAGTGGCACCAGGCGCTGGCCACCGACGGCTTTCTCATGTTCTCCTGCCTGGGGCCGGACACCCTGCGCGAGCTGCGGGCCCTGTACGCCGCCTTGGGCTGGCCGCCGGCCGGCCCCGAGTTCACCGACATGCACGATTGGGGCGACATGCTGGTGCACGCCGGCTTTGCCGAACCCGTCATGGACATGGAGCGCCTCACATTGACCTGGGCTACGCCCGGGGCGCTGCTGGACGAACTGCGCGAGCTGGGCGCCAACCTGCACCCGGCCCGCTTCACCGGCTTGCGCGGACGGACCTGGCGCCGCCGCTTGGAGGACGAACTCGCACGCGCCCTGGCCGGGCCGGATGGCCGCCTCGCGCTCACTTTCGAGGTGATCTACGGCCACGCGCTCAAGCCCGCGCCGCGCCTGCGCGTGGCGGCCGAAAGCCGCCTGTCGCTTCAAGACATGAAAACATTGCTCCAAACTGACAAAAAGGCCGATGGGCCTCGTTAATTTGAATGATTGACACGCAGTGGTGTCAGGCGCGCCGGCCCTGCTGCGGCAGGGGCTTCGAGAGGGGGAGAACCCCAGGGGCGCGTTACAATGCGACGTTCAATTTGTCAGCTGTTGCTAGGCATGTCGATTTTTCGTTTCGCCACCGTTCAGGGCCAATCGGTCCAGTGGGCTCTCAAGCGCAACTGCTCGGTGTCGCCGAGCCAATTGGGCTGGTTTTACGCGTCGCTGTGCGTGTTGTCGCTCGGTATCGCGACGTTCTTCTGGATGCAGGGTGCGACCCTGATCCTCCCGATCGCGTGGCTTGAACTGGCGGCCGTCGGTGTGGCCCTCTTGGTTTATGCGCGCCACGCCACCGACGGCGAGCGCATCAGCCTGCAGGGCGGGCGTCTGGTGGTCGAACTGGAAAGCGGCGGGCGGACCGAGCGGGCGGAATTTCATCGCGACTGGGTGCGCGTGGAGCCGCAGGCCGACCAGCGGTCATTGATCGAAGTGTCGGGCCGGGGGCAGTCGGTGCAGGTGGGGCGTTTCGTGCGCCCGGAGCTGCGTCCGCAGCTGGCCCAGGAGATCAGGACGGCCTTGCGCGACGCTGCGTGAGGCCAGTGGACAGACAGGTGGGCAGCCTGCGGGCGGCTCGCGGCGACGGGATTGTCATTGAGGTAGATACGAAGTGAAAACGATGAAGAGTGTTTCCCAACAGGCGGCTGCCTTGCTGCTCACCGCTGTCGCCGCTGGCGGCGCCCACGCTGTCGAGGACCTGCCGGGCGGCCCCGCCGTTCGCCAGCTGAACCTGCACACCGCTGTCACGCGTATCGCCTCTGAAATCTCCTGGCTGCACTGGTTCATGCTGATCACCTGCACGGTGATCTTTATCGCCGTGTTCTCGGTGATGTTCTATTCCATCTGGAAGCACCGCCGTTCCCAGGGCGCCAAGCCCGCCAACTTCCACGAGTCGGTGACCGTGGAAATCATCTGGACCCTGGTTCCCTTCATCATCGTGATCCTGATGGCGCTGCCGGCTACCAAGGTGCTGGTCGCTTCCAAGGACACCTCCAACGCCGACCTCACCATCAAGGCCACCGGTTACCAGTGGAAGTGGGGCTACGACTACCTCAATGGCGAAGGCGCAGGCATTGCTTTCCTGTCGGCCCTGGACGTCACCCACCGCGCCATGTCCGACACGGGCAACACCGCCAACGCCCCCCGGGACTACCTGCTCAAGGTCGATAACCCCCTGGTCGTTCCGGTGGGCAAGAAGGTCCGCATCATCACCACCGCCAATGACGTGATTCACGCCTGGGGCGTGCCGGCCTTCGGCGTCAAGCAAGATGCCATCCCCGGCTTCGTGCGTGACACCTGGTTCCGCGCCGAAAAGACCGGCGACTTCTACGGCAACTGCTACGAGCTGTGCGGCAAAGAGCACGCCTATATGCCGATCCACGTGAAGGTTGTCTCCGCCGAGGATTACGCTGCCTGGGTGGGCGCCGAGCAAAAGAAGATGGCGGCCAAGCAGGACGACCCGAACAAGGTGTGGGACCTGTCCGCGATCACCGCCCGTGGCGAGAAGGTCTATGCCGCCAATTGCGCGGCCTGCCACCAGGCCAACGGCAAGGGCGCCGGCCCGATCAAGGCGCTGGACGGTTCGGCCCTGGTGCTCGACGCCGACAAGTCCAAGGAAATCGACATCCTGCTCAATGGCCGTAACGCCATGCCCGCCTGGAAGCAGCTGTCCGACACCGACATCGCCGCGGTGATCAGCTACACGAAGAACAACTGGTCCAACAAGACGGGCCAGGTGGTTCAACCGGCCGAAGTCAAAGCCCAGCGCAAATAAGTTTCTGAGGTACCCACCATGAGCGCAGTTCTCGACCACCACGACCACGCCCACGACCACGCCCATGACCATCCGCACGGATGGCGCCGCTGGGTCTATGCCACCAACCACAAGGACATCGGTACGCTTTACCTGCTGTTCTCGTTCACCATGCTGATGTTCGGCGGCGTGCTGGCCCTGGGCATCCGCGCCGAGCTGTTCCAGCCCGGCCTGCAACTGGTCAACCCCGAGCTGTTCAACCAGCTCACCACCATGCACGGTCTGATCATGGTGTTCGGCGCCATCATGCCGGCCTTCGTGGGCTTCGCGAACTGGATGATCCCGCTGCAGATCGGCGCTGCCGACATGGCCTTCGCCCGCATGAACAACTTCAGCTTCTGGCTGATGGTGCCGGCCGGTGCGATGCTCGCCGGTTCCTTCTTCGTGCCGGGCGGCGCCCCCGCCGCGGGCTGGACGCTGTACGCGCCCCTGACCCTGCAGATGGGCCCGTCCATGGACATGGGCATCTTTGCGATGCACATCCTGGGCGCCTCGTCCATCATGGGTTCGATCAACATCATCGTCACCATCCTGAACATGCGCGCTCCTGGCATGACGCTGATGAAGATGCCGATGTTCTGCTGGACCTGGCTGATCACCGCCTACCTGCTGATCGCCGTGATGCCGGTGCTGGCAGGTGCGATCACCATGACGCTGACCGACCGCCACCTGGGGACCAGCTTCTTCAACCCGGCCGCTGGTGGCGACCCGGTGATGTACCAGCACATCTTCTGGTTCTTCGGTCACCCCGAGGTCTACATCATGATCTTGCCGGCCTTCGGCATCATCAGCCAGGTCGTGCCCGCGTTCTCGCGCAAGAAGCTGTTTGGCTATGCCTCCATGGTGTACGCCACGTCCTCGATCGCCATCCTGTCGTTCATCGTGTGGGCCCACCACATGTTCACGACCGGCATGCCCGTGACCGGCCAGCTGTTCTTCATGTACGCCACCATGCTGATCGCGGTGCCCACCGCCGTGAAGATCTTCAACTGGATCGCCACGATGTGGCAGGGGTCCATGACCTTCGAGACCCCGATGCTGTTCGCGGTCGGCTTCATCTTCGTGTTCACCATGGGCGGCTTCACCGGCCTGATTCTGGCCATGGCTCCGGTCGACCTGCTGCTGCAGGACACCTACTACGTGGTGGCCCACTTCCACTACGTGCTGGTGGCCGGCTCGCTCTACGCGCTGTTTGCCGGCTTCTACTACTGGGTCCCGAAGTGGACCGGTGTCATGTACAACGAGACCCGCGGCAAGATCCACTTCTGGTGGTCGCTGATCTCTTTCAACGTCACCTTCTTCCCGATGCACTTCCTGGGGCTGGCCGGCATGCCGCGTCGCTATGCCGACTACGCCATGCAGTTCGCCGACTTCAACGCGCTCGCTTCGATCGGCGCCTTCGCCTTCGGCCTGGCTCAGGTGTACTTCTTCGTCTTCGTTGCGCTGCCCTGCATGCTGGGCAAGGGCGAGAAGGCACCGCAGCGCCCCTGGAATGACGCCGACGGCAAGGGTGCCGAGGGTCTGGAATGGGAAGTGGCTTCGCCGGCTCCGTTCCACACCTTCGAGAACCCGCCCAAGCTGGATGCCACCGCCTCCCGCGTGGTGGGCTGAGCGCCAGAATTCCAGCCAGACGCAGGACCATGGCCGTGACCGAGCCCGATGACCGCAAGAAGTCCAACGTGCGCCTGGGCCTGATCCTGGCGTCCGTCGTGGCGGTCTTCTTCCTCGGCTTCGTGGCCAAGATGGTCCTGCTGGGGCGCTGAAGGACGCGTCATGAGCCTTGCACGCGCGAATACCCAGATGGTGGGCAAGCTGGTCGTCGTGGCGGCTGGCATGTTCGCCTTCGGCTACGCGCTGGTGCCCCTGTACGAAAAGATCTGCGAGCTCACCGGCATCAACATCCTCGCCCTGGGCGAACGCCAGGTGCCCGGGGGCTCCACGGCCAAGCCGCAGAACACCCAGGTCGATACCAGCCGCACGATCACCGTCGAATTCGACGCCAATGCGCGCGGGCCCTGGCAGTTCAAGCCGGCCCAGAGTTCCATGCAGGTCCACCCCGGGCAGCTGGCCACGGTGATGTACGAATTCGAGAACGTTCAGGGCCGCGCCATGTCGGCGCAGGCCATCCCGAGCTACGCGCCGCGCCAGGCCGCCGCGCACTTCAACAAGCTCGAGTGCTTCTGCTTCAACCAGTACACCCTCGCGCCCGGCGAGAAGAAGCAGTGGCCGGTGGCCTTCGTGATCGACCCCAAGCTGTCCAAGGACGTCACCACCATCACGCTGTCCTACACCTTCTTCGAGGTGGGGGCGCGCACACCGGCCGCCCCGACCGCCGCCGCGCCGGCCACCACCGCACAGGAGCCGCGCTCGTGAGCGGCGCACCCGTCATGGCCGATGAAGCTTCCGCAGGGGCTCGCAAGGGCTCCCTGCTTCAGACCGTGCGGGCCGTGGCCTGGGCCTTTCTGGGCATCCGCAAGAACAGTGCGGGCCAGTCTGACCTGGGCACGCTCAGTCCCTTGCACCTCATCGCCGTCGCCCTGGTGGGCGTGGCGCTGTTCGTGGGCGGCTTGATCGCCCTGGTGCACTGGATCGTGCCCTGACGGTTTTGTTTTTCAGTTTTCACCAGAGTTTTCGGAACCAGGAGTTGAGATGAGTACCAGCGCCCCCGGCACCACGCCGTACTACTACGTGCCCCAGCCGTCGCGTCACCCGGCCATGATGGCCTTCGGGCTGTTCTTCGTCATTCTGGGCGCTGGCCAGTGGATCAACAGCGTCGAGTGGGGCCAGTGGGCCCTGTACTTCGGCCTGGCGTGGGTCGCGGTCGTGCTGTTCCAGTGGTTCCGCGACGCGGTCAAGGAAAGCGAAGGCGGCCTGTACGGCCACAAGATCGACCTGTCCTTTCGCTGGAGCATGAGCTGGTTCATCTTCTCGGAAGTGATGTTCTTCGGCGCCTTCTTCTCCGCCCTGTGGTGGATGCGCGCGCACTCCGTGCCCGCGCTAGGCGGCCTCGAGAACGCCTTGCTCTGGCCCAACTTCCAGTCAGCCTGGCCCAGCACCGCGCTCGGCGCGACCGCCTCGCCGGCCGGCATCGTCGAGCCTTTCCAGACCATGACCCCGTTCTGGCTGCCGACCATCAACACCGCGCTGCTGCTTACCTCAGGCGTCACGCTGACCATCGCGCACCACGCGCTGCAGGCCGGCAACCGCGCCAAGACCATCACCTGGATGTGGGCCACCGTCATCCTGGGCCTGGTCTTCCTGTTCGTGCAGGGCTACGAGTATGTGCATGCCTACAGCGACCTGAACCTCAAGCTCACCTCCGGCGCTTACGGTTCGACCTTCTTCATGCTCACCGGCTTCCACGGTTTCCACGTGTTCGTGGGCATGTTGATGCTGCTGTTCATCACCCTGCGCCTGCAAAGAGGCCACTTCTCCAAAGAGCGCCACTTCGGCTTCGAAGGCGCCGCCTGGTACTGGCACTTCGTGGACGTGGTCTGGCTCGGCCTGTACGTGCTGGTCTACTGGCTGTAATCGCCACCACGGCACTCACCACGCCAAGCGCCACAACGCAAGGGCCGCGAAAGCGGCCCTTGTGCTTTGGGGGAGGGTGCAGCTTCAGGCGCCCGCAGGGATGCCAGTGGGGCGCAGGTAACCCAGTTTCCAGGCCAGCAGGATGCAGACGAACAGCAGGATCGAAAAACCGACGCGAAAGGCCAGCGCGCGCGCCATGCGGGCGGACTTCTCCGCGTCATCCTCCTGCGACCGGTTGCCCCGCATCATGAAGAACAGCGCCGCGCCGAGGCTGCCGAGGATGGCCACGAAGGCCAGCGAGATCAGGAGGGCTTTCATGCAGGGGATTATCCCGTGCCCGGCGTGATCACCTCGGCCCGCTTCTGGCTGCTGACCGTGGCTGCGGCCGTGGGCATGTCGGTCACCTTTTCGCTGGGGCTGTGGCAGTGGGGCCGCGCCCTGGAGAAGCTGGCGCTGCAGGCGCAGCTGCGGGCGCGCGAGTCGCTGCCGCCCCTGGACCCCGACGCGCTACGCGCCACCCCGCGCCCGCCCGAGCACATGCACCGCACCGTGGTCCTGCGCGGGCAGTGGGAAGCGGCCCGCACCGTGTACCTGGACAACCGCCAGATGAACGGGCGCGTGGGCTTTTACCTGGTCACCCCGCTGCGCCTGGCTCCGGGCCTGCAGGCGGGCGCCGAGGCGGTGGTCCTGGTCCAGCGAGGCTGGGTGCCTCGCAGCTTCACTGACCGCCAGCAGTTGCCTGCGGTCAACACGCCAACCGGCGAGGTCACGGTGACAGGGCGTATCGCCCCGGCGCCGTCCAAGCTATACGACTTCGACGGGCCGGCCACCGGAGTCATCCGGCAAAATCTCGATTGGGCGGCGTTCCGGGCCGAGACCGGTCTGCCGCTGGTCGACGGGTCGGTGCAGCAAATCGACGCGCCGTCCGACGGTCTGCTGCGGGACTGGCCGGTGCCCGCCCGCAGCGCCGACAAGAACTACGGCTATGCCTTCCAGTGGTGGGCGCTTTGCGGCGTGATCTTCATCCTCTATGTCTGGTTCCAATTCATCGCCCCCCGCCGACGCGCCGTCTCCCCGTCCTGACCATCCGCTGGACCTCACGGTGCATTCCCTGCCCAGCCCCGATGGCGCGGCGCAGGGCGATGCGCGTCGCACCGTCAGCGGCCGCTGGAAGATGCTGGCGGTGCTGCTGGTGTGCGCCGCACCGGTCATTGCCTCCTACTTCACCTACTACGTGGTGCGGCCCGAGGGCCGCCGCAACTTTGGCGTGCTGGTCGAACCTCAGCGGCCGGTGCCGGCCCTGGCATCCACCCCGCTGTCCGGGCCGCCCCTGACCCTGGACAGGCTCAAGGGGCAGTGGCTGCTGGTCAGCGTGAGCGGCGGCGCCTGCGATGCCGCTTGCGAGAACCACCTGTACCTGCAGCGCCAGCTGCGCGAGTCCCTGGGTAAGGACAAGGACCGCCTGGACCGCGTCTGGCTGGTGACCGATGCCGAGCCCGTGCGCGAGGCGCTGCGGCCGGCGCTCTCGGAGGCCACCGTGCTGCGCGTGGACGCGGCCGCCCTGGCGCAATGGCTGCAGCCGGCGGCAGGCCAGTCGCTGGCCAACCACCTGTATGTGGTCGACCCCATGGGTAACTTCATGATGCGGTTCCCGGCCGGCCTGGACCGCGAGGGCGCGGCACGCGCCAAGCGCGACCTCGAACGCCTGATGCGCGCCTCCGCATCCTGGGACCAGGCGGGGCGGCCATGACCGTGGCCCTCTACGACCTGTCGCCCACCGTGCGGCTGATGCTGCTGGGGATCGTCATCGCCCTGGGTCCGCTGGCCTGGGTGTGGCTTCGCAATCAGCAGCGCCCGCCCGCGCAGCGCCTGGCGGCCCTCACGGTGCTGACCCTGTTCCTCACTTTCGACCTGGTGCTGTTCGGCGCGTTCACGCGCCTGACCGATTCGGGCCTGGGCTGCCCCGACTGGCCTGGCTGCTATGGCAGCGCCAGCCCGGTGGGAGCCCGCGCGGAGATCACGGCCGCCGAGACCGCCCTGCCCACTGGCCCCGTGACGCACACCAAGGCCTGGATCGAGATGATCCACCGTTACCTGGCCACCGGCGTGGGCGTCTTGATCCTGGTGCTGGCCGTCGCGAGCTGGCTGCGCCGGCGTGAACTCCCGATCCCGCCGGCCTGGCCCCTGGTGACGTTGGTGTGGGTCTGCCTGCAGGGGGCGTTTGGCGCGCTCACGGTCACCCTCAAGTTGCAGCCTGTCATCGTGACCCTGCACCTGCTCGGCGGGCTGGTGTTGCTCGCCCTCTTGTGCCGTCAGGCCGTGGCGTATTCGCAGGCCTGGCGCCCGCGCGAACCCGTCGCTGTGACGCCTGCGGTGCGCAGGCTCGTGATCGCCACCTTCGCGCTGGTGTGGATGCAAGTGGCTCTGGGCGGTTGGGTCAGCACCAACTACGCGGTGCTGGCCTGCACCGACTTCCCGACCTGCCATGGTCGGTGGTGGCCCCAGATGGATTTCGCGCAGGGCTTCGAGGTCTGGCGTCCGCTTGGCTACAGCAGCACGGGTGAGCCCCTCACCTTCGCGGCGCTCACCGCCATCCACTACGTGCACCGCCTCATGGCCTACGGGCTACTGCCGCTGCTGGCCGTGTTGGCCTGGCGCCTGCATCGTGCGGGCTGGGCGCGCGCGGCGCTCTGGGTCTTCGCCCTGGCGGCCTGGCAGTTCCTCACCGGCCTGTCCAATGTGGTCCTGGGTTGGCCCCTCGTGGCCGCTGTCAGCCACACGGGTGGCGCGGCGGGCCTGGTCGTCGTGTTCACCTGGATCCTGTGCGAGTTGCACCCCCATCGGCAGGAGGCCCTCGCGCCCGCCACATTCGCCCCGCCCCGCGCGCGCAGCATCCAGGAGGTTCGCGGATGAACCGCTATGCCCAGTTCTACGCGCTGACCAAACCCCGGGTCGTGCAGCTGATCGTCTTTTGTGCCGTCATCGGGATGGTGCTGGCCGTGCCCGGTCTGCCTTCGCTGGAGCACCTGCGTGTGGCGGCCCTGGCCTCGCTGGGCATCTGGCTGGTGGCCGGTGCGGCGGCGGCCTTCAACTGCCTGGTCGAGAAAAGCATCGACGCCAAGATGAAGCGCACCGCCTGGCGGCCCACTGCCCAGGGCGAGCTGTCCGACGTGCAGACACTGGTTTTCTCGGCCAGCCTGTGTGCGCTGGGATCGTGGCTGCTGTGGGTCACGGTCAACCCGCTCACCATGTGGCTCACGTTCGCCACTTTCGTGGGCTACGCCATCATCTACACCGTGGTGCTCAAGCCGCTCACGCCGCAGAACATCGTGATTGGCGGCGCGTCGGGGGCGATGCCACCCGTGCTGGGGTGGGCTGCGCTGACCGGTGAGGTCGGGCCCGAGGCCCTGATCCTGTTCCTGATCATTTTCCTGTGGACGCCGCCGCATTTCTGGGCCCTGGCCTTGTACCGGGTGGAGGACTACCGCAAGTCGGGCCTGCCCATGCTGCCCGTCACGCACGGGAACGAATTCACACGCCTGCAGATCCTGCTGTACACCCTGGTGCTGTTCGCCTCCTGCCTGCTGCCCTTCGTGATCGGCATGAGCTCCTGGCTGTACCTGGTGGCTGCCCTGGTGTTCAACGGGATGTTCGTGGTTTATGCCTTCAAGCTGTGGCGCGAGTACTCCGACGCCCTGGCGCGGCGCACCTTCCGGTTTTCCCTGATCCACCTGAGCGGGCTGTTCGCGGCCCTGCTGCTCGATCATTACCTGCTCTGAGGCCACCTGCGATGCAACGCCGATCCGTTCTCCATGGGGCCAGTGCCACTCTGCTCGCGGGTGCGCTGGTGGCCTGCGGCAAGGACAAGCCGCCTTTCAAGTCGATCGATGTCACCGGCGCCGACTACGCCAAGGACTTCCAGCTCACCGACCACCTGGGGCAGCCGCGCAAGCTCGCGGATTTTCGGGGGCGGGCCGTGGTGGTGTTCTTCGGGTTCACGCAGTGCCCCGATGTATGTCCCACTGCGCTCACCGAGCTGACCCAGGTCAAACGCGAGCTCGGTGCCGACGGGGCCAAGGTGCAGGGACTCTTTATCACCGTCGATCCCGAGCGTGACACGCCCGAGGTTCTCAAGGGCTATATGGCCCTCTTCGATCCGGGCTTCCTGGCCCTGCACGGCACGCCTGCACAGATCGAAGCCACGGCCAAGGACTTCAAGGTCTTCTACAAGAAGGTCGAGGGCAAGACACCCACCAGCTACACGATGGAGCACTCGGCGGCCAGCTTCGTCTACGACACGCAGGGGCGGCTGCGCCTGTACGTGCGCCCGGGCTCGGGCCCGCAGGTGCTGCTCGACGATCTTCGCCTGCTGTTGGCGCAGTCCTGAGTCCAGCCACCGGACGCTAGAAGGACGCGTAAAGCTCCTGCACCAGATAGCGGTAGCGGTAGTCCGGCCCCTGCACGCCGGCGGACCGGTTGTAGCCCAGGCGGGTGCGCCAGAACACCGGCCCTGCGAGCGGACTGGTGACCGAGAGCTCCGCGAGCTGCGTGCGGGTGGACGGATCGGCGCCGACCTGTTGCCGCCCGAGCCCCAGGGTGCCGCGCAGCACCCAGCCCTCGATGCGCCGGCGCACGCCTACAGCCACCATCGCCTCCTCGAATTCACCGGGATTGAAATAGCGGCGCGGCACTGTGGTGTCGCTGGCGCGCAAGCCGCGATAGCGCACCTGCATCGTGATGCCGTGCTCTGGCAGCAGGTCGTACACACCACGCAGGCGCAGCTGCGTGCGGGTGTTGCCGTCCGAGACCTGCATCATCTGCAGCAGGCCCCCGGCATTGAGCCGCGGCGTGACCTGCTGCCACAGGCCCGCGCCAGCCGAGGTCTGGTGCAGGCCATCGCGCAAGGCCGTCTCTGTCTCGATCCGCTCTCGATGGAGTACGAATTCGGCGGTGGTGGACTCGGTCAGTGCCAGGCTGTAGCTGCCGTCCAGGGTCAGGACCTGCCTGGACAGCAGCTGGTCGACACCGGCCTTCATTTGCCAGCCCAGCGCGGTGCGCGGATTGACGGCGCGGTGCACCACCGAAACCGTTTCGCCTTGCGCGCGCCAGCTGCCTTGCGCATAGGTATTGCGTTGCACCTGCAGCCCGGTGTGCTGGTCGCCGTGCTCGTACCAGGGGTACAGGCCCGCACTCACCTTGCGCGCGAGAAAGCCCTCGCTGTCCGAGGACACGAATACATCGGGGAAGGAGACGCCCATCACGGGGCGAGCCGTCGCCTCGGCTGCGGGCTGCGCCAGCGCCGTGCCGGCTGCCAGCAGGAGGGTCAGGCCCGCCAGCATGCTGGCGCTACGGCCTTGCGGGGCGGCGATACGGGTGCGTTCGCGCAGCATCATTTCGTGCCCCAGGTTTTGCGCAGGCCGAGAAGTTCTACCGCGTAGCCCCAGACGCAGGCCGGTTGCAAGATGATGGTGTAGGCCAGGCTGTAGATCAGGAAGCCACTGGGGTTGCGGCGCACCTTGAGCCCGAGCTCGTCGAAAGCCTTCTTGGCGGCGCGGTACATGATCCAGGTGAACACCGCACTCAGGGGCAGCAGGGCCAGGGTCATCGGCCCGGCGATCCAGTAGTAGCCCAAAAGCGCGAGCACCAGGCCGGGCAGGAAGCCTACGGTGTAGGCCAGGTCCATCAGCGGAAACATCAGGTTCCACCAGATGTACAGCAAGGTCAGTCGCGGCTTGATCAACAGGCGCGGGGCGGCCTTGAAGGCTTCGATCATCCCGCGCGACCAGCGCTGGCGCTGGCGCACGAAGCCCTTGAGCGTGTCCGGGCAGCGGGTGAACACTGCAGCGTTCTCGGCATAGCCGACGCGGTGTCCCTGCTCCAGCATCTTCCATGTGAGCACGATGTCCTCACCGACCACGTGGGGCCATCCGCCCAGGGCCTCGACGGTGGCACGGTCGTAGATGGAGAACGCGCCCTGCGACACCAGCGTGCCCTGGAACAGCGACTGCACCCGCTTGGTGGCCGCGATGCCCAGGAAGTAGTCCCACTCCTGGGTGCGCGTGATCCAGTTGTCACGCGAGTTGCGTATCAGCACCAGACCCGCCACGGCCTTGGTGCCGGGCGGGTCGGAAAGATAGCGCCCCACGATGTTCTTCAGGCCGTCACGCCAGACGAGGCAGTCCGCGTCCAGCGTGAGGACCAGTTCGGTGGTGCAGGCCTTCAGGCCTTCGTTCAGCGCGTGCGATTTGCCCCGGTTCTGGGGCATGTCGATCAGGCGCAGGCCTGGGTAGAGCGCAAGCAGGGGGCGCACCTGGGCGGCGGTGCCGTCGCGAGAGCCGTCGTTGATCACGATCACCTGCAGGCCGCCCGCGTACTCCTGCTTGAACACGCTGTGCACCGTCTCGGCGATCGAGCCCTCTTCGTTGTAGGCCGCCACCAGGAGGGTGATGTCCGGATAGGTCGCCACCGGCCGGATCACCGGGCGCTTGTCCACCACCAGCGCCATCAGCACGAAGGCGTTGATAAAGCCCGGGAAGATGGCGATGAAGCCGATCAGGTAGGCCGCCACCAGCGGGTGGGTGAGGGCCGACAGTTCATGAAACCAGGGCTGTGACAGCCAGACCGACAGGAGGGTCCAGACGAAGGCAAAGCCCAGGCATATCCAGAACTTGACCTTGACCGGGATATAGATTCTTTTTTTCAAAGGTACAGCCGCCTTGGTCAAAGCAAACACTTTCAAAGCATGTTTGCTTTCAATAACTGGCGAGCGAAGACTATGTTTCTGGCCTGATTTTATTCGGTCGTTAATTCGGACTTCGCCAGCGGTATTTTGTCGAATAAGGGGTTATTCAATACATCTTTAAGGGCGCTTCCAGGCTGCCATTACGTTCCGCGGAATTTGCAGATTTCTTGCGATTCCTTCGGTGCATCTCGATGAAATAAGGAGAACTAAAAACTTCATTTCCGAGGTGTTGTATGGGCCGGGATCGTCATGGGGCGAGTTGGTGGCTGGCTTGCCTGGGCCTGGGCTTCGTGTCCGCCGCCGTGCTGGCGGCCTGGGCGGTGTGGCCCGCGCCCTCCAACGCCGGGATGCGCCCTCAGGCGCCGGCTGCCTTGCCTAGCGCGGCGCTGTCCAAGATTCGCGCTCGCGGTGAGGTGGCCATCGGGGTACGCACCGACTTCCACCCTTTTGGCATGCTCGACGCCCGTGGCCGCCCGCGCGGGCTGGAGATCGACCTGGCGCGGGCCCTGGCCGACCACCTGCAGGTGCGGCTGCGGCTGGTGCCTGTCACCCCGGACGACCGCTTGGCGCACTTGCAGGCAGGCGTCGTGGACATCCTCATCGCGGCGGTCAGTGACACGCCGGCGCGGCGTCTGGAGGCCACCGCGGTGGAGCCGCATTACTACGGCTCGGGGGTGAACGTGCTGCTGCGGCCTGAGCGGACCGAGACCGACTGGCACCAGCTTCGTGGCCATACCTTGTGCGCGGTGGAAGGCGCGCCCTTCAACGCGTGGCTGGCGCAGCGCCATCATGTGTCCCTGCGCGCGGAGCCCTCGGTGGCTGAGGCCTTGCGCCTGCTGGAGCAGGATCGCTGCGCAGGCCTGCTGTACACCGAAGGCGCGATGCAGCACCTGCGAAGGCTGCCGGACTGGCGCCACTACCGCATGCCGCTGGATTCGGCCTTGGTGGTGCCCTGGGCGATCCACCTCGCGCGCAGTGAACAGGGCAGCGCGCTCGAGCACGAGGTTGGTAACGCCCTGGCGCGCTGGCACCGCGACGGCGTGCTCATCGCGCTGGAGAAGAAATGGGGACTCAAGCCGAGCCGGCTTTTGCAGCAGGCCCGGGCCCGCTGGAGCGAGACCCGCGCCGACGGTACGCTGATCTGCACGCGCGAAGCGGGCGGCCTGTGGCCCGCCAGCTGCCGCGACGCGGCGTTCGTGCACCCGCAGCAGGCACAGGGCCTCTTGCGCCTGGCGATGAGCCTGCGTGAGGGCTGGGGCATTCGCCTCGCGCCCGCTGGCCAGGCCTACGACAGCGCGCAGTACCTGCGCAGCCTCGCGTTCACCGGCCTGCTGGCCGCCGCGATGCTCG
>JBEEIS010000105.1:0-7552 GCA_041169755.1 Pseudomonadota bacterium | reverse complement strand
GGCCCACGATCCACTGGAAGTCCGCGCCGCCGGGCAGCACCCGACCCGTCCATCCTTCACCCTGCACCTGGCCACCCAGGATCGGCACCATGCGGCGCAGACCACCGGGAACCTGTCCGACCTCCTGGGGGCGATCGACCTGCACCGAGAGGTCGGCGAAGAATTCAAGGCCGGGGGTGGGAAGCGTTGAGGACATGGGGGGCTCCTTGCGACGACACGAAAACCGCACTGTAGCCAAGTCGTCCAGGGCTGCTCGATGCCTCAGACCCTGCCCGATGTCTGCTTCAGCGCATAGTGCTGGATCCACGCGACCAGCTGCAGGGCCGCCGGCGTGAGCGGCATATCGTGACGACGCACGGTGCAGATCGTCGGTCTGGGCAGTTCATCGCGCACGGGCACCACCGCCAGTTGCGATTTCACCCCGCAGTGCTCGTAGACGATCCGCGGCACGGTACTGAGCCAGCGCTGGGATGCGGCGATCAGCCCGGGCAGCGCCAGAAACGACTCGCACAGCATTCCCACTTGGGGCGCTCCGAGGCCCGCGGCCTCGAAAGCCTCTTCGATGACCGCGCCAGGCCCACGCGATGGGCTGGAAAGCACCCACTGCTCGTTGCGCAGGTCCTCCAGTGCGGTCGCTGCCGCCAGGGGATGATCGCGCGGCGCAATGATCACGATCTCGCTTGAATACAGGGCCTCGGCCACCAGGTCGGGCTCCAGGTCCACCCGGTGCACCGGGGTCAGCGCGAAATCGATCGTTCCATCGCGCAGCAGGGGCGCCACGCCTGGATAGAGACCATCACGACACTGCACCTGCACCTGCGGATGCTGCTGGCTGAATTGGCGCAGGGCCCGCGGCAGCAGGCCCAGTCCGATGGCCGGCGAGATCGCCAATTTGACCGTGCCGGCCCACAGGCCTCGCATCTGCGCGATCTCGTCGCTGGCACGGCGGCTCTGGTGGACCATCAATTTCGCATGCCGCAGAAAGGCCTGCCCGAAGGCGGTGAAGGTCACGCCCTGTTTGCTGCGGACCAACAACGGGGCCTGCAGCTCCTGCTCCAGCTGCTGGATGGCGGCGGTCAAGGCGGGCTGTGTCAGCCCCATGCGCTGGGCGACGGCTCTCAGGCTGCCATGCGCCTCGACCAGGACCAGGGCTTCTAGGGTGGTGAGTCTCACTAGGGTTACTACGGAGATCAATGAATTTGATCATTGGCGCGAAAAAACGAATTTTCAGCGCCAGCCCCGGTTTCTACCATCCCCAGCCATTGAGAGAGGAAGAACCATGTTTATCAAGAACTGCTGGTACGTGGCGGCCTGGGACATCGAAGTGCCCGAAGACAAGATGCTGGCCCGCACGCTGCTCAATGAGCCGGTCTTGTTCTATCGCACCACCGAGGGGAAGGTGGTGGCCCTGGAGGACCGTTGCTGCCATCGCGCGGCGCCGCTGCACCTGGGGCGCAAGGAGGGCGATTGCGTGCGCTGCATGTACCACGGTCTGAAGTTTGACCCGACCGGCACTTGCGTGGAGATACCGGGTCAGACCACCGTACCGCCCAAGACCTGCGTGCGCAGCTACCCGGTGGTGGAAAAGCATCGCCTGGTCTGGATCTGGATGGGGGATCCGACCCTGGCCAACCCGGCCGACATCGTCGACTACCACTGGCACGACTCGCCTCAATGGCGCATGAAGCCCGGCTACATCCACTACCAGGCGAACTACAAACTGATCGTCGACAACCTGCTGGACTTCACCCACTTGGCCTGGGTGCATCCCACCACCCTGGGCACCGACAGCGCCGCCGATCTCAAGCCGGCGATCGAGCGCAACACCGACGGCCTGGGCACCCTCACCATCAGCCGCTGGTACCTCAACGACGACATGCCGAACCTGCACAAGCGGGTGGCGAAGTTCCAGGGCAAGGTGGATCGCTGGCAGATCTACCAGTGGTCGCCGCCGGCGCTCCTGCGCATGGACGCGGGCTCGGCACCCATTGGCACCGGTGCGACTGAAGGAAAGCGCGTGCCCGAGTCCGTGCAGTTTCGTCACACCTCCATCCAGACGCCGGAGACCGACACCACCAGCCATTACTGGTTCTGCCAGGCGCGCAACTTCGCGCTGGACGACGCGCAGATGACGGAGAACATCTTCCAGGGCGTGGTCGAGGCCTTCGAGGAAGACCGCAGCATGATCGAGGCGCAGCAGAAGATCATCTCCATGACGCCCGATCGGCCCATGGTCCCGATCGGCGCCGACAGCGGCCTGAACCAGGCGCGATGGCTGATCGAGCGGGCCCTCAAAGCCGAACAGGGCCAGGTGGCGTGAGCAGCCTGGCGCCCACCCTGGATTTGCAGGTGCGCAGCGTGCGCGCGCTGGCGCGCGACATCCTGGGCATCGAGCTGGCCGCCGCTGACGGCCGCGCGCTGCCCGGTGCTCAGGCCGGCGCGCACATCGACCTGCACCTGCCTAACGGCCTCATTCGCCAGTACTCCCTGACCTACACCCCGGGCACGGCGACACAGGCCAGCTACTCGGTGGCCGTCGGCCTCGATGCGAACAGCCGTGGCGGCTCGTCCTGGATCCATGACAAGCTGCGGGTTGGCGCCACATTGCGCGTGGGTACGCCGCGCAACCTGTTCGCCCTGGACCCTACCCACCGCCGTGTCCTGCTGGTCGCCGGTGGCATCGGCATTACGCCGATCTACGCCATGGCGCAGTCCGCCGCGCGCGCCGGACTCGATTGGCAGCTCGTGGCCTGCGCTCGTTCACTCTCGCGCCTGGCATTCACCGAGGAATTGCAGGCGCTGGGCGCGGACCGGGTGCACCTGCACGGCGACCTGGAGGCGGGCCGCCTGATCGACATGCCCCGGTGGCTTGACGCGCAGCCCTGGGACGGTGTCTACGCCTGCGGGCCGCTGCCCCTGCTGGCGGCCCTGGAGCAGCACACCGCCGCCTGGCCCGACGGCCGTTACCGTAGTGAGAAATTCAAGGCCGATGCCTCGGCCGGTGGCGAGCAGCGCACCTTCGAGCTGGTGCTTGCGCGCAGCGGCCTGCGCACCGAGGTGGCGCCCGGCGAACAGGTCCTCGACGCGCTCGAGCGCCTGGGTCTAGACCATCCCTATGCCTGTCGCGAGGGCCTGTGTGGCACCTGCGAATGCGGCTGGCTCGAGGGCGAACCCGAGCACCGCGACCTGGTGCTTGACGATGCCGCCCGCAACGTCCAGCGCCGATTCATCCCCTGCGTCTCCCGCTCGCGCGGCGAGCGCCTCACTCTGGACCTTTGAACCTCATGAACCTTCAATCCAAGATCGCCATCGTCACGGGCGCCGCTTCCGGTTTCGGCGCAGCCACGGCCCGCCGGATGGCGCAGGCTGGTGCCCGCGTGGTCGTGGCCGACCTGCAGGCCGAAGGCGCTGAGCGCATGGCCGATGAACTGCGTCGCAGCGGCGCGCAGGCCATGAGCATCCAGGTCGACGTCGCCTCGCGCGAGGACTTCGAACGTCTGGTGGCCCACACCCTTGAGGCCTGGGGCGGCCTGGACATCCTGGTGAACAATGCTGGCACCACGCACCGCAACAAGCCGGCGTTGCAGGTGACCGAGGACGAGTTCGACCGGGTCTACCGCGTCAACGTCAAGAGCCTGTTCTGGGCGGCGCACAGCGTGCTTCCGCACTTCACTGCGCAGGGGCGTGGCTGCATCATCAACGTGGCCTCGACTACCGGCGTGCGTCCGGGGCCGGGCCTGACCTGGTACAGCGGTAGCAAGGCCGCGATGATCAACCTGACCAAGGGTCTGGCCCTCGAATTCGCACGGACCGGCGTGCGGATCAACGCGGTCAACCCCATGATCGGCGAGACCGCAATGCTCGGTGACTTCATGGGCATGGAGGACACGCCCGTCAACCGAGAGAAGTTCCTGCAGCGCATTCCCCTGGGCCGCTTCACCCGCCCCGACGATGTGGCCAGCGCCGTCACCTTCCTGGCCAGCGATGAAGCCAGTTACCTGACCGGTGTGTGCATGGACGTGGACGGGGGGCGCAATATATGAGCGCTGCTTACGCCGCTCCCAAGCTCTTGATCGACGGCCAGTGGCGCGCCGGTCGCCACCGCCTCACGCACCCTGTGATCGACCCGTCCAACGGCCAGACGCTGGACCCGTTGGGCCTGGCCAGCGCCGACGACCTGACCGATGCCCTGGCGGCCTCCCGCCGCGCCTTCGAGGCCTGGCGCGTGGTACCCGCCCACGAGCGCTGTGCGCGCCTGGAGCGTGGCGTGGCCCGCCTGCGTGAGAAGCAGGACGCCATCGCGCAGCTCCTGACCCGCGAGCAAGGCAAGCCCTTGGCCGAAGCGCGGGCCGAATGCGCGATGGCGGCCGACTTGATCAAGTGGTATGCCGAAGAAGCGCGGCGCGTGCATGGCCGCGTGATTCCAGCGCGCCAACCCGGCAGCCGGATGACGGTGCTCAAACAGCCCGTGGGCCCCGTGGCCGCTTTCTCGCCCTGGAACTTTCCGCTGGTGCTTTCGGCACGCAAGATCGGCGGTGCGCTAGCGGCCGGTTGCAGCATCGTGCTCAAGGCCGCCGAGGAGACGCCCGCATCGGTGGCGGCGATGGTCGACTGCCTGCAGCAGGAACTGCCGCCTGGCGCGCTGCAACTGGTGTTTGGCGTACCGTCTGAAGTGTCCAGGCAGTTGATCACCGCCCCCGAGATCCGCAAGGTGACTTTCACCGGCTCGGTGCCGGTGGGTCGCCAGCTGGCGCAATTGGCGGCGACGCACCTCAAGCGCATCACCCTCGAACTCGGTGGCCATGCGCCCGTCATTGTCTGCCGCGACGCCGAGATCGAGCGCACCGTGCAACAGATGGTGGCGCACAAATTCCGCAACGCCGGCCAGGCCTGCCTGGCACCCACGCGCTTTTATGTCGACCGCTCGATCTACGGCGACTTCCTGGACGCGTTCACTGCTGCCACCTTCCGTCTGAAGCTCGGTCCGGGCCTGGAGGCCGACACCCAGATGGGGCCGCTGGCCAATGCGCGCCGCCTGGCCGCCGTCGAGGAACTCGTGCAACAGACGGTGGACCATGGCGCGAAGGCCCTGCGCGGGTCGGTGCCATCGGCTGGATTTTTCTCGGCAGCGACCGTGCTCACTGGCGTTGCCGCCGATGCGCCGGTGATGCAGGAAGAGCCCTTCGGCCCAGTGGCCTGCGTGGTGCCGTTCGAGACCCTGGACCAGGCCATTGGCCTGGCCAATCAGTCCCGTTTCGGCCTGGCCGGTTACCTGTTCACCGACTCGGCGCGTGCCATCGACCGCGTATCCGAACGCCTGGAGGTCGGCAGCCTGGCGATCAATGGCATGGGTGTGTCCGTGCCCGAGGCTCCGTTTGGCGGCGTCAAGGACAGCGGCCATGGCAGCGAGTCCGGCATCGAGGGCATGGACGCCTTCCTGGAAACCAAGTTCACCCACTATTTCGCCTGAGGCGAAGATCCCTTTCTGCAACCCACTCAAGACAACCTGGAGACAAGCATGAAACGACGCACCCTCATCACTTCCCTGGCTGCCGCCGCATTCGCGGTCGCTGGCGCCACCTCGGCCCAGGCCCAGGGCGATCGCACGCTGCGCATCCTCGTCGGCTTCCCCGCTGGCGTGTCCATCGACGTGGTCACCCGTATCGTGAGCGAGAAGATGAAGGACGAGTTGAAGCGTCCCGTCATCGTCGACAACCGCCCCGGTGCTGGTGGCCGCCTGGCTGCCGAACTTCTGAAGAACGCCACGCCCGATGGCAACACCGTGATGGTCACGCCCATCGTGGTGCCGGTGCTCGCGCCGATGGTGTTCAGCAAGCTCAATTACAACCCCGAGGCCGACTTCACCCCGGTGGGCCGCGTCAGCGACTTTGGCTTCGCGCTGGCCGTGCCCGCGACCTCGCCGGTGAAGACGCTCAAGGACTACGCGGCCTGGCTCAAGGCCAACCCGCAGCAGGCCAACTTCGGTTCGCCCGCCGCCGGCAGCCTGCCGCACTTCTTCGGCGTGATGATCGGCAACGCCCTGGGTGTGGACATGGTGCATGTACCGTTCAACGGCGGTGCGGCCTTGCAATCGGCCGTACTCGGTGGCCATGCGCCTGCCGGCATCGACGTCGTGATGGAGTGGCAGCAAAACGCGAAGGCCGGCAAGGTCACAGTGCTCGCCACGTCGGGCGCCCAACGCAGCAAGGTGCTGCCCGATGTGCCGACTTTCCGTGAGGCGGGCTTTCCCGACGTGGTGGGCAATGGCTGGTTCGCGATGTACGCCCCGGCCAAGACCCCCGCGGCCCAGGTGGAGGAGATCAACCGCGCCCTGAACAAGGCGCTGGCCTCGCCCGAGGTGCGCGAGCGCTTTGCCGGCCTGGGCCTGGAACCCGGCAGCGGCAGCCCCGCCGACCTGCAAAAGACGATGGCCGATGACACCCGTCGGTGGGCGCCGGTGGTGCGTAAGTCAGGGTTCAAGGCCGACTAGCCGTTTCAGCGCAAGCCTGTCGTTTGCTACGCAGTTTCAGGTCGCCTGCTAGCAAGGGCGATGGTCACCGAAAAGTCGGATGTCGTCCCAGCTGATGGGGGTCACCCATAAAAGCTTCCAAGGTGGCGAAGCGTTTGGGGGGCGGTAGAAATGCAGCGCAAGCATTTCTGTCGCGTGCCCGGCCAGTCCACCTCGGGACCAATCGAGTCCTGAAGCTCGATAGAAAACAACGGTTTTGTCACTTCCAATGTGGTAGCCAACGCACACCGGAGCCGACGTGCCCAGCACCGCCAGCAGCTTTTTTGCGAACCTGTGCCGCTGGTTCGGTGGGGGGATAGTGTCAGTGCCGAAGGGAAGAATCTGAGCGCCCGCGTGTCCTGCGAGTTGAGCGATTTTTTCCACGTCTTTCGAGGCGATGACGGCCGACACGCGGTTGACAAAGGAAACCTCGCTCTCTCGTCCGCCCGCGGGTGTGGTGCAGAGCCAAAGAGCGAGCGTGAGCAATATGGCAGCTCTCATTTCCGACCCAAAGAAGTTCACGCGCCTTGCCCCTCGCACAGGCTCCACAGCGAGGGCTGCTTGGTTCCCCGCCTGACCTGGTCGGCCACTATGCCTCAGGGGCAGGTCCGTCAAATTCGCGCTTAGGTGATACAGCTTGGTGACACAGTGGCAGTGTAAATTTTTGGGCCGGGCGCCAAGCCGATGCGGCGCTCGCGGAGTGTGCACATTTCCTAGGAATGCTTTACCTCCCGCGATCCTGTGAAGGATAAAAGTCCTCCCGTTGGAAGTCAGAAGCCCAAGTCACTTGCAAGGGATCGTGGTATCCCAATCCATCAGGGTGCTCGCCGTTCAGATCGGGATCGACCGGGATGCCCTCAGATTCTCCGTCCCAGAGCAGGAAGTGAACCCAATCTCGAAGGCGCTGCTCGGAGCGTTCTTCGTTGCTTTGAAACTCGGCATCAAAGAAGTGATCGCCACATTGGCCGCCGTACCAAGGGACATCGTTGATGTCGTCCCGGGTCACTTCAAACGTGCGGCTCACAAGCGCGCCGGTCTGGCAGC
>JBEEIS010000104.1:0-7037 GCA_041169755.1 Pseudomonadota bacterium | reverse complement strand
GGGTCGTGGCGTGCACCGCTTCAATGATGCTGTCCTTGGAATAGAAGCCCGAGAACAGCGGCGTGCCGATCAGGGCGAGTGATCCGAGCAGCGACGTGATCCAGGTGATCGGCATGTACTTGCGCACGCCCCCCATCCATCGGATGTCCTGGTTGTGGTGCATGCCCATGATGACGGAGCCTGCAGCCAGGAACAGCAGCGCCTTGAAGAAGGCGTGCGTCATCAGGTGAAACACCGCCACCGAGTAGGCCGAGGCGCCCAGGGCCACCGTCATGTAACCCAGCTGCGACAGCGTGGAATACGCCACCACGCGCTTGATATCGTTCTGGATGATGCCCATGAACCCCATGAAAAGGGCCGTGATCGACCCGATCACCAGAATGAAGGACAACGCGGTGTCGCTCATCTCGAACAGGGGCGACATGCGCGCCACCATGAAGATGCCGGCCGTCACCATGGTGGCGGCGTGGATCAGGGCGGAAATCGGGGTCGGGCCTTCCATCGAATCGGGCAGCCACACATGCAGCGGGAACTGCGCGCTCTTGCCCATGGCACCGATGAAGAGGCAGATACAGATCACGGTCACCAACATCCAGTCGGTTCCGGGAAAGCCCAGCTTGCCCAACTCGCCCGCCTTGGCAAAAGTCTCGGCATAGCTCAGGGTGCCGGCATAGGCCACGATCAGGCCAATACCCAGAATGAAACCGAAGTCGCCAACCCGGTTCACCAGAAACGCCTTCATGTTGGCGAAGATGGCCGTCGGCTTGTTGTACCAGAAGCCGATCAGCAGGTACGACACCAGGCCAACCGCCTCCCAGCCGAAGAACAGCTGCAGGAAGTTGTTGCTCATGACGAGCATCAGCATCGCGAAGGTGAACAGCGAGATATAGGCGAAGAAGCGGTTGTAGCCCTCGTCCTCTTCCATGTAGCCGATGGTGTAGATGTGGACCATGAGCGACACGAAGGTCACCACGCACATCATCATGGCGGTAAGCCCGTCGACGAGGAAGCCGACCTCCATCTTCAGCCCGCCGATCACCATCCATTCGTAGATCGTGGCGTTGAAGCGGGCGCCGTCCAGGGCCACGCTCTTGAGGGTCATGGCCGACAGCACGAAGGCGATGAACACGCCCAGGATGGTCAGCGAGTGCGAGAGGCGGCGGCCGATCCAGTTGCCACCGAACTGGGTGCCCAGCACGCCAGCGGCGATCGCGCCCGCCAGGGGCGCGAGGGGCACAGCGAGCAGGGTCGAAGCGGAAAGGGTCTGGCTCATATCGTGTGCGGGCTCAGCCCTTGAGCGTGTTGAGTTCTTCGACGTTGATGTTCGACTTGTTGCGGAACAACAGCACCAGGATCGCAAGGCCGATGGCTGATTCGGCCGCCGCCACCGTCAAGATGAAAAACACGAAGATCTGGCCGTGCATGTCGTTCAGGTAGTACGAGAACGCGACGAAGTTCATGTTCACCGCCAGCAGCATCAGCTCGATGGCCATGAGCAGAACGATCAGGTTGCGGCGATTGAGGAAGATGCCCACCACCGACAGCGCGAACAGGATCGCGCCCAGTGACAGGAAATGGCCGAGGGTCAGGCTCATGACGAGGCTCCGGGCGTGGTGTCAGGCGCAGGCGCTGGCGGCGCGGCCCGTGTGGGTTCGAGCTTGACCACCTGCAGGCGGTCGGCGGCCTTCACGCGCACCTGCACCGAAGGGTCCATGTGGCGAGAATCCTTGCGGGTGCGCAGCGTCAGGGCGATAGCCGCAACGATGGCCACCAGCAGGATCAGGGCGGCGATTTCAAGAGGGAACAGGTACTGGGTGTACAGCAGCTTGCCCAGCTCCTTCGTGTTGGAGTAGTCGGCCGCCAAGGGCGCGGCCGCGGCGGCGGCCTTGTAGCCCTCACCCACCCGAAAGCCACCCATGAGAACCGCAGCCATCTCCAAGGCGATCAAGGCCCCGATCAGGCCGGCCAGCGGGAAATGCTTCCAGAAGCCCGAGCGCAGGCTGTCGATGTGGACGTCGAGCATCATCACCACGAACAGGAACAGCACCATCACCGCGCCGACGTAGACCAGCACCAGGGAGATGGCCAGGAACTCTGCCCGCAGCAGCAGCCACACGGCAGCGGCCTGCGAGAACGCGAGCACCAGGAACAGTGCGGCATGCACCGGGTTACGCGCCGTGATGACGCGAAAGGACGCGAACAGCAGGATCGCGGAGAAGACGTAGAAGAAACCGGTGACGATGTCCATGGTGTTGTGCTTCGGGTTGGCGCGTCAGCGATAGCGCGCGTCAGCCGCCTTGGCCGCCGCGATCTCGGGCTCGTAGCGGTCGCCCACGGCCAGCAGCATCTCTTTCGTGAAATACAGGTCGCCGCGCTTTTCGCCGTGGTACTCCAGGATGTGGGTCTCGACGATGGAGTCGACCGGGCAGCTTTCTTCACAGAAGCCGCAGAAGATGCACTTGGTCAGGTCGATGTCGTAGCGCGTGGTACGGCGGGTGCCATCGGCACGCTGGTCCGACTCGATGGTGATGGCCAGCGCAGGGCACACCGCCTCGCACAGCTTGCAGGCGATGCAGCGCTCTTCACCGTTTTCATACCGCCGCAGCGCGTGCAGACCCCGGAAACGCGGCGACAGCGGCGTCTTTTCCTCGGGAAACTGGATGGTGATGGCGCGCGAGAGAAAGTACTTGCCGGTGATGCGCATGCCTTTGAACAGTTCCACCAGCATGAAGCTGGAGAGAAAGTCCTTGAGCGAGAACGCGGACGGCGTGGACAGGGTTTGCGTGGACATGACCGGACTCGTTATTTCCAGATGTTGAAGGGCGTCTGCATCCACAGACCCACCACCACCAGCCAGACCAGGGTGACGGGAATGAAGATCTTCCAGCCCAGGCGCATGATCTGGTCGTAGCGGTAACGGGGGAAGGTCGAGCGCACCCACAGGAACAGGGTGACGACCGCGAAGGTCTTCAGGCCCAGCCAGATCCAGCCCGGGATCGCGGCCAGCAGGGGCGCGTCGATCGGGGGCAGCCAGCCGCCCAGGAACAGGATGACGGCGAGGATGGAGACCAGCCACATGTTGGCGTATTCCGCCAGGAAGAACATGGCGAAGCTCATGCCCGAGTACTCGATCATGTGGCCCGCCACGATCTCGGATTCACCCTCGACCACGTCGAAGGGATGGCGGTTGGTCTCCGCCAGGCCCGAGATGAAGTACACGAGGAAGATCGGCAGCAGGGGCAGCCAGTTCCAGGACAGGAAGTTCAGGCCCATGTGCGCGAAGTAGCCCTGACCCTGGCTCATGACGACATCGGTCATGTTCAGGCTGCCGGCCACCATCAGCACCACCACCAGGCAAAAGCCCATCGCGATCTCGTAGCTCACCATCTGCGCCGAGGCGCGCAGCGCGCCCAGGAGCGCGTACTTGGAGTTGGAGGCCCAGCCCGCGATGATCACGCCATACACCTCCAGCGAGGTGATGGCCATGATGAACAGCAGGCCCGCGTTGATGTTGGCCAAGGCCACATCGGGGCCGAAGGGGATCACGGCCCAGGCAGCCAAGGCCGGCATGATGGTCATGATCGGACCCAGGAAGAACAGACCCTTGTTGGCCGCCGTCGGCCGGATGATTTCCTTGGTCAGAAGTTTCAAGGCGTCGGCAATGGGCTGCAGCAGGCCCAGGGGGCCGATGCGGTTGGGACCCACGCGCACCTGGGTAAAGCCGATGGCCTTGCGCTCCCAGAGCGTGAGGTAGGCCACCGCACCCATGAGGGGCAGCACCACGGCCACGATCTTGATCAGGGTCCACACCACCGGCCAGCCCATGCTGGTCCACCAGGGCGCGGCCAGCAGGCCGTTGCCGAATCCGTAAATCGTGTCGATCATGCGGTCACCCCCTGGCTGGCACGCGCATCGGCCGTAAGTTGCAGCGACGGCGCGCGGCGCACGAGGCCATCGAGTTGGTAGATCCCAGCAGCCGCCGGACGGCCCGCAGCGGGGGTCAGGTCGATGGCCGCCGACGTGGCGTTGGACAACACGGTGCCCTGCACGAGGTCCGCGCCAACATCCTGCGCACCGCGCGCGGCGGCCAGGACGTCCTGCGAGGATTCGAACTCGAAGCCCGGCAGGCCCAGCGTGTTGCCCAGTACGCGCAGTACCTTCCAGGCGGGACGGGTCTCTGCCAGGGGCTTGACCACCGCATGGAAGCTTTGCACGCGGCCCTCGGCATTCACGAAAGTGCCCGGGGTCTCGGTGAAGGGCGCGATCGGCAGCAAGACGTCGCTGATGTCGGTGTTGCACTTGAAGGGGCTGAGCGTCACCACCATGCCGCCTTGCCCGATCGGCGCGGCGGGACGCGCGGCGTCAAAGGCCGGTTCGGTGTTCAGCAGGATCAGGGCCTTCAGGCCGCCCGCCAGCATCTGACCGGCGTTCAGGCCCCCCGCGCCGGGCAGCGCGCCGGCCAGCTGCGCGCCGACGGTGTTGGCGGCTTCGGTGAGATAACCCACGGTGGCACCGGTCTGCGAGGCGATCCAGTTGGCAAGCGCCAGGAGGGCCGAAGCCTTGGCGTGATGCGCAGCGGCGTTGCCCAGAAGAATGGCTTTGCGCTCGCCCGAGAGCAGCGACTTGGCGATGGCAACCGCAGTGGCATCGGCCTGTGCGGCCACGGGGGCGGCGACCCCCTTCTCGGTGGCAATCGCGGCGGCCACGCCGGCCAGGGCCAGGGCCCAGTCGGATGCGGGCACGACGGCCTTGGCGGCCATCGTCATCGCCCAGTCGTCATCCGCGTCATGGATCACACTGACCTGCGCGCCCTTGCGGGTCGCCGCGCGCACGCGCAGCGCGAACAGCGGATGCTCCTTGCGCAGGTTCGAACCCACCACCAATGCGCGCTGCAACTCGGACAGCGAGGCGATGGAGGTTCCAAGCCAGCGCACGCCCTCGGGGGCGGGGAATTCGGCATGGCGCAGGCGGTAATCGATGTTCTGGCTACCCAGGGCGCGCACCAGGGCGCCGGCCAGGTACAGCTCCTCGACGGAGCTGTGGGGGCTGACCAGGGCACCGATGCTGTTCGCACCGTGGTCGGCCTTCACGCCATGCAGGCCCTTGGCCACGTACTCGAGGGCGGTCTGCCAGTCGACAGTGATCCACTGGCCGCCCTGCTTGATCATCGGCGCGGTCAGGCGGTCGGGGCCGTTCAGGGCTTCATAGGAGAAGCGATCCCGATCGGCCAGCCAGCACTCGTTCACCGCATCGTTTTCCAGCGGCAGCACGCGCAGGACCTGGTTGTTCTTGACCTGCACCACCAGGTTGGCGCCGGTGGAATCATGGGGGCTGATCGACTTGCGGCGCGAGAGCTCCCAGGTGCGGGCGCTGTAGCGGAACGGCTTGCTGGTCAGCGCGCCCACCGGGCACAGGTCGATCATGTTGCCGGACACTTCCGAATCGACGGTGTCGCCCAGCACGGTGGTGATCTCGGAGTGCTCGCCGCGGTGGATCATGCCCAGCTCCATCACGCCGGCCACTTCCTGGCCGAAGCGCACGCAGCGAGTGCAGTGGATGC
Source organism: Pseudomonadota bacterium (assembly GCA_041169755.1). Lineage (GTDB taxonomy): Bacteria > Pseudomonadota > Gammaproteobacteria > Burkholderiales > Burkholderiaceae_C > Ramlibacter. The sequence continues at coordinate 1,477 of JBEEIS010000104.1, read as the reverse complement.
AGCGGCTCATTTCCTCCATGGAAATCAGCGGGCCCACGTCCTTGTGAAGCACCACGCGCTTTTCTTCCTCGTAGCGCGAGGCGGAGCCGCCGTAGCCCACCGCCAGGTCCTGCAACTGGCACTCGCCGCCCTGGTCGCAGATGGGGCAGTCCAGCGGGTGGTTGATCAGGAGAAACTCCATCACCGACTTCTGCGCCTTCACCGCCTTGTCGGAGTGGGTACGCACGATCATGCCGTTGGTCACGGGCGTGGCACAGGCCGGCATGGGCTTGGGCGCCTTTTCCACATCGACCAGGCACATGCGGCAGTTGGCCGCGATGGACAGCTTCTTGTGATAGCAGAAGTGCGGGATGTAGGTGCCGGCCTTTTCAGCGGCATGCATGACCATGCTGCCTTCAGCCACTTCCACCTTTTGTCCGTCGAGTTCGATTTCAACCATGGTGTGCTTTCTCCGGCGGGGAGATCTTGGCCTCGAACTCATGCCGGAAGTGCTTGATCATGGCGCGCACCGGCATGGCCGCCGCGTCGCCGAGCGCGCAGATGGTGCGGCCCTGGATGTTGTCGGCCACGGAATTGAGCAGGTCCATGTCGGCGGGTTTGCCGTGGCCGTTGCAGATGCGATCGACCACGCGCCAGAGCCAGCCCGTGCCTTCGCGGCAGGGGGTGCACTGGCCGCAGGACTCGTGCATGTAGAAATACGACAGGCGCCGCAGCGACTCGGGCATGTCGCGGGTTTCATCCATCACGATGACCGCGCCGGAACCCAGCATGGAGCCGGCCTTGGCGATGGCGTCGTAGTCCATCGTGATCTCCAGCATGATGGACGCGGGCAGCACCGGGGCCGAGGAGCCACCGGGGATGACGGCCTTGAGCTTCTTGCCACCGCGCACGCCTCTGGCCAGCTCCAGCAGCTTGGAGAACGGGGTGCCCAGGGGAATCTCATAGTTGCCCGGACGCTCGACGTCGCCCGAGACAGAGAAGATCTTGGTGCCGCCGTTATTGGGCTTGCCGCATTCGAGGTAGGCCTGGCCACCGTGACGGATGATCCAGGGCACCGCCGCGAAGGTCTCGGTGTTATTGATCGTGGTGGGCTTGCCGTAGAGGCCAAAGCTCGCCGGGAACGGCGGCTTGAAGCGAGGCTGCCCCTTCTTGCCTTCGAGCGATTCGAGCAGCGCAGTCTCTTCGCCACAGATGTAAGCGCCAAAGCCGTGGAAGGCGTGCAGCTGGAAGCGGAAGTCGGTACCCAGGATCTTGTCGCCCAGGTAGCCGGCCGCCCTCGCCTCCTCCAGCGCCTCCTCGAAGCGCAGGTAGTCGGCGAAGATCTCGCCGTGGATGTAGTTGTAGCCGACGGTGATGCCCATCGCGAAGCCCGCGATGATCATGCCCTCGATGACGATGTGCGGATTGAACTGCAGGATGTCGCGGTCCTTGCAGGTCCCCGGCTCGCCCTCGTCCGAGTTGCACACCAGGTACTTCT
>JBEEIS010000103.1:0-3154 GCA_041169755.1 Pseudomonadota bacterium | reverse complement strand
ATGTAGGCGTGATCGTTGCCCAGGGCGAGGGTCTGGGCCTCGTTCAGGGCTTCCTGGAATTTGGTCGTGAGCTTGTCGAGTCGCATGGGAAAGGCTCCGTGGTGCACCGCAGCTTAGGCTGTCCTCAGGGATTTCAAGGGCGCGGCCAGTAGGGCAAGGGCGGTGCCCGCCCCGCGAGCGGGAGTCTGCTTCCCAGTATCCTGCAACCGGAGCGACCCGACGAGCGGGCCTCCCCCCCCCGATACCGACACGCAGGACACCCACTTCTGCCCCATGTGACCTCCTCCCAGGGAGGTCTGTCAGCCTGGATGACTTATCGCGCGGGAACTGGCCTTCCGGCCAAGTAACACAAGCGCGTCCGACAACTCATCCAGGAAGACCGATGGAACTCAGCAGAGCAAGCACGAATCCCGTCACTCACGTCGAGCGGCCACCCACTCAGCAAGGAAGCGAACAATCAACGGGGCGCTGGTCGGCCTCCATCCGGGCAACCCGCGGCTGGCGGATCGCGGGCATCCCGCTGCCTAAGGTGGGAACGACCCTGGCCCGCGCCTGTTCGTCGCTTCGTGACCGATGGGTGCAAATCCTCCCGGACAGACCGCGCACAGGGCCTTCGGCACTCGCACCGACGAACTTCGAAACCCAGAATCCAGCGCCAGCCCCCAAAAATCTGCAAGAGGTGACCATCCATCAAAGGGACTACAAGGCGACAGCCCCCTCGTACGTGCCTGTAGTGCTGGACGACGGCATTGGCCCGCTGAAGTCGCAGCATGACATCGCCCGCGAACTAGGCTTGCCGACAAGCTTTGCGCAGGTCCGAGGCGAGCAACCCGCGCAGAGCAGGCAGTGGCAGCGAACGGAATTCCCCGCTGCGGACAGCGATTTTTTCCAGGCCTGCACCACCGCGCAACTGGATGCATTCACCGAATATTCGAACCAGCACATGTCCGCAGAGAACATGTACCTCTTGATGGCGCTCGAGCAACTCATGAAGTTGCCAGCGGGCTCTGACGCTCGCAAGGCGCTGGCCGAGGGCATGCAGAAAGCGTTCACCGGCAGGAGCGCCGAACTGTCGATCAACCTGGCATCGCGCCACAGCACGAAGTTTGCAGCCGCACTCGCCACGATCGTCGAGGGAGATACCCCGGCTGATCTGGAACGGACCGTCGCAGCGGTCCGCGACAACCTTCTGCAATCTGTTGGCTCGGACAGCTACAAGCGATACCGGGAGACACTGAGCGCTTGAAGCTCAGTCAATCAGCACTCGACTGGCGCCAGCGCGCCAGCGCAGTCTGGTCCGCCTCCCGCGCATCCACCCAGCGCGCCCCCTGCGGCCTGCTTTCCTTCTTCCAGAACGGCGCCTGGGTCTTGAGGTAGTCCATCAGGAACTCGCAGGCCTGGAAACTCTCATGGCGGTGGGCGGAGGTGACCGCCACCATCACGATCTGGTCCTGCGGCTGCAGCGGACCCACGCGATGGATCACGCGCGCGGCTCGGATATCAAAGCGCTGGTGCGCCTCGTCGATCAGAGCCTCGATCGCTTTCTCTGTCATGCCGGGGTAATGCTCGAGTTCCATCGCGCTGACAGCACTGCCCTCATTACGGTCACGCACCGTCCCAACGAAGGCACACACGGCGCCCACGCCACCATCGCCGGCGCGCAGGGCGGCGACCTCGTCAGCGAGGTTGAAATCCTCGGTCTGGACCGTCACGCGGGGTTGGGTCACGACTAGCCTCCGGTCACGGGGGGAAAGAAGGCCACTTCCGCACCTTCACGCAGGGCGGCAGGTTCGTCGGTCATCACCTGGTCCAGGGCCAGACGCACGGCGCGACCCCGGGCCAGAACCTCGGCATACGCGCCACCCCGTGCGATCAGTTCGTCGCGCAGTGCGCCCAAAGTGAGCGCCTGGGTGTCCAGCGTCTCGCCGCCCTGGCCCAGTGCCTCACGGATAGAGGCGAAGTAGCGGATCGTGATCTTCATGTTGGCAGGCTCAGGCAAGCAGGTCGGACAGGCTGATGAACGCGACGGTGTCGCCCCGGGCAATGGCGTGGCCCGCCGGATTGTCCACAAGGCCATCGCCCCAGGCTACGGACGTCAGTACGCCTGAACTCTGGTTCGGGAACAGGTCCAGCCCACCCTGCGCGTTGCGCCGCGCGCGCAGGAACTCGCGACGCTTGTCGGGTCGAGGCCCGTCGAAATGCGCGGGCAGGTACGCCACAGGCGGCGCTAACGACGTGGCGCCTTGCAGCTTCAGCAGGAAGGGGCGCACCAGTAGCGCGAAGGTCACAAAGCTGGAGACCGGGTTGCCTGGCAGGCCGATGAAGTGGGCTGTCCCCACACGCCCGTAGGCGAAGGGTTTGCCCGGTTTCATCGCGATCTGCCACAGATCCAGCGAACCCAGGGCCTGCACCGCGGGCTTGATGTGGTCTTCCTCGCCCACCGACACCCCGCCGCTGGTGAGGATCAGGTCATGCCCCGCACTGGCCTCGCGCAGCGCCTGCACCGTGGCCTCGCGTCGGTCGGGAACGATGCCCAGGTCGCTCACCTCGCAGCCCAGGCGGCGCAGCATGGCGCGCAAGAAAAAGCGATTCGAGTTGTAGATGGCTCCCGGCTTCATGGCCTCAGGTCGCACGGTGCCCGGCATGACCAGCTCGTCGCCGGTCGAAAACAGGGCCACGCGCAGACGCGCCGCCACGGGCAGTTCGGCCAGGCCGATGCTGGCGGCCAGGCCCAGTTCGGCAGGCGTGAGGCGCGTGCCCGCGCTCAGCACCGTGTCGCCACGTGCGACGTCCTCGCCGCTGCGGCGGATCCACTGGCCAACGCTCGGTGGGCGCAACACACGCACCGTGCCATCGGGCAGTGCCTCGGTGTCTTCCTGCATCACGATCGCATCGGCACCCGAGGGCACCGGCGCGCCGGTGAAGATGCGAGCCAGAGTGCCCGCCTGCAGGGGCCGCGCCTCGGTGCCCGCCGGGATGCGCTGGCTCACGGGCAAGCCACCCGTCTCAGGTCGCCCGCCCAGGTCGGCACAACGCAGGGCGTAGCCGTCCATCGAGCTGTTGTCCTGAGGCGGCACCTGAAGCGCGGAGACCAGATCCTGGGCCAGCACCCGGCCGTCGGCCTCGAAGGTGGATAGCCGCTCGGCACGACCCA
>JBEEIS010000102.1:0-13245 GCA_041169755.1 Pseudomonadota bacterium | reverse complement strand
TTCCTCGTCGACCAGGATCACCATGCGGCCAGCGCGCATGTCGGCCACGATGTCCTCCACGGGCGAGATGGCCACGGCGGCCGGCTGGGGGGTGGGGGCGTTCATGCTTGGGCTTTCGGGGGCAAGGCATCGCCGAGCATGCGCTCGACGTAGCGGGCGATCAGGTCGATCTCGAGGTTGACGGCGACGCCTGCGGCCAGGGCGTGGAGCGCGGTGTTTTCCACGGTGTGAGGAATGAGGTTGATGCTCACCTCGCAGCCCTCGGGTGTATCCCGTACCGCGTTGACGGTGAGCGACACGCCGTTGACGGTGATGGAGCCCTTGTAGGCCAGGTACTTGGCCAGGGCGGTGGGCGCCAGCACCCGCAGCTCCCAACTCTCGCCCACCTGCGCGAAGTGACTCACATGGCCGATGCCGTCGACATGGCCCGACACGATGTGACCGCCCAGGCGGTCATGGGCGCGCAGGGCCTTCTCGAGGTTGACGGGGGTGCCCGGCTGCGCCAGGCCGGCGGTGCGGGCCAGCGATTCGGCGGAAATGTCGATGGTGAAGCGGCGCTGGGCGGTGTCCAGGGTGGTGACCGTCATGCACGCGCCATTGAGGGCGATGCTGTCGCCCAGGCCCACATCATCGAGGTAGCCGGCGGGCGCCTCCAGGGTCAGGCGCTTGCCGTGCTGCAAAGAACTTCCGAGGTCGTGGACGGCGGCGATGCGCCCCACGCCGGTGATGATGCCGGTGAACATCCCGGTATTTTCGCAGGGATTCGCCGCCAGCTCCCTTGCGGGCCCGGAACGTCCCTGCGCGGGGCCGGCGCGGGGGCCCTAGAAGCGGTCGCGTCCCGGGATGCGGGCCAGGATCCGCAGGTCGGGTCCGACCCGCTCCACTTCGGTGAATTCGAGCCGCTGCCCCTGTGCCAGGTCGGTCAGCGGCCCCAGGGCCGCCATTCCCCGGCCGGTTCCGAGCAGTGCGGGGGCCAGGTACACCAGGAACTCGTCGGCCAGGCCCTCACGCACCAGCGAGCCATTGAGCTTGTGGCCGGCCTCGACATGCAGTTCGTTGATCTCGCGCTGCCCCAGGTCAAGCAGCATCGCGGCCAGGTCGACCTTGCCGCCGGCACCGGGCAGGGGGATGACCGTGGCCCCACGGGCTTCGAGCGCCGAGCGCTTGGGCGCGTCCTGAACGGCGGTATAGACCCACACCGGCCGCCCGGGCTGGAACAGGCGGGCGCTGGGGGGCAGCTCCAGGCGGCTGTCCACCACGACCACCACCGGCTGGCGCGGGCTATCAACCAGGCGCACGTCCAGGCGGGGGTCGTCTTCCAGCACTGTGCCGATGCCGGTGAGGATGGCGCAGGCGCGCGCGCGCCAGGCGTGACCGTCGGTGCGCGCCAGCTCGGACGTGATCCACTGGCTCTGGCCGTTGTCCAGGGCGGTGGTGCCATCCAGCGAGGCGGCGACCTTCATGCGCACCCAGGGTGTGCCGCGCGCCATGCGGCTGAAGAAACCGATGTTCAGTTCGCGTGATTCGTGCGCTCCGGGGCCCGTCTCCACCGTGATGCCAGCGGCTCGCAGGCGCGCCAGGCCCTGGCCGGCCACCCGGGGGTTGGGGTCCACCAGGGAGGCGACGACCCGCCCGATGCCCGCTTCGGTCAGGGCGTCGCAGCAGGGGCCGGTACGGCCGGTGTGGGCGCAGGGCTCCAGCGTGACCCAGGCGGTGGCGCCACGCACATCGTGCCCGCGGGCCTGCGCATCACGCAGGGCCATGACCTCTGCGTGCGCGCTACCGGCCGCCTGGGTGGAGCCTTGGCCCAGCACGCGGCCGTCGGCCGCCGTGATCACGCAGCCCACATGCGGGTTGGGGCTGGAGCGGTACAGCGATTCGCGGGCCAGGGCCAGGGCTGTGGTGATGGGATCCGTCGTGGAAGTCAAGTCGGCAGCGGGCAGGGTTCAACGCCAGCACGACTGTACATCGGTGGCCGTGCCGGTACGGGAGCGCGTGCCCAGGTGGTCCAGGCTCAAGGTGCCGCACACCGTATCGGTCGCCTGGGGTCCCTGCGGGGTCGCCTGCAGCAGGTAGCGGCTGTCTGTGGGGCCCTTGGTGCTGGTGGGCGTCCCGCCCGCCGTGGCGGGGGGCGTCATCAGGTTGCCGTGGTCGAGGGTGTAGCGGCCCGCCGCGCTGGCGGTGCAGGGCAGCACCGGCAGGTCGGGCTGCCCGGTGTCGGGCAGGTAACTGAGTCGGATCGTGTAGCGCCGCTCCATCTGCAGGGCCAGTTCCTGCAGGCACGCGGCAGCTGCAGCGCGGTGCGTGCGCAGCACATGGTTCTGGTAGGCCGGATAGGCGATGGCCGACAGCACACCGATGATCGCGACAGCGATCAGCAGTTCGATCAGGGTGAAGCCGCGCATGGCGGTGCATGAAATACGCATGATCAGTCCCTGATGATCTCGCGCCAGCTGATGCGTTTGGCGCTGCTGGGTCTGCTTTTGAAGCCTGTGCTCTGGATGCCGACACCGGTCCCGGTGGTCTGGGGATCACCGCTGGCCGAGCCAGCCACGAAGGCGGTGGTCACGCCTTGCGAGCGGCGGATCAGAGCCGGGGCGCTGGGCAGGCCCACCCTCAGCTCGATCGATCCGATCTGTTTGTTCATCAGCAGGTCGTCGTTGAAATTTCCGTTGCCTTGGGCATCGATGAGGCCCACGGTCAGTCCGCCCCCGGTGTAGGGGTCGACCAGGCTGAGGAAACCACGGCCTCCGGGTACGCAAGGGTCGCTGCTCGCCGGGTCGATCGAGGTGACCATGAGGGCGGGTACGGCCAGCAGGGCGATCCGGGGTGCCGTGATGATCCGCTCCCCGGCCCGGGGCGCGGTGAGGTCGATGTACCACCCCCGCTTGCCCGCCATGTCGCCTGCGGTCGCGGAGGCGAACACCCGCGCGACACGCCCGGCTACCTCCCCGGTGGCCTGGACCGGACGCGCAACCAGCTCGCTGCGATCCGCCAGGATGGGGGTGACTCCCTCGTCAATGAGGCCGTACCAGGTCTGTACGCTGGTGTCGCCGGGGTCTGTGTCCCGCAGGTAGGCGCCGGTGCCGAAGAAGACAAAGCGCTTGCCCCGGTGCGGATCGCCGGGCTGGTCGTTCACCACGGCCAGCAGGGGCGCCGTGATCGGTTGCTGGCGGGCGGTCGGGGCGCTGCCGCGGGGCGCGGTGGAGGCCTGCGGTGAACGGGCCTGGAACATCGGCCGCCTGTCGTAGGCGATGAACCAGTTGCCGGGGTCGCTGCTGCCGAGATCGAATTTCCAGACATTTCCCTGCAGGTCGCCGGCGTAGATCAGGTCCACCTTGCCATCGTTGTTGGTGTCGAGGGCAGCGGGAGGGCCCAGGCCGTTGTCCGCGGCGACGCCGGTGTCGATCTTGTCGATCCGCGCCAGGCTCCCATCGGGGTTGACCGAGAAGACATACAGGACCGCCTTGCCCGAGCTGCTGTTGTAGCCATTGCCGACGATCACGCCCAGCTTGCCGTTGTTCAGGGGGGCGACCACCGCCTGCCCCAGCATCAGCCCCAGATCGCGGTCGGAGGCGCCCGCGTTGCCTTCGGCGGCGGAGTATTCCCAGAGAAAGTCGTGGGTGCCGAAGCTCGCGGGCGCGGTGATGTTCAAGGAGAACAGGCCCTTGCCGCCCCGGCCCAGTAGTGCGTAGAGGTAGGACCTGTCGTCGGTCAGCGGGCCGCGCGGTGCGCGCGCGAGCTCGCCGTCGACCTGGTAGGCATGGGCATAGTCGAGGGTAGCCTGCGCCGCGACGCGGCTCGCTGCCGCACGAGGGATGACCGCGAAGTGCTCGCGCCCGCTCAGGGCATCGAAGGCATGCAGCATGCCGTCGCTGGCACCGACATAGACGGTTTGGGTGTCCCGGACATAGAGCGGTGAGGAATGGATGATGGCCCCGAGCGGGCTGTTGCGGTCCCGCAGAGTTCCGCCGTTCTGGCGTTCCCCGCTGCGGTCACCGCGTAGGTAGTCGATGACGCCGGCGCCGGTCTGGGGCAGGCTGAGGGCGTCCAGGCTGTCCACGCCCTGCCCGCTGGAGCGACCGATGAAGATCTTGCGGTCCTGCCAGGGCGGCAGCGCAGTCGATGCGCGCCAGGCCGGCACTCGGGACAGGCTGTCCCTCGAGACGTTCCAGGCCAACAGGTCGCCCGACCACCGACTCGTGTCGAACAAGGCCTGGTACAGGAGGGTGCCAGCCGAGGCGCTGGTGCTGTTGCTGGCGAGGCTGCTGGCGGTGCTGGCCCGGGCCACGATGGTGTTCAGCGCCTTGCGCAGGGCTTGCTGCAGTTTCAAGGGGTTTTGGACTGGCAGGTAGGCATCGGGGGTCCCGTCGCCGTCGGCATCCCACTCGGCAGGCAGGTCGGGTTGCTCGTTGCCGTTGCGGTCGGTGTAGCCGCCCCATTTGGCGGCGTACCAGAGCGGGTCTTTCAGGACGGTGGCCGCCGGGGTCGATCCGGGTTGGAACACCCGCGTGGCCTGGTTCATGCCCGTCGGGCCACCCAGGTAGGGCAGGCGGCTGCAGGTGCTGGGGCGGGACCTCACGTCTTTGGCGCAATCTCCAGGCTTCGTGCCGGGCGGCGTGTTCAGGAAGTAAAGCGTTTCGTCGGCCTCGTCCTGGACCTCGAGGTAGACCCCGTCGGCGCCCGTGCCGGAAATCACGTACCCGATGCGGTGCCGGATACCCCCGCCCTGGTAGACAGGCCGCACCGTGACGGTCAGCGTGTCATCCGCGTTGTACTGCAGGGTGTATTGCGCGATGGCATCCATGTCGTGGTCGGAGCCCTGCTCCGTGTCTTCGTAGTTGATCCTGAACTGGGCGAAGTAGCGGCCACCGTTGACGGCCGGGTCGGCGTCGCCCGGGCCGGAGTTGGCGATCGTCTCGACGTAGAAATCCACGATCTGGTTGGTGGGCTGGAAACGGCCCGCGTCGGCGGAAATCCTGCCGCTGCCTCCGCCCACGGACTTGGCGAAGGGCACCAGAGTGATCTGGCGGCCGCTGGCTATCGGCACCACGATACGGAGCAGGGGCGAGGCCAGGGCGACCACGAAGGTCTCCACGTTCTGGCGGCCGGTGAGGTCCGCACGCAGGTCGGTGCGCTTGCCGTAACGTGCGACCGCGGCCGCATGGTAGCTGCCTTGCTTGGTGGGCTCTTCCGGTGCCAGGCCACGGATCTCCCCCAGCGAGGCGGCGCGCTTGGCGGTGGGGGCCGTATCGAAGGTGGTGCCCGATTGACCGATGAAGTAGTCCCCTGGAAAGCCGCCCTCGGCGGTCGAGATCGCCCGGGTTTCCGCGAGCGCGTCCAGGCCGGACAGGTCGCCGGTGAATCGCCGCTTCAAGAAAGCCTCGTAGGCGCCGGGCACCTGGTCCGAGTCGTAGGAGACGTTGGTGTCGGAGACCACCAGCAGGCTTGCGCGCGCGCAGATGGGGGCCCTGGCCTGGCTGTTCTGAGGGTCATACGGATCGTCCCAGGGGGGCGTGACCAGCCCCACCTGGGCATCGACCGTGGTGCTCTCGGAGAAGTCGGGGGTCGGGACCTTCTTGCCCGCGAAGTAGCGCAGGGCCTCGTACATCATCTCGCCCACGGGATTGCCCCAGTCGGGGAACACGCCCTCTGCGGGGAAGCCGCCATCGGCACGTTCGCCCGGGTAGGTGTTGTTGGTGCGGCCATTGTTGAAGTCCCGGATCCGCAGGGCGTCCAGCGTCTTGACCAGGGGGGCCGTGGACTTGAAGGTGCCGTCCGTAGCGTTGATTTCCTCCCTGAAGGGCCCCACGGGCTTGCGCAGGCGCCCGCCCGAGAGGTTGCGGTCGTAGCTGCCCGTCATCAGACCGAACAGCACGGTGTCGTTCTCGCCGAACTCCTGCAGCAGGCCCACCGGCTTGAACGTGCTGCCGTACTGCTTGCAACCGTTGGTGTAGCCCGTCGCACAGGCGGCGACGCGCACCGTGTACTCGCTCAGGGTGCCGCCGTGGGGGCTGCTACCGTCCTGGAGGTTTCGGGTGCCCAGCACAGGAGCCTCGGACGAAGCCCATTCCCAGACCCGCTTGTTTGAGTTCAAGACGACCGAGAGCAGGGGGGGCCGGCCGCTGCAGTCGTTCAGGTTCGCGCAGCTCACACCGGCAGCGCGGGTGAGGTTGCCGAAGAAGTGCCGCTGCCCCCCGTTCGGCGCCGACAGCGGCGTGTAGTCACTGATCCGGTAGCCGTCGACCGCCTCGCTGGTGTATTCCTTGGCCCAGGAGTGGCCGTCCTGCGGGATGTAGGCCCGCCGCAGGATGGTCTGGCTCGCGGTGTCCACTTCGCGCTGACCGCCGTACAGCACGACCCGCAACGCGTCCATCCGGCTGGTGGTGATGTAGTTCAGCCAGTTGCCGGACCACTGGCCGTTGCAGGTGCGTCCCGGCGCGGCGGCCGAGGCCTGGGGGGTGAACAGGCCCTGTGTGTCGCTCAGGCCATTGTGCGCGTAGCAGAGGTCTGGGTTGAAGAGACCCAGGTAGGTGATTGCGGGCTTGAAGCGGATGTCCAGCGTCCCGTCGCCGTCGATGTCGCTGGCGTCGTTGTAGGCCTCGTAGAACAGCCGGTGCTCCTTGCTCGCCGCCAGCATGACCATGGGTTTGGCTGTCTGGCGCACGGCCAGGGGCACGGAGGGGATGCTGATGTCAGCGAGCGCCGAGGCCACCCCCAGGCAGGCCATCGCGGCGGCCAGCGCGTGTCGCCAGCGGGTGGGTGCGGACGACGTGGCGCTACGCGAGGAGAGGTGGTCGTTCATGGCGTGTATCGGGCGTTGAGGGGAGGGGTGCTGCTCAGTCGCTTTGGTACACCGACTGGAGCATCACCTCGGCACGCGTGCCGCCGCCGGCGCGCACGGTGATGCGGTACTGACTGCAGTCCTGCGCCGCGCCGGGCGTGGGCTCGCACGGGAAATGGCTGCCCAGGTGCTCCAGGAGGTAGCGGGGCACGATCTGCGCGCCCGCGGGTCCTACCGGGGACGCATCGCCCCAGTCCGTCGCGACGGGCTGTATCCAACGGGGCACGGCCGAGGCGGCAAGCGCCGGGCAGATCCTGAATCCCGGGCCGGTGAGCGACGGCGCGGAGCCGCAGGTGGCGGGTGCCACCGGCTTTTCCTGGTCTACCCGGTCCTCGATCTCGCGCAACGCGGCTTCCGCCGCCTGCAGGGCGAGCTGCCGGTCCTGCGCGTAGCCGACCATGCGTTCCTCGGTGGTGGCCAGGCGCAGGGCCGCCAGGCCGAGCACCAGTACGAGCACCAGCATCATCAGTGCGACCACCAGCGCCGCACCGTGCGTGCGTCGATGGCGTGGATGTCTGCAGGCCGGCAGGCGCATCTCAGGGCTCCATGCCACGCAAGGCCACCACCGACTGGAAGACGCGGCGCAACGGTGCGCTGGCGCCGGCGCTGGCTGCGGTGACCTCGCTGCCCAGGGTCAGCGTCAGCCGCAGGGCCACCACCTCCCGCGCCGGGTCAGCCCAACCACCGACGAAGGCCGTCGCATCGACCCAGCCTGTGGCCAGACTTCCGCCGCCGCTGCGGTTGCGTGTGAGGTAGTCGACCTGCAGGCTTTCGACCCCGGGGACCCGCTCCACGGGCCGCAGCGTGCCAGCCTGGTCGGGTGCGGCCCGATACAGCGCGCGACGGCCGCTGGCGGGCTCGCCGACGTACCAGAAAGCGGGTTCCCAGGGGACCAGCAGCGCGCCGGCGGGGAACGTCTTGGCGGCGGGTGAGCCGCAAGCGGCATCGACGGTGCCCAGCGATGTCGTGCAATTGCGGGGGCTGTTCGGGTAGTTCACGAATCCGGTGGACGTCTGCACCGTGTCCACCTGGAACAGAGCGCTGCTGAGGCTGTCGCACACCAGGGCGTAGGCTTTGTCCTCGATCCGGGCGACGGTGGCGGCCGTCGAAGAGGCTGACCCGGCCGTGGCGGCTGCCACGCTGGCTGCGACGCTGAACTGGTGGGCGGTCGTGTCGTGCGCCAGCACGCGCGCGTACAGGCCCTCGTCGTCGGACACCCGCAGGAGGATGAGGCTATCGGTCCCTGCGGCACGGGGCACTGCGGTGCCGGCGGGCAGCACCCCCTGGTCGCTGTCCCGGCCCCCGCGCAGGAAGCCGGCGCGGGTATCCGCCCACCAGGGTGTGGGGCGGGTGGTGGCGCTCGCAGCGGGCGTCACCATCACATTGGCGGTCAGAGGGCTGCCGCAGGGAATCACGCCCGCCGTGCGGATCTCGCGCGCCATCAGGTCCAGAGCCAGCCGGGCGTTTTCCTGCACGCGAGCGAGGCCCTGGTGGGTGCGCAGGCTCTGCTGGCTACTCAGGTAAAGCGACAGCACGCCTGCGATCAGGACCAGGCCCAGGGCGAGCGACACCATGAGTTCGACCAGGGACATGCCGCGCTGTGCGGGCAAGCGGCGGGAGCGAGCGAGAGACCGTGGCATGGGTGTCACAGTCGGGTGCTCAGTGACAGGCTTTGGTCCGGCAAACCGCCGCTGGCGCTGTCGTCCCACTGCATCTGCACGCTGCACAGGCCCAGGGTGTCGCAGGCCACCCGGACGCAGGTGGTGGCGTCATTCGCCCGCCCGAGTTGCGACTTCACCTCGGCGAACCACGCGCGGGTCTCGGTCTGCGCCAGGCTGGCGGGGGAGACTGCGGACGCGGCGGGCAAGGTGCAAAGCGGCGATGCGCCCGGTCCGGTCGGCAGGTTGTAGTCCCCCTGCAGTGCCGCCTGCCGGTCCACCCGCATCAACTCCAGCAGGGACTGGCCCAAGACGACGGCTTGCGTGCGCTGCACGCTGCTGTGGCTACCGCGCAGGGCGCGCAGCTGCATGCCAGCCAGGCCCAGCACGCCCACACTGAGGATCAGCACTGTGACCAGGATCTCGACCAGCGAGACGCCTTGTTGGGAGGCCTTGCGGCGCGCTGCGCCATGGGATGGAGGGCAGGGGGCGCAGCGATTCATGGCGCCGGGCAGTTGGCCAGTACGCTGGCGGCGGGCCGGCTCACGATGCGCCCCCCCGCCGAGAGCACCAGTTCGGCCGCCCGGCGCCCGTCGCTCAACGCAGTGGACGTGCTACAGACACGGAGGGTGCCCAGGGGGTTGCTTCCGCCTGAGAGGGTACGAGCCTCGCCGCTCGCGGCAAAGGAGATGTACTGGTCCACTTGCCTGTTGCCCCGTACGCGCAGCGAGGACGGCAGGGGCTCGCTGCGGGCCAGGAGGGTGTCGGTGGGCGATAACGCAGCGTCACTGCTGCCGGCGGGGCGTTCCGCATCGATGAATGTGAGCCACCCGGTTTCCCATCCGCGCTGGGCATCGGTATCGCACTGCTGCTGGTCGGCACTGCGGCACACCGTGACCCGACGACCCAGCCGGATGGCTTGCGCCCGGGCCTGCGCCAGGCTGCCCAGCAGAGCTTCGCTGCCGGCGGTGAGCTGACTCGCGGCAATCTGCGCCTGGAAACTTGGCGCGGCCAACGCCAGCAGGACCGCCAGCAATGCGATTCCGAGCATCAGCTCGACAAGGGTGAGCCCGGACGGAGGGCGGTGGCGCAGCATGGCGCGACACTTTGCAGTGACCCCTGCACACCGCGCGCCGCAATCGCGATGAGCGGCGTTCCGCGCCCGATGCGCGGACGAACCCACTCAGCCTCAGCTCAGACTTCCGTCTTGATCAGGGCGGTGAAGTCCTTGACGTCCTCGAAGCTGCGATAGACGCTGGCAAACCGCACGTAGGCCACCTTGTCCAGCTTTTTGAGCTCGCGCATGACCAGTTCGCCGATGCGCGAGGAGGGAATTTCGCGCACACCGAGGTTCAGCAGCTTTTCCTCGATGCGCTCGATGGCCTTGTCGACCTGCTCGGTGCTCACCGGGCGCTTGCGCAGTGCCAGGTTCATGGAGCTGCGCAGCTTGGTGCGCTCGAATTCGATGCGGCGGCCATCCTTCTTCACCACGGCCGGGAAGTTGACCTCCGGCCGCTCGTAGGTCGTGAAGCGCTTCTCGCAGCTGGCGCACTGGCGCCGGCGGCGGATGAAGTCGCCCTCTTCAGCGATGCGCGTCTCCACCACCTGGGTGTCGGCATGGCCGCAGAAGGGGCACTTCATGGGGTCAGCCGTAGACCGGGAAGCGGGCGGTCAGCGCGCTGACCTTCTCGCGCACAGCGGCGATATGGGCGGCGTCGCGCGGGTTGTCCAGCACGTCGGCGATCAGGTGGGCGGTGGCCCGAGCCTCTGCCTCCTTGAAGCCGCGGGTGGTCATGGCCGGGGTGCCGATGCGCACGCCACTGGTGACCATGGGCTTTTCGGGGTCGTTGGGAATGGCGTTCTTGTTGATGGTCATGTGGGCGCTGCCCAGCACGGCCTCGGCCTCTTTGCCGGTGATGCCCTTGGAGCGCAGATCGACCAGCATGACGTGGCTCTCGGTGCGGCCGCTCACGATGCGTAGACCGCGCTGCACCAGGGTCTCGGCGACAGCCTGGGCGTTCTTGATCACCTGAGCCTGGTAGGCCTTGAACTCCGGCGCCATCGCCTCCTTGAAGGCCACGGCCTTGGCCGCGATCACGTGCATCAGCGGGCCGCCCTGCAGGCCGGGGAAGATGGCGCTGTTGATCGCCTTCTCGTGCTCGGCTTTCATCAGGATGATGCCGCCGCGCGGGCCGCGCAGGCTCTTGTGAGTGGTGGAAGTGACCACGTCGGCGTGGGGCACTGGGTTGGGGTAGACGCCGGCGGCGATCAGGCCTGCGTAGTGGGCCATGTCGACCAGGAAGATCGCGCCGACCGCCTTGGCCACGCGGGCGAAGCGCTCGAAATCGATGCGCAGCGAGTAGGCCGAGGCGCCGGCGATGATGAGCTTCGGCTTGGTCTCGTGGGCCTTGCGCTCCATCGCGTCGTAGTCGATTTCCTCTTTCTCGTTCAGGCCGTAGGAGACGACGTTGAACCACTTGCCCGACATGTTCAGCGGCATGCCGTGGGTGAGGTGACCGCCTTCGGCCAGGCTCATGCCCATGATGGTGTCGCCGGGCTTGAGAAAGGCCAGGAACACGGCCTCGTTGGCGGAGGCGCCGCAGTGTGGCTGCACGTTGGCGGCGTCGGCCCCGAACAGCTGCTTGACGCGGTCGATGGCCAGCTGCTCGGCGATGTCGACGTTCTCGCAGCCGCCGTAATAACGCTTGCCGGGGTAGCCCTCGGCGTATTTGTTGGTCAGCTGGGTGCCCTGGGCCGCCATCACGGCAGGAGACGCGTAGTTCTCGCTGGCGATCAGCTCGATATGGGCTTCCTGGCGGTGGTTTTCGGCCTGGATCGCCGCAAAGAGTTCAGGGTCGGTTTGCTCGATGAGGGTATTGCGATGGAACACGATGGCAGTCCTTGCGGATGATGGTCCCCGTCATACAAGAGGGGCTGCCCAGGCGAACGGCCATGCGCCGGCATGCGGCGGTACGCTTCCCCGTGGTGACCCACGTCCGCGCGGTGGGCCCGCCAGGAGCCTCGCGCCTATCGCCAGTCGCGTACCGGGCTAGTGTAGCCGAGGGTGACGCTCAGGACGCCGCAGGCAGGGCCGGCCAGGCGGAGACCGGGGTCTGGCCAGCGGCGATCTGCTTGAGGCGCTCGTACTCGGCCAGTACCTTCTCGACATAGCCGCCGTCCTCGTCCAGGTTGGCCGCGCCCACGTAAAAGCGCAGGCCGGCCTCCACGGAGCCGGCGCGCTGGATGCACTCCTGCAGGACCTTGGCGCCCACGCGTAGGTTGGACACCGGGTCGAAGGTGGCCAGCTTGCCACCGAAGCGGTCGAACTTGTCGGTGTGCACGTGGGTCATGACCTGCATCAGCCCCTGGGCCCCGGCCGGACTCTGGGCAAAGGGGTTGAAGCCGGACTCGATGGCTGCGACGGCCAGGATCAGGGGCGGGTCGAGCTTGGTGCGCGGGCCCAGGGCATAGGCCTCGGCCACCAGGGCGCTGACCGGCTCGGGGGCGACCCGGTACTTGCGGCTGAGCCAATAGGCCAGGGCCGCCTGCGGCTTGGGCAGCTCGCGGGGATTGGCCGCGGTGGCCCGGCCGATGGCGCTGATGTCGGACACGATCCCCAGGGCATCGGCCTGGCGCTCCTGCAGCCACTCCATCAAGTGGGTCTCGGTGGTCAGACGCAGGTCGGGGCGCAGGGTCAGGGTCAGGGCGGCGAACACCACGCCCAGCCCGAGCAGGGCCGAGCCGTTGTGGGTGACTTCGAAAAATCCTTGGGCGATGTCGGACGCAAAGGTCCGCAGGCCCAGACTGATCTTCTCGAACGCTGTCATGGCACTTCCTTTCTACAGGCGGGGCCGGGCGGCGGAGGCGGTCAGCCGGGGCGCCAGGTCTCGTCGTGATGGGTACGTGGCCAGGTTGCGGGCCCCGGGGTGGGGCCGTCCGCAGGAGCCTGGCGTCGCCGGGGTCGGCAGCGGGTCTCGATCGGACCCTCGGGGGGCTGTCCCCGAAGTCGGCCGGATTCTAGGAGGGGCTTTAATAACCCGTCAATAATAACAGTCTCATCCTTTATTCCTGGTTTGCAATGAAGCGCCCGAGGGGCGGGGGGATCATGCGCAGGGCCCCGCCGAGCGGTTTCGCGGCGAAAATACCGGATTACCCTCCCAGCCAGACCGCCCCGATGCGGTCGACATCAGACTCCTGTGACCCAAGCCACGCCCAAGCCCTCCGACCTCCCCGCCCTGGACGCCCTGACCGGTGGGGCCTTCACCGCCCCGACCTCCGGGGAGCGCGCCGCTCGCCTGCGCGACTGGCTGGCCAGCGAGCCCGCCACCGATCTCCTGCATCAGGTCTACCGGGAGCTGAGCAGCCGGGACAAGGGGGCCGCGCGTCAGCTGCGCGAGCGGCTGGATGAGATCAAGCGCGCCAAGGGCCAGGAGTCCATCGCCGCCGACTGGGCGGCCAAGGCCCAGGCGCTGCTGGACCAGGCCAAGCTCAACCTGGCCGATGCCCTGGCCTGGCAGCGCGACGCCGCCAAGGCGGGAGCCCCTCTGAGCCGTGAGCCACTGGCCGACCTGAAGGCGCGCCTGGCCGACCGGGTGCGGGCCGTCGAAGATTTGCAGCACCGGGCCCAGGTCCAGCGCGAAGCCGCGGTCTTGCTGGCCCAACGCATCGAGGTGCTCTCCCTGAAGCCCTGGCGCGACGCGCTGGGCGCAGCCGAAGCCCTGCGTACCGACGTTCCCGACTGGC